>JAGYHQ010000001.1:0-86761 GCA_018456245.1 Tenacibaculum sp. | reverse complement strand
TTTAGTTTTGTGAAATGATAATAAGTATTAGAGTTTTTTTAATCTGTTATTTAAAACTTTAATTTCATCTCGTAATTTTGCAGCAGTTAAAAAATCTAATTCTTTGGCAGATTTTTCCATTTGCTTTCGCTTCTCTCTAATACGTTTTTCAATTTCTTCTTTTGATAGATATTCTAAATCTTGATTTTCAATTTTTTTAATAGAATTATCATAATGAAAAGAAGTAATGGCACTTTTAGAAAGTGTATTGTCTATCTTTTTAATTATTTGGGTAGGAGTAATTCCGTTTTTTGTATTGTAATTAATCTGTTTTTCTCTGCGTCGGTTGGTTTCATTAATGGTTTTTTGCATAGATTTTGTAATTACATCAGCATATAAAATTGCTTTTCCGTTTATATTTCTTGCAGCACGACCAACGGTTTGTGTGAGAGAACGGTGAGAACGTAAAAATCCTTCTTTATCAGCATTTAAAATTGCAACGAGTGAAACTTCGGGTAAATCAAGACCTTCACGGAGTAAATTTACACCAATAAGAACATCAAATAACCCTTTTCTTAAATCTTGCATAATTTCAACTCTTTCAAGAGTATCAACATCAGAATGAATGTAACGACAACGGATTTGAATACGAGTTAAATATTTTGCCATTTCCTCCGCCATTCGTTTGGTTAAAGTGGTTACAAGTGTTCGTTCATCTTTTTCAACTCTAATTTGAATTTCTTCAATTAAATCATCAATTTGATTTTCACTTGGGCGAACTTCAATTTCAGGGTCTAACAGTCCTGTTGGGCGAATAACTTGTTCTACAAAAACTCCTTCTGTTTTTTGTAGTTCATAATCAGCAGGGGTTGCTGAAACATAAATAACTTGATTTTGTAATTTTTCAAATTCCTCAAATTTTAATGGACGATTATCCATTGCAGCAGGTAGGCGAAAACCATATTCAACTAAATTTTCTTTTCTGCTTCTATCACCTCCATACATTGCGTGAACTTGCGGAATTGTAACGTGGCTTTCATCAATTACCATTAAATAATCATCAGGAAAATAATCTAATAAACAGAATGGGCGAGTGCCTGCTTCTCGTCCGTCAAGGTAACGAGAGTAGTTTTCAATTCCTGAACAATAACCTAATTCCCTAATCATTTCTAAATCAAATTCTGTTCGTTCTTTAAGTCGTTTTGCCTCTAAATGTTTGCCAATTTCATTAAAATAATTGTACTGCTTCATTAAATCATCTTGAATGTTATGAATGGCTTTTTGCAAAACATCTGGTGAGGTTACAAATAAATTTGCAGGGTATATATTAAGTTTATCTAACTTACTAATGGTTGAATTATTTTCAATATCAAAAGTTTCTATTTCTTCAATTTCATCGCCAAAAAAATGAATTCTGTAACCATTATCTCCGTATGACGGATAAATGGTAACCACATCTCCTTTTACCTTAAATGTTCCACTTTTTACTTCGTTTTCGGTACGAGAATATAAACTTGTAACTAATTGATGTAAAAATTTGGTACGTGAAATTTGCTGGTCAACTTCAATAGAAATTACATTTTTTTTGAATTCGGTAGGATTACCGATACCATATAAACAAGAAACAGAGGCTACAACCAAAACATCTCTTCGTCCAGAAAGGAGTGAGGAGGAAGTACTAATTCGCAAACGTTCAATATCTTCGTTTATTGATAAATCTTTTTCAATATAAGTACCTGTTACAGGTAAGTATGCTTCTGGCTGATAATAATCATAATATGAAACAAAATATTCAACAGCATTATCAGGGAAGAACTGTTTAAACTCGGAATACAATTGAGCTGCTAAAGTTTTATTATGGGCCAAAACTAAGGTTGGTTTATTTACTTTTTCTACAAGATTTGCAACCGTAAAAGTTTTACCAGAGCCAGTTACACCAAGTAAGGTTTGATATTTTTCATTGGTTTCAATCCCTTTTACTAATTGATTGATAGCTTGGGGTTGGTCTCCCGTTGGTTTAAAATCTGAAACAAGTTTAAAATTCATAAAATTTTAGGGGTTCAGCAATAAAAAAGTAATTATGCAATTCAAAATTATTACAAATTATTTATAAGTCCCATAATATGTTCAAATTGTTCTTCTAATCCCATATCAGAATTGTCTATGTTAATGGCGTCTTCAGCTTCCGTTAGGGGTGAATCGGAACGGTTAGAATCAAAAAAATCTCTGTCTTGTACGTTTTTTAAAACTTCATCAAAACTTACTTTTTCTCCTTTACTTATCAGTTCTTTGTATCTTCTTGTTGCTCTTTTATCGGCAGATGCTGTTAAAAAAAGTTTTAAATCGGCATTAGGTAACACAACGGTTCCTATATCTCTTCCGTCCATTACTACACCTTTGTTTTTAGCTATTTCTCGTTGAATTTTAACAAGTTTCTTTCTAACTTCAGGAATTGATGCTACGTGGCTTACAAAGTTAGATAAAGTTATAGAACGTATTTTATCCTCAACATTTTCACCATTTAAATAAGTGTCATTTGAGTTTTTTTCTTTATTAAATTTAAAAGATATATTAATGTTAGGTAAATCGGTAATTAGTTTTTCTTTATCAAAAAAATCCTTTTTAATATATTCTTTATTCATGGCATAAAGAGTAATTGCTCGGTACATAGCACCAGTATCAATATGTATATAATTTAACTTTTTTGCTAATTTTTTAGCAATAGTACTTTTTCCTGTTGAAGAAAATCCGTCAATAGCAATTGTAATCTTTTTTTTCATACCTTATTCAATAATATTTACAAAGATAATATAAGATTTTTATTTTAATTCTGTTTCTTTGCCTTTTATTATGGAAACAAATAAAAACTCAATAAACATAAATAAGTACATTAGTAGTACAGGTATTTGTTCTCGCCGAGAGGCAGAAAAATTAATTGTTGATGGTAGTGTAACCATTAACAATAAAATTGCACAATTAGGAAATAGAGTTTTTGAAGGAGATGAAGTTAAAATTAACGGAAAACCTTTAAAAACTAAACCAAAACCATTTTATATAGCATTAAATAAACCTATTGGAATTGTTTGTACTACTGATAGTAAAGAACGAAAAAACATAGTAAAATTTGTTGGTCATCCTCAAAGATTATTTCCTATTGGTAGGTTAGATAAACCATCAGAAGGATTAATTTTTTTAACTAATGACGGAGATATTGTAAACAAAATTTTACGAGCAGGAAATAATCATGAAAAAGAATATATTGTAACGGTAGATAAGCCTATTAATGATAGATTTATAAAAAGAATGGGTAATGGAATTCCAATTTTAGGCACCGTTACCAAAAAATGTAAGGTTGAAAAAATAAATGATAGGGTTTTTAAAATTATTCTTGTTCAAGGGTTAAATAGGCAAATTCGAAGAATGTGTGAGTATTTAGGATATGAAGTTAAAAAGCTAAAACGTATCCGTATTATGAATATAAGTTTAGATAGATTAAAAGTAGGAGAGTGGCGAGAATTAACTTCAAAAGAAATATCTGAAATTAATAAATTGGTTGCTACTTCAGTAAAAACAAATGAACCTCAAAAAAATAATACTGAAAGTGTAAAACCAAGTAAAAAGAATAATTTTAGGTTAAAATTTGGGCGCCAGCGTAAAAAATAAATAAATTAACCTTTAACAATTACATTGTATATTTGCACCCTATGCAATTTGAATTAAAAACAACAGACGAAAAAAGTAAAGCAAGAGCAGGAGTAATAACTACTGACCACGGAATTATTGAAACGCCAATATTTATGCCCGTGGGAACTGTTGCTTCAGTAAAAGGAGTTCATCAATCGGAACTTAAAGAGCAAATAAATCCTGATATTATTTTAGGAAACACCTATCATTTATACTTGCGTCCGCAAACTTCAATTTTAGAACAAGCGGGTGGGCTACACAAGTTTATGAATTGGGATAGAAATATTTTAACTGATAGTGGAGGATACCAAGTTTATTCACTATCAGAAAGACGAAAAATAACAGAGGAGGGGGTTAAGTTTAAAAGCCATATTGATGGCTCACTTCACTTCTTTTCACCTGAAAAAGTAATGGAAATACAGCGTTCAATAGGTGCTGATATTATTATGGCTTTTGATGAATGTCCGCCAGCATTATCTACATATAGTTATACTAAAAATTCTATGGAAATGACACATCGTTGGTTAAAAAGATGTGTTAATCATTTAGAAAAAGTTCCTGCAAAGTATGGATATAATCAAACTTTATTTCCAATAGTTCAAGGTGGGGTGTTTAGAGATTTACGAACGCAATCTGCCGAATTTATTTCTTCTATTGGAGCAGAAGGAAATGCAATTGGAGGTTTATCAGTTGGAGAGCCTGCCGAGGTAATGTATGAAATGACAGAGCTTGTTTGTAGTGTTTTACCACAAGATAAACCACGTTATTTAATGGGGGTAGGAACACCTATAAATATTCTTGAAAATATAGCTTTAGGGGTTGATATGTTTGATTGTGTAATGCCAACAAGAAATGCAAGAAACGGAATGTTATTTACAGCACACGGTACCATTAATATTAAAAATAAAAAATGGGAAAATGATTTTTCTCCTATTGATGAAATGGGTATTACAAGTGTAGATACAATGTATTCAAAGGCATATTTACGCCATTTATTTGCATCAAAAGAGATGTTGGGTAAACAAATAGCGTCTATACATAATTTAGGATTTTATCTTTGGTTAGTGCGTGAGGCAAGAAAACATATTTTACAGGGAGATTTTGCTGAATGGAAAGATAAAATGGTAAAACAAATGGATAAACGATTGTAAAATAATTTATGTTAGAATAAACTTTTGAAAATTCTTGATAAATACATATTAAAAAGATATTTAACAACATTTGTATTTACATTGTTGGTATTAATACCTATTGCTGTGGCAATTGATATTTCTGAAAAAATTGATAAATTTTTAAGAAATGACTCGCTTACAGTTTTAGAAATAATAAAGGATTATTATATAAATTTTATTATTTACTATGCCAATACATTTATGCCATTGGCATTGTTTATAGCAGTAATTTTGTTTACTTCTAAACTAGCAAATAATACTGAGGTTGTTGCAATAAATAGTTCACAAATTTCATTTACTCGTTTTTTATACCCGTATTTTATAGGGGCTACACTTGTAACAATATTGGCTCTTGTAATGAATCATTATGTGGTTCCTTCTAGTAGTAAGGTGCGTAAAAAGTTTGAAAAAGAGTATTTAAAAAGAAAAAAATATAAAGATAATACGGTAAGTAATTTTAGTTTACAGTTAGATGATAGTACCTATATTTTTATTCAAAATTATGATGTAAAAAGGCAATCAGGTTACAATTTTTCAATGGAGAAATATGACGGATTAAAATTAAAATCAAAATTAATTGCAGATAATTTTAGATGGAAAGAAAAAGATAGTTTATTTACGTTATATAGCTGGAAAGAACGAAAAATTTTTAATAAAAAAGATAGTATTTATTCAGGTACACAAAAAGATATTGCCTTTGGTTTTACTCCTAAAGATTTTATTTATAAAGATGCCTTGGCACAACAAATGCCATCTAATGAATTATCAAAATTTATAAATAAGTCTAAAAAACGAGGGGTTAAAAACTTAAATGCTTATTTAGTAGAATTGTATAAACGAACAAGTTTACCAATAGCCTCTTATATTTTAACGTTAATAGCTGTTGCCTTGGCACAAAAGAAACGTAGAGGGGGTATGGGAGTTAATTTAGCCATTGGTATTACCATTATGTTTATGTATGTTTTTTTCTTAAAAATAGCTGAAGTGTTAGGTGCTGTGGCGGGGGTTAATTCACTATTATACGTGTGGATGCCTAATATGGTATTTGGTTGCCTTGCAATATTCTTGTATTTAAAAGCTAGAAAATAATCATAATGTGTTTACTTTTAATAATCTCCATGAAGAAAATTAATAATAATTTAGTAAGTTTGCCCTTGCAAATAGTTTAAAATAAAACTTTAAAAATGGAATATTTAGATTTTGAGAAACCAATTAAAGAGTTACAAGAACAACTTTTAAAGTGTGAATTAATTGGAAAAGAAAGTGAGGTTGATGTTTCTGATACTTGTAAAAATATTGAAGAAAAGTTAATTTCAGCAAAAAAATCTATTTATGGAAATTTAACTCCGTGGCAAAGGGTACAATTATCACGTCATCCTAATAGACCTTATACTTTAGATTATATTAAAGCCATTTGCGGAGATACTTTTATGGAACTACACGGTGATAGAAACGTAAAAGATGACAAAGCAATGATTGGTGGTTTAGGAAAAATAGGAGACCAGAGTTTTATGTTTATCGGCCAACAAAAAGGTAATAATACTAAAATGCGCCAATACCGAAATTTTGGTATGCCAAATCCTGAGGGGTACAGAAAAGCATTACGATTAATGAAAATGGCAGAAAAATTTGGTATTCCTGTGGTAACATTAATTGATACCCCAGGTGCTTACCCAGGGTTAGAAGCAGAAGAAAGAGGGCAAGGAGAGGCTATTGCTCGTAATATTTTTGAAATGACACGTTTAAAAACTCCAATTATTTCAATTATTCTTGGAGAAGGAGCTTCAGGAGGAGCTTTAGGTATAGGTGTAGGTGATAAGGTTTATATGATGGAAAATACTTGGTACACGGTAATATCTCCTGAATCTTGTTCATCTATATTATGGCGTAGTTGGGAATATAAAGAACAAGCAGCTGAAGTTTTAAAATTAACAGGGCAAGATATGAAGAAGTTGAAGTTAATTGATGGAATTATAAAAGAACCTTTAGGTGGTGCTCATTTTGACAGAGAAAATGCTTTTAAAGCTGTAGAAAAACAAATATTATCAGCTTTTAATGAATTAAAAGATTTAAAAGAAAAAGAATTGATTGCCAAACGTATGGATAAGTACGAAAATATGGGAGTGTATAAAGAGGGGAGATATCTTTAATTATAAAAAAATGCACTTAAAATTTGCATTATTATTATTGCGGATGATTAATAATAAAAATATACAATTATGATTATTTGGTCGGGTAGAGGTTTTCTTTTAGTGTTAGTTCTTTTTGCTTCATTCGTTTTTTGTGGATTTGTATTACCGCCAGAAATGGCAAAATATATTTTTGTTTTTTCAGCATATATAACGGGCTTGTTTGGTTGGTTTTTTGGTAAAAAATGGAATATTAAAAATGAAAGAAATTTAATTGATGAAGAAACAGGAGAAAGAATTAAAATTCGTAATCAACACACATTATTTTGGATTCCTATGCAATATTGGGGTATTATATTTTTAATTTTAGGTACAGTACTTCTATTCTTCAGTATTTCAAGTTCTTTTGGTAATTAACAGATGCCAATAATATCCGTTTCTATTTTTAAAGATTACTTTCCTTATAATAATTAAATCTTAATATAAAATTTAGTTTATTTTACAAATCTCTTTTTTTAAGTAATCGGTATGATAAGTAATTAAAAATGAATGTCCATATAATAACAATTAATATGTTAAAATAGCTTATTGAATAATCATTTGATACATCAATAGAAAGCTGGTTTGTTACTGATTTTACAGCACTTAAACGGCTAAAAGGCTCTTTTATTAAATTAGCCATTGCTTCTAATGGTAAAAATTGCATTATATTATTAACCACTTCTGTTTTAGTTTCTTTTAAATGGCTAAAATTCCAATATAAATAAAGTTTAATAAAACCCTCAATCATTGCCCAAATAATCATAGATGCTACTGCAAAAGCAGAACGTTTTATTAAAATTCCTAAAAATAAACCAAAGGAGAAAAATCCTACTAATTTTACGAAAAATGCTAAAAGGTAATCCAAATCGGTTAAAATGATTGATAATTCATTAAAATCAGAATAAATTAACCCTAATACAAGAGAAACCACAAATACAAATAGTGTAGATATTGCAGAAAAAACAATTACCGTATAAAATTTTGATAGGATAAATTCTTTTTTACTTAAACCGTCAATTAAATTCTGTTTTAAAGTTTTGGAACTATATTCGTTTGACATCATAGAAACGATAACCAACAGTAAGAAGAATTTAAAACCAGCAGTTATATAAGTGCTAAAATGCCAAATAAAAGGAAAGTTAAAAATTCCTTGTTCAGCTAAATTGAATTTTATAGGTCCTATATCAAATTTAATTGCAGAAATTAAAGAAATGGAAGTTAGTAATCCAAAGTAAATAATAATTAATAATCTACTTGCTCTATTGTATTTTAATTTATGGAATTCTATATTTAAAAGTCGTAGCATAATTATATTATTTGTTGGTTAATTGTAAAAACTTCTGTTCTAAACTTAAATCTTTTTTTACTAAATGAGATACAAATATTCCGTTTTCAAAAAGATATTTATTTATTTCTGATGCTGATATTTCACTTCCTAAACTGGCAATTATTAGGTCATTATCAATATTTACATTGGTAATACTTTCGTGTTTCTTTAAAACATCAATTAGTTTTTCGTTATTATTATCGGTTTTAATTTCTAGTATTCCGTTTGATGCAATCATATTATCAACACGTCCACTATACAGTTTAACTCCGTTTCTAATAACCATTACGTGTGAGCAAACTTTTTCTACTTCATCTAATAAGTGAGAGGCAAGTAAAATTGTTGTTCCGTTTTTGGCAATATTTTTAATTATTTTTCTTATTTCGTGTATTCCTTGTGGGTCTAAACCGTTTGTAGGTTCATCTAAAATTAAAATTTCAGGCTCGTTTAATAGGGCAGAGGCAATAGCCAAACGTTGTTTCATACCCAATGAAAAAGTCCTGAATTTACTATTTCCACGTTCGTAAAGATTTACAGTTTTTAAACTTTCATCAATTCTATAAAAAGGAACATTTTTTATTTTACAGATTAATTGTAGGTTTTGAACAGCAGTCATATACGGATAAAAGTTAGGGCGTTCAATAATAGCACCTACTTTTTTTAAGGCATCGTGGGTTGACATACTTCCGTTAAACCAAGTAAATTCTCCTGATGTTTTATTTACAACATTTAAAATAATTCCTAAAGTGGTTGATTTTCCACTTCCATTAGGTCCTAAAATACCGTATATCTCACCTTTTTTAACATCAAAAGAAAGATTATTAACAGCGTGTACTTTGCCGTATTTTTTGTTTAGGTTTTTTATAGAGAGTATTGTTTCCAAAATTGGTTTTGTTTTTTTGATTTTAGTATTAAGACGAGCAAGTAGAAATAATGTTACAATATTATTCCTATTAATTTGGTAGTATTTATGATTTTAATAATTATCAAAATCATCATAGCTATCAAAATCGTTATAATCATCAAATTCAGAACTGAATTCATCTTCAAATCCATTATTTGATATAGCTTTAAACTCTTTATTAGGGGCTTCTGAAGGAACTTCCCCTACTGATAAAATTACTTTTGGTTCAGTTATTTTTTCATTAGTAATTTCTATAACTTCAACAAAGAAAGTCCACATATTTAAGAAATCATAAACGTATATAAGTTTATCATTTTCTTTAAATAACGTTTCATTTAAAATACAAGAGTTCATATTTATAGATTCTTCATCCTCCATATTAAATAACGGAATTTCCTCGCCTTGATTCCATTCGTTATCTGTTCTATAAAAAGAAGCCATTTCAAGACCATTAAAACCGAAAGCATTAGCAATAGCATAATGTAATTTTTCTAAAGATTGTTTTTCGTTAAAAGATATGGTTCTAATAACATCTTCCTTGGTATCTAAAATAACTCGAATTTTGTACATTTTTTTAAATTTAAAGAAAAACCAAAAATACAATAAATATACATATTTTTGTACTTTAAATAATTTATAAAACACTTTTATGAGAAGCAAAGAAGAAATATTAAAAGCTTTTAATGAGGCTTATGCTACAAATAATAAAGAGGGAATGTTAGATGCTTTAAATGAATCTAATAAAAACACGTTAATGGAAACTTTGAAGATGGAATATGTGGATATGGGGAAAGATTTTTTAACAATGAAAATGACCGTTAGTTCAGATGTACATCAGCCAAACGGAATTTTACATGGTGGTGCTACTGCTGCTCTTTGTGAAACTGTTGCAGGTATGGCTTCAATTTTTTCGGTTGATACTAAAACTAAAGAGGTAAAAGGAATAGAATTAAGTGTAAATCATTTAAAAAGTAAAGAAGAAGGACACGTTTTTGCAACAGCAACAGCAATACATAAAGGGAGAACAACGCATTTATGGGAGGTAAGAGTAACTGATGAAGAAGGAGCTTTAATATCATTAGCCAAAATGACTAACATTGTTTTAGATAAAAAATAGATTTTTAATATTGAAATAATCTATAAATTGGATATTCTAGAAAAAATTAAAATTGCATTAAAAAATAACTTGCCATTTGTAGCATATAAGTATCCTGATAAAACTTTTATTTCTGCATTTTTTCAAAAAAATGATGAGTTATTTGTTACCGAAAATTATTTGGAAAGCGGATTTGTATTTGCTCCGTTTGATGATGAAAAACCAGCTATACTAATACCTGATAATTCTTCTGAATTTATACAACAAGATATTAATTTTAATGCTGATTTTTGTTCTAAAAATCCCTATCCTTTAAATGATGATAGCGAAGAATTTCATAAATCTATCGTTGATAAAGCTATAAAAGCTATTAATAATGGAGATTTTGAAAAAGTAGTTTTATCGCGTAAAGAAATTGTAAAAATTAATGATTTTAATGTTTTAGAGATATTTAAAAAACTGCTTGTTACTTATGATAAATCAATGGTTTATTTGTGGTTTCATCCAAAAGTAGGTTTGTGGTTGGGTGCAACGCCTGAAACATTATTTAATATTTGTGGTAATAATATTGAAACAATGTCTTTAGCAGGCACAAAAGAGTTTAAAGGAGATGTTAATGTAAATTGGGATTTTAAAGAAATTGAGGAGCAAAATATAGTTACCAAAAGTATAATAGCAAATTTAAAATTAATTTGTAAAGAGGTTACTTCTTCAAATTTAGAAACAGTTAAAGCAGGAAACTTATTACATTTAAAAACAAAAATTTCAGGTGTTTTAAAGGATGATTTTTGTGATTTAAAGGAAGTTATACATAAAATACATCCAACCCCAGCAGTTTGTGGTTTTCCAAAAATAAAAGCAAAAAAGTTTATAATTGATAATGAAAATTATAACAGAAAATTCTATACTGGCTTTTTAGGAGAACTGAACTTAAAATTAAAAACAGATACTCTTTATTCTAATTTATTTGTGAACTTACGTTGTATGGAAATTGAAGATAATAACATAATTATTTATGTAGGAGGGGGAATAACAAAAGAAAGTAATGTTTGTAAAGAGTGGGAGGAAACAGTTGCTAAAAGTAAAGTAATAAAGAATATTTTATAAACAGTAAAACCACCTTTACTAAAGGTGGTTTTTTGTGTAAATTGAATTAAAATAACCTCTTAAGGTTACTTAGTTCTGTGTTACAAAGAATTAAATGTCATCAAAAGAAACATCAGTAAAACTAGCTGAAGAAGGTGTGCTTTCTTCTTCTGTTGTAGAGGTAGTAGTTGCTTCTTCTTTTTTGTAATCTTTTTGATGACGTTCACTAATTACTTCATCTCCTTTCTCTTTAATGATGTATTCAGTTGCCTTTGTTAGCATTTCCTGAAAATCAGAGAAGTCTTCTTTGTATAAATAAATTTTGTGCTTTTGATAATGAAAAGAACCATCGTCATGAGTAAACTTTTTACTTTCAGTAATGGTTAAATAATAATCATCTGCTTTCGTTGCTCTAACGTCAAAAAAATACGTTCTTCTTCCAGCTCTTAAAACTTGTGAGAAGATTTCTTCTTGTTCAACTTTCTCGCTCATAATTTTTAGTGTAAAATTTACTTGTTTAGTTAATACTTACAAATCTATAAAAATATTTTACTCAATAACCAAAAAAATAATAAAAAATTAAAATTATTTTTTTGATAATTGTTGTTCGTATAAGTATTTATAATATCCGTTTACGGTTAGTAGCTCATTATGAGTTCCTTGCTGTATTATTTTTCCTTTATCTAAAACGATTATCTTATCTGCATTTTTGACAGAAGAAACTCTATGACTTATAATAAAAGTAGTTTTATCTTTTGAAATTTTATGTAAGTTAGATAAAATTTGTTCTTCTGTTTTGGTATCTACTGCCGATAAACAATCATCAAAAATTAAAATTTTAGGATTTTTAATAATGGCTCTTGCAATAGAAATTCGTTGTTTTTGTCCGCCAGAGAGTGTTACTCCTCGTTCCCCTAAAATAGTATTATACTTATTTTTAAAAGTTATTATATTATTATGAATTGCTGTGTTTTTACAGGCTTCTATAATTTCATCTTTTGTAGCATCTTCTTTTCCAAACTTAATATTGTTTTCAATTGTATCTGAAAATAAAAAAGGCTCTTGAGGTACAAAACCGATTTTGTTTCTAATGCTATTCAAATTATAATCTTTTATAGGTATATCGTCTATAAATATAGTTCCATCAGAGCAATCATAAAGTCTAGAAATTAAATTTACGATTGAAGATTTACCACTTCCTGTTTTACCTAAAATGGCTAAGGTTTGTCCTTTTTTTACTGAAAAATTAATGTTTTTTAATGCTGTTATATTAGAATCTTTATAAGTTAATGATACATTTTTAAATTCAATATTACCATTTATTTCAGTTTGTTTTGAGTTTATTTTACTTTGAATTTCAGGAGTTTGTTTTAAAAACTGATTAATACGTTTTTGCGATGCCTCTGCCTGTTGTACCATTGATGTAACCCAACCGATAAGAGTAACAGGCCAAGTAAGCAAGTTAATATATATTATAAACGAAGCAATAACTCCAATTTTTATTTCCCCTGCAATGTATTGTTTTCCGCCAATATAAATAACCAAAATATTGCTAATACCTATTAATAAAATCATTAAAGGAAAGAAAAATGCTTGAGTTGTTGTTAAATCTAAATTTTTGTTTTTAGTTTCATTGGCAAGGGTATCAAAATTTTTGGTAATAATTTTTTCAATTGAGTAAGATTTAACAACATCAATTGCAGAAAAAAACTCTTGGCTATAAGTGGTTAATTTAGATAAATATTGTTGAGTAATTTTTGTTTTACGGTTAATTTCTCTACTTAATAAAAATATTGAAATAGATAATATAGGAAACGGAATGAATACGTATAGAGTTAGTTTTGGTGCTATTTGAATCATTTGGATAAATCCTATAAAAAACAACACTATCATATTAATAGTGTACATAATTGCAGGACCAAAGTATATTCTTACTTTTGATACATCTTCAGATATTCTATTCATTAAATCACCTGTACGATTATTTTTATAAAAATTTAAAGATAGTTTTTGATAATGATTAAAAATTTCATTTTTCATATCAAACTCTATTAGCCTAGAAGTAACAATTATTTTTTGACGTTTTAAAAAAGTTAAAAAACCACTTAATAATGTAGCACCTATTATTAATAAAATATTATAAAACAATGTCTTTTTTACGCTAGCTAAATCTGAAACTTCATTTAATTGATATTTCTCAACAATATTTAACGAACTACTAATTATTTTAGGAATTTGTAATGCTAATAATTGGGCTAACACAGTTATTATAAGTCCTGTTAATAAAGGGTATTTGTATTTAAAAAAGTATTTATTAAGGTGTTTTAATTCTTTCATTTATCGTGAACATATTTTTGTTTAATCTAACTTACTTGTATATCTTTGCCAATCGCAACCATTTAACCTAAAAATAAATTAATATAATGAGGGTAAAAACTATTGATAGTAAAGAACTTAAAGCTAGTCCTGTATTTGGGCAATTGTCGTTTGATAATCATGAACAAATTGTTTTTTGTAATGACGAAGATACGGGTTTAAAAGCAATAATTGGTATTCATAACACAACTTTAGGTCCTGCTTTAGGAGGAACAAGAATGTGGCAATATAATAGTGAGTGGGAAGCATTAAATGATGTTTTAAGATTATCACGAGGAATGACGTTTAAATCGGCAATTACAGGAGTAAATCTTGGAGGAGGGAAGGCTGTAATTATAGGAGATGCTAAAACTCAAAAAAATGATAAATTAATGCGTCGTTTTGGCGAATTTGTACACTCATTAAGTGGGAAATACATTACTGCTGAAGATGTAGGAATGGCAACACACGATATGGATGTTATAAAAGAAGTTACACCACATGTTGTAGGAGTTTCAGAAAGTTTAGGAGGTTCAGGAAACCCTTCGCCATTAACAGGTTATGGTGTTTATATGGGTATGAAAGCTGCTACAAAATATAAATTTGGAACAGATAGCTTAGAGGGCAAAAAAGTTTTAGTTCAGGGTGTTGGTAATGTAGGGGAAGCTGTTGTAAAACATATTACTGAAGAAGGAGGGCACGTTATTATAAACGATATAAACGAAGAACGTTTAGAGGAATTAAGTAAAAAATACGGTGCTAAAATTGTATTAGGTAGTGATATTTATGGTTTAGATATTGATATTTACTCTCCTTGTGCATTAGGGGCTACCGTTAATGATAAAACAATTGCTCAATTAAAGGCAAAAGTTATTGCGGGGTCAGCTAATAATCAGTTAGAAGATGAGGTTAAGCACGGGCAAATGTTAAGAGAGAAAGGTATTGCTTACGCTCCTGATTTCTTAATTAACGCAGGAGGTATTATTAATGTATATGCTGAATTGGTTGGATATACCAAAGAAGAGAGTAAAAAAAGAGCAGAAAATATTTATAATACTACTTTAGATATTTTCAATTTATCTGAAAAAGAAGATATAACAACTCATAAAGCAGCATTTAATATTGCTCAAAATATAATTGATACTCGTAAGAGAGAAAATAAATAATTTAGTGTAAACATATTATATAGCCTATTTGTGTATTTGATGCATAAATAGGTTATTTTTTAAATTTATTATTCTAAATAAGAATAAAAAAACATATTTTTGCGGTCTATAAAAACTAATTTATAGCCTTTTTAAAAGTTCTTTAAAATGATTAATAGAAGACATATTCGAGTTAAAGTAATGCAATCTGTATATGCAATGCAGAAAACAAATGATTGTGATTTAATTAAAGAAGAAAAATTCTTAAAGTACAGCATTCAAAAAATGTTTGATTTGTACGCCCTTAATCTTCAATTATTGGTTGAAGTTCAAAAATTGGCAGAGAAAAAAATTGAACTTTCTAAAAAGAAAATTCTTGCTACAAAAGAAGATTTACAACCTAATGAACGATTTATAAATAACCAATTTATAAAAACCCTTGAACAAAGTATTAGTTTAGTAGGATATTTAGAATTAAATAAGCTAAATAATTGGGAAATTTCTGATGAATATGTAAAATTAATTTTTGAAGATTTACAAAACAGTGAGCTTTATAAAGAATATATGTCATCAAATGAATATGATTTAAATAAAGACAAGCAGTTTGTTGTAGATTTTTTTAAAGAAATAATTGCTCCTAATGAAAAATTAGCAGATTATTTTGAAGATGTTATGATTTCTTGGGTAGATGACTTACCTTTTGTAAATACTTGGGTTGTAAAAACATTAAATAAATTAAGTTTAAAGAAACCATTTGTATTAGGTAGTTTATATAAAGATAATGATGATAAACAATTTGTATCGGATTTATTTAATAAAACAATGCTACATCAACATACTTATAATGATGATATTCAGGAAAAAACACCTAATTGGGAAGCAGACCGTATAGCTGATATTGATATGATTTTAATAAAAATGGCAATTACAGAGTTTCTTCATTTCCCGTCAATCCCGAGCCGTGTAACTATTAATGAATATATTGAGCTTGCAAAAGACTATTCAACCGAAAAAAGTAGTTATTTTATTAACGGTATATTAGACGGATTATCTAAGGAATATTTAGAATCAAATAAAATGGTTAAAATAGGTAGAGGATTAATGTAATAATTCGTTTAGTTTTAAATAACTAAATAAATTATGTACTTTTACAATATAAAATTTAAAATTTTTTAAAAATGATAAAAAGAGTAATTTTAGTTTCAGTGCTTTCTTTAGGAATTTTTGTTTCTTGTGGAAAGGAAAATGCAAAATCAAAAATCAAAAAAGAAAATTTAGTTGAAGCACAAAAAAGAGATGCTAATTCAGTTGGAGCTCCTATAGTTTCTTTTGATAAAAGTGAATATGATTTTGGAACTGTAAATGAGGGTGAAATAGTAGAAACAACGTTTGTGCTTACAAATAAAGGTAAATCAGATTTATTAATTTTAGATGCCAAAGCAACTTGTGGTTGTACAGTGCCTAAATGGAGTAAAGACCCTATAAAACCGGGTGAAAAATCTGAAATTCAGGTAAGGTTTAATACAAGTGGAAAACCTAACAAACAAACAAAAACAGTTACATTAACTACAAATACAGAAAAAGGAATAGAAATGGTGAAGATATCAGGAATGGTAAAGCCTAAAAAGAAAAAATAATGTTTCAAACAATTTTATTACAAATGAATTCAGAAGGAATAATGAGTGTATTGCCTTTTATAGCAATGGTAGGAGTTTTATATTTTTTTATGATACGTCCACAAGTAACTCGTCAAAAAAAAGAGAAAAAATTTCAATCAGAAATAAAGAAAGGTTTAAAAGTTGTTACCACAGGTGGTATTCATGGTAGAGTGGTGGAAATTAACAATGATGGAACGTTACTTATTGAAACGGGAGCAGGAAAACTAAGAATAGAAAGAGCATCAATTTCTATGGAATTGACAGCTAAGTATTCTGCTGATGTGAAAAAATAATTGTACAATAATGCGATTATTAAAAAACAATAAACTATTTAAAATACATAGGGTTAAATTTAAAAAATCTTTAATGTTATTTTAAATAGTTTTTTAATTACATTTGAATTGTTTTGAAGATAAAAAATAACATACCTAAGGCTTTTTTGGTTTTTTTATTAACATCTTTTTCTATATGGATATTGATAAATTTATCAAAAAAATCTACTGTTTTTTTATCTTATGATATTAATTATAAAGGATTAGCACAAAATAAAATATTACAAGAGGAACCTATTGATGAAATAGATATTTTAGTAGAAGGTACAGGTTTCAAATTATTTTTAGCCAATTTTTTTAGTAAAGAAATAGAACTTTCAGTAGAGAAGTTAAATAAAAAATCAACTAATAATTATTATATTTTAGTTAATAACCAAATAAGAAACATTCAAAAACAAATAAAATCTGGGTTATTATTAAAGGAAATAAAACAAGATACTATATATTTAAAATTAGGAAGTTTACAAACAAAAAAAATTCCTGTTTTACCTAATTTAGAAATAGAATATAAATCAGGTTATGATATTGTTGAAAAACCATTAATAAAGCCAGACAGTGTTACAATATCAGGAACCGAATTACAATTAAAAAACATTAATAGTATTAGATTAGAAAGGTTGGTTTTACAAGATGTATCAAATGATATTAATAAAAAACTACCAATTGTTTTACCAGAGAAACTTAATAAGGTAAAAATATGTCATAGTTCCGTAGAAATAAGTATTAAAGTTAATAAGTTTACGGAAAAAGAGTTTGAAATTCCTGTACACGTAAAAAATATTCCTAAAGGAAGTAAGTTAAATATTTTCCCCAAAAAAGTAAAGGTGTTTTTTAAGTTACAGCTAGAAGATTTTGACAAAATAACAAAAGATTCTTTTGAGGTTTATTGTGATTTTAATGAGGCTGTTAAAAATAAACATCCGTATTTAATTTTAAAGTTAAAATCAAAATCTGATTATATTTTAACTTCAAGAATAGTTCCTAATAAAGTTGACTTTTTAATCCATAAATAATGATTGTAGGTATAACAGGGGGAATTGGTAGTGGAAAATCAACAATTATTAAATTCTTTTTAGAGTTTGATAATATAGCTGTATATATAGCTGATGATGAGGCTAAAAAGCTAATGAATTCATCTGAAGAAATTAAAAATAAACTTATAGCCGAATTTTCTGAAGAAGTTTATAAAAACGGAAAAATAGATAGGGTATTTTTAGCTAACATAGTTTTTAATGACAAGCAAAAACTATCAATTTTAAATAGTATCGTTCATCCAGTTGTTCATCAACATTTTAAAAATTTTGTTACAAAAAATAAGGATAAAGATTATATTTTATATGAAAATGCTATTCTTTTTGAAACAGGAAGTAGTGAGTTTTGTGATAAAATTATTACCGTAATAGCACCGAAAAAAGATAAAATAAAAAGAGTTATAAAAAGAGATAATACTTCTTGTGAAGAGGTTGAAAATAGAATTAAAAACCAATGGAGTGATACTAAAAAAATAATTCAATCTCACTATATTATTGAAAATGAAGACTTGTCATTAACAAAATTAAAGGTTGCGAAAATCCATAATAGTTTAAAGAATTTAATTTCAAATGATTTGTAAAAGTGTTAAAAAAGACACAAAAAATCAATATCTTTGTTAATATAGGTTAAAAATATTTTTTCCTTGTTTATATAGAATTATTTTTGATTAATGGGAAAAAGAGTATTTGTTCTTATTGTTGTATTAATGAGTATTTCATTAATTGGTATTATAGCTGTTCAGGTATATTGGATAAAAGATTCAATAAGAAATAAACAACAGCAGTTTGATAGTAATGTAACTATAGCATTTGGTAGAGCTTCAGAAAGAATAAAAGAAAAAGAAGAAAATGAGGCGTATAACAGGTATAGTAAATTCTATGAAAATGAAATGTTTAGAACAAAAACAGAAATTACCAATTATTTGTTTAAACAAGTAGATGCAACAGGTAATAAGAGTTTTATCTACGGAACATTTTTAGAAGAAGGTTACAAAATACCAATAGGTTTTTCGTTGCCTGATACCGCTTTTGTAAAAAAAATAACAAGTAAACGGAACTTCTTATCAATAAAAGCAATTGAAAATAAAGACTTAGGAAAAAGTTTTGAGCAAGAGAGTTTTTCTAATTATAATGATTATACTGATTATGAGAAACTTAAGTTTAGGGAAATTTTTTCTCAAGAAACAAAAATGTTGCCTCTACACCGTCGTATAAAAAGTAGTGAATTAAAGAAGATATTAAAAGAGGAATTTTTAAAAAGAAATATTAAACAAGATTTTAAGTTTGGTGTTTATGACGGAGATTTTGCAACATCAATAAAATCAGGATATTTTAAAGCAGATCCTAAAAAAGATTATTATTACCCATTATTAGAAGATGAAAATGGAAATAGCAGATATAAATTGTTTGTTTCATTCCCTAATGAACGAAAGAATTTGTTTTTAGATGTTATTGAAATATTAGCTTTATCTCTTGTTTTTATAATTATAATTATTGTTGGTTTTACAGTATCATTATATCAATTAATACGTCAGAAGAAAATTTCAGAAATAAAAAGTGATTTTATAAATAATATGACTCACGAATTTAAAACCCCAATAGCTACGATAAATTTGGCATTAGATTCAATAAAAAACCCGAAAATTATAAATGATGAGGAGAAAGTAAGAAGATATGTTCAAATGATTCGTGAGGAAAATAAACGAATGCACGGGCAAGTAGAAAGTGTTTTACGAATTTCTAAATTAGAAAAAGGGCAATTAGAAATTAGTAAAAAAGCCGTAAATATGAGTAATATTATAGAGGAAGCTATTGAGCATGTAGAATTGTTAATATCAGATAAAAAAGGGACTTTAAAAACACATTTTAATGCAATTTCACATGAGGTTTTAGGAAATGAGTTTCATTTAGAAAATATTGTTGTTAATATTTTAGAAAATGCCATAAAATACTCGGAAGATGCACCTAAAATAGATGTGTTTACTGAAAGCACAAATAAATTCTTTATCTTTAAAATTAAAGATGAAGGAATAGGAATGAGTAAAAATGCTCAAAAATATGTTTTTGATAAATTTTATAGAGAAC
Organism: Tenacibaculum sp.; assembly: GCA_018456245.1. Classification (GTDB taxonomy): domain Bacteria; phylum Bacteroidota; class Bacteroidia; order Flavobacteriales; family Flavobacteriaceae; genus Polaribacter. The sequence continues at coordinate 66,736 of JAGYHQ010000001.1, read as the reverse complement.
ATAAAGGAAATATTCACGACGTAAAAGGGCATGGATTAGGATTATCATATGTAAAAGAAATAGTTGATAATCATCAAGGCACGATTTATGTAGAGAGTGAAAAAGGAAAAGGAAGTACATTTACGGTAAAGCTACCGTTAGTATAAAAATAATAATAAAAATGGGAAGTAAAAAAATATTATTAGTAGAAGATGACCCTAATTTCGGGACAGTTTTAAGAGATTATTTAGCGTTAAACGATTATAACGTAACACATGCAAAAGACGGAATTGAAGGCTTAATTATGTTTAAAAATGCAGATTATGATTTGTGTATTTTAGATGTAATGATGCCAAGAAAAGACGGTTTTTCATTAGCAGAAGATATCCGTTCAACAAATAAAGAAATTCCTATTATTTTTTTAACAGCTAAAACAATGAAAGAAGATGTGTTAAAAGGGTATCAAGTAGGGGCAGACGATTATTTAAACAAACCGTTTGATTCGGAGGTTTTATTACATAAAATTAAAGCTATTTTACAACGTAAAGAAACAGGAAATACAAAAGATGATGATCAATTTGAATTTGTTATAGGTAAATTTACGTTTAACTCAAAATTAAGACATTTGTCTTTTAACGGAGGAGATGTACAAAAGTTATCACCAAAAGAAAGTAAATTATTAAGGATGTTAGCAATTCATAAAAACGATTTGATGCCTCGTGAATTGGCACTTACAAAAATTTGGAGAGATGATAATTATTTTACATCAAGAAGTATGGATGTTTATATAGCAAAATTGAGAAAGTATTTAAAGCAAGATGAAAATGTTGAGATTTTAAATATTCATGGAGAAGGATTTAGATTAATAGATAATAAATAAAAATTTAATAATTATGAAATATATTGTTATGTCAGTAATGTTAGTATTGTTTTCATGTGGAGTAAAAAACACAACAAATACAACAAACACAGCCAAAAGTAGTGAAAAAATAACAGGTTCTTGGTGCTTGTTTACTATGAATGGTAAAGAGGTTAGTTTTGATAATAAATCAACAGTTTTATCTTTAAAGATAGATGAAAAAGGTTTTTCTGGTTTTGATAGCTGTAACAATTTTTTTGGGAAGTTTAAAAAAATAACAAACAAAGAAATAGAATTTGGAACTACTGGCTCTACTATGATGGCCTGTTATGAACAAACTTTTAACGTTCAACTATATTATGAACTTTTATCAAAAGTTAAATATTATAAACTTGAAAAAGGACAATTAAAGTTATTAGATAAGGATAATAAAGAATTATTACAATACAATAGGTTGTAAAATTTATAATGTATGTAAGTTAACATCCGCTAAAGACTAATAAAAATGAAACAAAATAATATAATAATAGGGTTACTACTTTTAACCTTAATTTTTGGTTGTAACAAAGGTAAAAATACTTCATTTAATATAGTGAGTGAAGATATGGCGGAGGTTTCTTCATACGGTAAATTAAAAAATACACAAACCAATCAGCAAAAAATAAATGTTGATAGAAAATTAATTAAAGATGGTAGTGTTAGTTTTGAAACTAATGATATTAAGGCTACACGAAAACAAATTTTTGAAAGTGTAAAAAAATATGATGGTTACATTTCTTCTGACCAAGAAGATAAATATTCTTATAGAATAAGTAATACTATTGTTATTAGAGTTCCGTTTAAAAATTTTGATTTATTATTGAGTGATGCAACCAAAGGTGTTTCAAAATTTGATAGTAAAAATATTGAAGTAAAAGATGTTACAGAGGAATTTCTTGATGTTCAGGCGAGGCTTAAAACTAAAAAAGAGCTTGAAAAAAGATATTTACAACTACTTAAAAAAGCGAATAAAGTAACAGAAATATTAGAGGTTGAAAGACAAATAGGTAATCTTCGTTCAGAAATTGAATCTATTGAAGGGCGATTAAAATATTTAGAAAATAGAGTTTCGTTATCAACTATAAGAATAACTTTTTATCAATCAATACCTGACGAAAAAGAAGGGTTGTTTAGTACTAAATTTAAAAATGGATTTAAAAACGGGTGGAATAATTTAGTTTCATTTTTTATTCTATTAATTAATATTTGGCCATTTATTTTAATTGGAATTGGATTTTTATTTGGAATTAAGAAATTAATTAAAAGAAGAAAAAAATAATATGGCACAGTTTATTAAAATATATAACGAAAATCCTAATCCTAATGAAATTGATAAAGTAGTTGAGGTACTTAGAGATGGTGGATTAATTATATATCCAACGGATACCGTTTATGGTTTAGGTTGTGATATAACCAATACTAAGGCATTAGAAAAAATTGCAAGGATAAAAGGGGTTAAGTTAGAAAAAGCTAATTTTTCTTTTATTTGTAATGATTTAAGTCATCTTTCAGATTACGTAAAGCAAATTGACACACCAACTTACAAAATTTTAAAGAGGGCTTTCCCAGGTGCATACACTTTTATTTTGGAAGGAAGTAATAGTTTGCCAAAAGTTTTTAAAAAGAAAAAAACGGTAGGTATTAGAATTCCTGATAATAATATTGCAAGAAGTATTGTTGAAAGGTTAGGAAATCCTATTGTTTCAACATCAATTTATGATGAAGATGAGGTTATTGAATACACAACCGACCCAGAACTTATTTTTGAAAAATGGCAAAATTTAGTTGATATTGTTATTGACGGAGGTTATGGAGATAACAAACCATCAACAGTTATTGATTTAACAGATAATGAACCACAAATTTTAAGAGAGGGGAAAGGAAGTTTGGATGTTTTGTAGAAGTTTTGTTATTGATTAAATTAAAAATTATCTATTCTTTAATTGCTCTTCTAATTCTTTTATTTTAAGAGTTTGTTGTTCGTGGTTGTGTATAATATCTTTTACTAAATTTAATAATTCTGGGGGAAAATTATTATAAGTTCCTACAACAACTCCATTATTAGTTTCTACATTATAGGTATTTCCTTGTGTTGGTAAAAAATAATCAAAGTTTTTATTAAATATTTGGCATAATTTATCAATTGTAAAAAAGTTTAATTTTTCAGTTTTGTTACTTTCTATTTTAGATAAGGTGGCTTGCTCAATATTTAACATATAAGCTAAATCTGTTTGGCTCATTTGTTTTTCCTCTCTTAATTGTCTTATTTTAGTACCAATATTCATAATTTATTACCTAATAATATATATAGTACCCACAAAGGTAATTTTTTTAGTTAAATATAAAAAATTTAAAAAATATTCTTTTTAGAATAGTTTTTATAATTTTTGGAATAGGTAGTTTGTTTTTATATACTCATCTTTGAGGTGTTACAAAAACATAATTATGTGCACAATTTTATGTTTTCTAACAAAAAATATTTTTTAACTAATTAAACTTTATATATTATGAAAAATTTAAGTAATTTAGGCGTTCAAGAATTGAATGCTACAGAAATGAGAAAAACTGATGGGGGAATTTGGTATGTTTTATTAGGAGCTTTTGTAGGATCATTAATGGCTAAAGATTTTGATGAATTAGGAGCTTCATTTATGGAAGGATATAATTCATTTTAGTAATAACATAATTAATTATTGTGAATATATTTAACATTGAATACAATACAAAATACAAAAAAATTATTAAAGGTATAATTAAGATTATTATTGTAGCAGTACTTAGTAATATATTACATATGGATATTGATAAATTTTTGTTAAATATAAAAAATATATTAAATAACTTTTTAAATTGATATAATGGAATTAAGAGAATTATCAAAAGATGAATTAACTAATATTGAAGGAGGAAAAGACTTTTTAGATTACATGGCTGTTGGGATTGGGGTTATAGCTAAATGTTTTAGATATGATAAGTCATCTGTAGTGTTAGGTTAATATTAATCTTTCAAAAAGATATTAGGCACAATTTAATAGTATATAAGTTGTGCCTAATTTTGTTAAAAAATAATTTTAGTATGAAACAAAATATTATTAAAAGCCCCTTTATAATTCTTATTTTTTGTTTAATTTTTTCATTACTCTATGGTTATTTAATTGTAGATAACTTTAAAATTTGGTTGGGAATTTCTCCTTACAATGGGGCTAAGGTAGGTTTTGGTGTTATTATATCTGCTGTTGTTATAGCACCTATTGTTGAGGAAATACTTTTTAGATTTGGGTTAAGAAAAAATAATAGTGCTATTATATTTCAATTTATGCCTATTATAATTAATTTTATTGTATTTTATTACTATTTTAAAAATTTGATTTTAATTCCCTTTATAATTTTTTCTTACGCTGTTTTTTTGTTTATAAGAAATATTAAAAATTTAGAATTAGTTTATGAGAATAATAAAATCTTTTGGTGGATTATAAATTGTTTAATTTTTAGTCTTTGTCATACATTTTATCTTGATGATGAATCTATCAATTCATATCAAAAAATTCTTATTTTATTTATTACTTATGTTCCTGTATCTATTTGTTTAATATATTTAAGGGTTAATTTTGGTATTCTTCATGCTATTTTATTACATTCATTGGATAATTTATTTACATTAATTTTAAATCATATTTTATACCATTAACCTATTTTTATAGGAAAAGATGAGTAAATAAAGTTAATTATGTCTCAAAAGATTATTTATATATCATCATTGCTATTCATCATAGCAATTTTTATTTTGTTGCCTTTTATAAATATTCCTGTTACTTCTTCTTCTCGTGGTACGGTGCGTTCTATTACTGAAAATACTAAAATTAATGCAGTGGTTAGCGGAAGAGTTGTATTTTGTAACTTGTTAAAAAATAACCAAAAAATAACTAAAGGAGACACACTTTTTGTTGTTATTTCTGAGCAATTGGTTACACAAAAAACGTTACAACAAAACCAATTAAGTGATTTTAAAGCCCAACTTAATGACCTTAACAAATTAACTAAAAATAATTATAAAGGCTTACAAACAGGGCAATACCAAAAAGAACTTTCTGCAATGCAAGAAAAAATAGCACAAGTAAAAACTCAATTGTCTTTATCAAAAAAAGATTATGACAGAGCCAAACTTTTGTACGAACAAGGCGTTATACCCAAAGCAGAGTATGACAAGTTTTATTATAATTACAAGGGGCTTACCCGCCAAGTTACAAGTATTAAAGAACAACAAATGGCACAATGGCAAACCCAAAAGAGGCAAGTAGAACGGCAACTTCGTTCGTTAAATTCTGAGATTACTAAAATAACCCAACAACAAAAAAATTACGTTATTACTGCTCCTATTTCGGGTAGATTGGTTAATTTTTCAGGTCTTCAAAAAAATAATTTTATAATACAAGGGCAAAGTGTAGGTGAAATTTCACCAGAAGAATCTTTGGTGGTAGAGTGTTTTGTATCTCCAAAAGATATTGGGTTTATTAACCTAAAACAAAAAGTAAAATTTCAAGTAGATACTTATAATTATAATCAATGGGGGCTATTAGAGGGGAGTGTAAAAGAAATAAACCAAAATATTACGGTTAATAAACAAACAGGGGAGGCTTTTTTCCGTGTGCTTTGCACAATGGATAAAGATTATTTGCAACTTAAAAATGGTTATAAAGGGCAAATAGGTAAAGGAATGACATTAACTACTCGTTTTCATCTTATTGATAGAACATTATGGCAATTATTGTTTGACCGAGTAGATGATTGGTTAAACCCTAAATTAATTAGCAATTAGTAGTTAACAATTAGTAATTTCTAATTCCTAACTACTAATTGCTAATTCTTAATTCCCAATTGTGTTTTTAAAGTTTTTGTTATGGATACAAGAAGTTTTATAAGTTCGGTATTATCTTTTGAAAGTGATTTGAATTCTGCTGGATTAATGTATGTTGTTTCAGATAGTAATTCTAACCAATATAAACTTTCATTTGCTTCTTTTAATGCGATGTACAATTTATTAAGAAAGTCTTTTTTGCTTTGGGCAAATTCACTTTCTTTTATTAAAGCCCCTATGGCGGTACCACTCCTTAAAAGTTGTTTTTATAAAATAAATTCTTTCTTATTCTCAATCAAAAATTTATATAAATTAATAATACGAATGGCAATTTTTTTAGATTTTACGTGTAAAACTTTATTCATACAATCAGTAGTTAGAAATGAGCAATTAGAAATGAGTAATTTATGGTGTAAAAATATGAATTAATTAGCAATTAGTAGTCAGTAATTAGAAATTGCTAACTACTAATTTCTAATTCCTAATTAAAGAAAATGAAAGATATTTTAATAAAACAACACGATATTAAAGATTGTGGGGCGGCTTGCTTAGCATCTGTTTCAGCACATTATGGGGTAAAAATGCCTATTGCCAAAATTCGTCAACTTTGTCATACTGATACAAGAGGAACAAATGTTTTAGGCTTGGTACAAGGTTTGGAAAAATTAGGCTTTAATGCCAAAGGTGTAAAGGGTGGAGTTGATGCTTTACCTAACATTCCACTTCCTGCAATTGCTCATACTGTAGTTAATCAGCAATATCATCATTTTGTAGTTATTTATAAAGTAGCAAAAGGAAAAGTTTTTGTAATGAATCCTGCATACGGAAAAATAGAAGAATATACCATTGAGGATTTTTCAAAAATTTGGACTGGTGTTTTAGTACTTTTACAGCCTAATGAATATTTTCAGCAAAAAGATGAAAGCACTAGTATTTATAGTAGATTTTGGAACTTGGTACAGCCACATAAAAGTGTTTTATTACAAGCGTTAGTAGGTGCTTTAATTTATACTATTTTAGGGCTTTCCACTTCTATTTATATTGAAAAAATAACCGATTATGTTTTAATTGACGGTAATAGAAGATTATTAAATTTACTTTCTTTAGGAATGATTGTTATTCTTTTATTTCAAATATTTATAGGAGTAATGAAAAGTATTTTTGTTTTACAAACGGGGCAAAAAATGGATAAATATTTAATTTTAGGTTACTATAAACATCTACTCTCATTACCCCAACGCTTTTTTGATACAATGAAAGTAGGGGAAATTATTTCTCGTGTAAATGATGCTGTAAAAATTAGAGCTTTTATTAATGATGTATCTATACAAATATTTGTTAATATTTTTATTGTTATTTTCTCATTCGCTTTAATGTTTTCGTATTATTGGAAGTTGGCAATAATAATGGTTTTAGTTGTACCATTGTATTTTTTAGTATATTGGGTAACTAACAAATTAAATAAAAAAGTAGAACGAAGATTAATGGAAGAAAGTGCTGAATTAGAGTCTCATTTGGTAGAATCTATTACAGCAGTGAGAACTATTAAACAATTTGGTGTAGAGGTTTTCGCTAATAATAAAACGGATAATCGTTTTTCTATTTTATTAAAAACTTTTTATAAATCTATTTTAAATTCTTTATTCTCTCAAAATTCATCAGAATTTTTATCAAGAATTTTTACAATTGTACTGCTTTGGGTAGGTGCAGGATATGTAATTGATAGAGAAATTACCCCTGGGGAGCTAATGTCTTTTTATGCTTTAATAGGTTATTTTACTAGCCCAATTTCTCAATTAATAGGAATGAATAAAACCATACAAAATGCTTTAATTGCCGCTGACCGTTTATTTGAAATTATGGATTTGGAACGAGAAGAAAATACGGATAAAATGGACTTAACACCTGATGCAATTGGTGATATTCAGTTTAAGGAAGTAAGTTTTAGTTATGGAAGTAGGGTTGATGTTTTTGATGATTTTAATTGCCTAATAGAAAAAGGAAAAACTACTGCTATTGTTGGAGAAAGTGGTAGTGGAAAAACAACTTTAGCCGCCTTATTACAAAATTTATACACCCTAAAATCAGGGAAAATAATGATTGGCGATTATGATGTTAATTATATTTCAAATTATTCTTTACGAAATTTGATTTCTGTAGTTCCTCAACAAATTGATTTATTTTCGGGTAATGTAATAGAAAATATTGCTTTAGGAGAAGATTTTCCAAATCATCAACGTATTATTGAACTTACCAAAAAGTTAGATATTTTGGATTTTATTGAAAAACTTCCTGACGGATTTCAAACTTATCTTGGAGAAAATGGAGCTCTGCTCTCTGGGGGGCAAAAACAGCGTATTGCTATTGCCAGGGCTTTATATAAAAATCCTGAAATTTTAATTTTAGATGAAGCAACCTCCTCGTTAGACACAGCATCTGAACAAGTAATTCAAAAAACTTTAAACGAATTTAAAAGCCAAGGTAAAACAATGATTGTAATTGCTCATAGGTTAAGTACAATTGCTCAGTCGGATAAAATTTTAGTTCTTAAAGAAGGAAAAGTTATTGAGGAAGGAACTCATCACAAATTATTATCTAAAAATTCGGTTTATAAAACAATGTGGGACAAGCAAAGTGTTTCAATTAATTAGAAAAAAGTTTGATGAAAAAGGTTTGTTGTATAATATTTTTAAGTTGTTGTTCATTTCTTAATGCACAAAAGAAATGGAGTTTAGAAGAATGTTTTAATTATGCATTTGAAAATAATTTAGAAGTAATTGGAGGAAAGTATAATAAAGAAATTCAATTACAAAATGTAAAGATTGCTAAAAGAGAATATTTACCTAATATTACAGGAAATATTACCAATAATTTTCAATTTGGAACGCTTAAAACACCTCAGGAAGAACATATGAGGAATGATTTATTTTCTAATAATTTATCATTAAACACTCAACTATTAGTTTTTAATGCAGGTAAAGTTAATAAAAATATTGAAAAAAATGAGTATGATTTATCTGCTACAGATTATGATTTGAAACAAATTAAAAATAAAATAAGGTTGCAAATTATTCAGCAATATTTACAAATTTTATTAAAAAAAGAAGTTAAAAAAATAGCTGACGAGTCCGTTTTAAATTCAGAAAAAATTTTAGAAAGAGCTAAAAAAACAACCAAAATAGGAACTACAGCAAAAATTGTAGAAGTAGAAGCATTTGCTAATTTAGCACGAGAAAAACAGAAGCAAAAAAATGCTGAAATAGACATTAATCGTTCTCTTTTTAATTTAGCAATTACTTTACAATTAGATAATTATAAAACATTTGATATAGAAGATATTATAATACCTAATTCTTTACATCACCAGCTAAAACCAATAGATGAAAAGCTAAATTTAGCATACAAAAATCAACCTGATATAAAGTCTGCCGAACTTAGTGTTCTTTCAGCTAAAAAACAAACTGAAATTATTAAAACAAATCTTTATCCATCAGTTCATTTAACTACTGGTGTTTCTACTAATTATTTAGATAATTTCCACAAAAAACAAATTGATTTTCATAAACAATATGATAATAATTTTATACAAAAAGTAGGGATTAATATTCAAATACCTATTTTTAATAAAGGGATAACTAATTTACAAATTAAACAGTTTAGAAAAAAAGAACAATTAGCATCTAACAATTTAACATTAAAAAAACAGAAGTTAAAACAACAAATACAAACCATTTATTTTAATATTAATTCTAATTATGAAAAATATTTAGCCTTTTTAGAAAGTGAAAAATTGGCAAAATTATCTTATGATTTTGCTCAAAAAAGTTTTTCAGCAGGAAGAACAACAATTTATGATTTAAACAGGGTTAGAAATAATTACGTAAATGCTCAAAGCTCTTTAATTCAAGCAAAGTATAATTATATTTTTAGTTTAAAATTATTAGATTTTTACACTAATGCCTTTTAAACTACTTATAGTTTTATAGGTAGGGTTTTATGTAAATTACAAATCTTTAAACATTTTTTTACCTAAAATAAAATACTGCCAAACTATAGATTTATGTTTGTAATAGCCCGATTTTTGTTGTAGTTTTTTTCTCTTTTTTACAAATTTAGGTAAGTTTTTATAAAAACTAAAATGGGCTTTTAAAATAGACCAAAAATGAATAGGTTTAAGTTCTATTATAAATTTTATTCCTGCAATTCCGTCTAAAATTAACCGAGTTAAAATAACAAATATTAATGTTTTACTTGGTGTATTTTTTAAAATATTGAATAGACTATTTCTAAAGTTTAAATATGTTTTATGAGGGTTGCTTTCTTGTAAAGTAGCTCCACCTACGTGATAAACAGTAGAGTTTCCAACATATTTAATATTATAACCATTGTTTTTTGCCCTCCAACATAAATCAATTTCTTCTTGATGAGCAAAATAGTCTTCATCAAATCCGTTTAGTTTATGAAAAACTTCACTTCTAATAAATAAACAAGCGCCTGATGCCCAAAAAATTTCTGTAATATCATTAAATTGTTTGTTGTCGGTTTCAATAGTATTAAAAATGCGTCCACGGCAATATGGGTAGCCAAATTTATCTATAAAACCACCACCTGCACCTGCATATTCAAATTTAGTTTTATCTTTAAAATCTAATAATTTAGGTTGAATTATTGTTGTATTCTCTTCGTTTTTAAAAACTTCTAAAATAGGAGGTAACCAATTTTTTGTAACTTCAATATCTGAATTAATTAAGCAATAAATATCGGCTTTTATATGTTTTAAAGCGTCATTATAACCTTTTGCATATCCGCCATTAGATTCGTTTTTTACAATTTTTACAGTAGGAAAATTTTTCCTAACAAAATCAATTGAAGTATCGGTTGAATTATTGTCAGCCACATAAATTTCAGCATCATTTGAATTATTTTCAATGATAGATGGCAAAAACTGTTCAAGTAGTTTTCTTCCGTTCCAATTTAATATGACTATTGCTGTTTTCAATATTACAAAATTACAATTTATTATATGAAGGAATATCTTTTAAAAAAATATAACTCTGTTCATTTGCGTTTAATTGGCAATAATAATGTTGTAATCCGTTGGTTACAATTAAATAATTAGCCTTTAATTTTAGGTTGTAACGGGCAATTTGGTCAAAAGTATCTTGTGTTATTTTAATATGTGGTGCTTTGCATTCAACAATAATATTTGGCAACCCCTCTTTTGAAAAAATAAGAATATCAGTCCTTTTGTTTAAATTATTAATTTTAATCTGTTTTTCAATAGCAATTAATGATACTGGGTATTTTTTTTCATTAATTAAAAACTTAACAAAATGTTGCCTAACCCATTCTTCAGGAGTTAAAACTATATATTTTTTTCGTAATTCATCAAAAATAAGCGTATGTTTTTCACTATTTTTGAGGTTGAATTTGTATGTTGGAAGATTAAGTTTTTGCATTCTGTAAAAATAATGCAACAAATATAATAAAGTCCGTTTAAGGAATTAGTTAAAAATGTTTTATGAACGAAATAAAAAATATTGTAGAAGATATTAAAAATGGAAATTTAAAACCTATTTATTTATTAATGGGCGAGGAGCCATATTATATTGATAAAATTTCCGGTTTTATTGAAGAAAATGTTTTAAATGAGGCAGATAAAGGGTTTGACCAGCTTGTGCTGTATGGTAGAGATGTATCGGTTGAAGATATTGTGGGGTCGGCAAAAAGATACCCAATGATGGCAGAACGCCAAGTAATAATTGTAAAGGAAGCACAAGATTTAAGCAAGACTATTGATAAATTAGAAAGTTATGCTGAAAATCCGCATCAAACAACGGTTTTGGTGCTTAATTATAAATATAAAAAACTTGATAAACGTAAGAAATTATATAAAGTAATAGCGAAAAACGGACTTATTTATGAAAGTAAAAAACTATATGAAAACCAAGTAGCTGATTGGATAGTAAGGGTTTTATCAGGTAAAAAATATAAAATAGAGCCAAAAGCATCACAAATGTTAGTTGAGTTTTTGGGGACGGATTTAACGAAAATAGCAAATGAACTTAACAAGTTAACATCAGTTTTACAAGAAAATACTATTATTAATGCTGGGCATATAGAGGAAAATATAGGAATTTCAAAAGACTTTAATAATTTTGAATTACGTAAAGCAATTGGGCAATTAAATGTTGTAAAGGCTAACAGAATTATTAATTATTTTGCTCAAAATCCAAAAGATAATCCTTTGGTGGTTACTATTTCATTGTTAAATAGTTTTTTCACTCAGCTTTTGCAGTATCATGGTTTAAAAGATAAATCTAAAATATCGGTAGCAAAAGCGTTGGGGGTAAATCCTTATTTTGTTGGAGATTACGTTGAGGCATCAAAAAACTACCCGATGAGAAAAGTGTCTCAAATTATTACTTTACTGCGTGAGGCAGACGTTAAAAGTAAAGGGGTAGGAGCAAATCAAACACATTCTGATATTTTAAAAGAATTGTTGTTTAAGATTATGCATTAAACATATTTATAAAACAGTATATTTGAAAACATTATTTAAAATTTTAATTATGAAACGAATATTTTTATCAATTTCACTTTTATTAGGGGCATCACTTTTTGCACAAGATGATTTAGTAAACTCTTTATCTAAAAACAAATCAGAAAAATCTAAAGAAGGATTTAAGTTTACAACAATTATTAACTTAACCCATAATCCTGTAAAAAACCAAGGGAGTAGCGGAACTTGTTGGAGTTATTCAGGTAACTCTTTTTTAGAATCAGAAATGATTAAAAAAGGTAAACAACCTGTTGATATTTCTGAAATTTATACAGCTAGATGTACTTATATTGAAAAAGCGAGAAATTATGTAAAAATGCACGGACATTTATCTTGGGGAGACGGTGGTCAGCTACATGATGTTGTTAATATTCTTGATAAATATGGGGCTGTTCCTTACTTAGAATATACGGGGTTAAATTACGGTACAAAAATTAACCGTTTTGCTGAAATGCAATCAATTTTAAAAGGAATGCTTGACGGAATTATTAAAAATAAAAACGGAAAACTTACTAAAAATTGGTTACCTGCTTTTACCGCAGTTTTAGATACTTATTTAGGAAAAGTACCTGAATCATTTTTTTATAACGGAAAAGTTTACACACCTAAATCATTCGCAAAAGAGGTTATTGGATTAAATGCCAAAGATTATATAGAATTAAGTGCAATTCCTGCAGAGCCTTTATATGAATTTGTATTTTTCCCAGTACCTGATAATTGGAGTTTTGATTATACATTTAACGTAACAACAAAAGATTTAACCGATGTTATTGATAATGCCTTAAAAGAAGGGTACACAGTAGGTTGGGCAACAGATGTTAGTGAAAAATATTTCAGTTGGAAAAACGGTGTGGCATTTGTTCCTAAAAAAGAATATACTGATATGAGTAAGGAAGAAAGAGAAGAATTATTTAATAAACCACAAAAAGAACGTGTAATTACTGATGAAATGAGGCAAGAGGCTTTTGATAATTACACAACTACTGATGACCACGGAATGCAAATAGTAGGTTTAGCAAAAGACCAAAACGGAAAAGAATATTATATTGTAAAAAATTCTTGGGGTACAAAAAATGACCATAAAGGGTATTTATATGTAACAAAGGCATTTGTTCAATATAAAACAACTGCTATTTTACTAAATAAAAAAGGACTTCCTAAAAGAATACTTAATAAAATTTAGGGCACGTTTTTTGTAACAAAATATTAAAATAACAGTCTTATTTTAGTAAACCAAAATTATTATATGAGTATACTCAGAGTATTATTAGCAATTTTCTTTCCTCCATTATCTGTTATAGATAAAGGATGTGGTTCATTTATTATTGTTTTTTTACTTACGTTATGTGGTTGGGTACCTGGTGTTATAGGAGCGTTAGTAATTTTAAATAACCCAAGATATCAAATTTAAAAAAAATAAAAAAGCTGTTTAAACTAAGGTTTAAACAGCTTTTTTTAGCTTATTTACTTTAATTTATTTAATGTCCATAACTTCAATATCAAAAATTAAGGTTGCATTAGGTGGAATAACTCCTCCAGCACCTGCTTTTCCGTAGGCTAAATCAGAAGGAATTACTAAACGAGCTTTATCTCCTTGGTTTAATAATGTAATACCTTCGTCCCAACCTTTAATTACTTGCCCAACACCAATAGTAAGGTCAATAGGTTGTTTTCTTTTGTATGAAGAATCAAATACAGTACCGTCTAATAACTGCCCTTTATAATGAACAGAAATATTATCGCCTTTCTTTACTTTTTTACCTTCTCCTTTTTGTAGAACTTTATAACGTAAACCAGATTCAGTTTCATCATATCCTGCAGCAACTTCGTCTAATAATTTTTGTTGTTTAAGTTTTTCTTCCTCTTTGCGTTTTTCTCTTTCTCCGTCAAAAACTCTAAATGCTTCAATTGCATTCCATTTTTCAGCCTCTTCACCAACTCTTAAAATTTCAACTCTCATTTCATCATCTTGTTGAACAGTATCAACAACTTCTTGCCCTTCAATAACATTACCGAAAACAGTGTGTTTACCGTCTAACCAAGGAGTTTCAACGTGTGTAATAAAAAATTGAGAACCATTTGTATTTGGTCCTGAATTTGCCATTGATAATTTACCTGGTGCATCATGTTTTAAATCAGGATGAATTTCATCATCAAACTCATATCCAGGGTTACCCATACCTGTACCTTCAGGGCACCCTCCTTGTATCATAAAATCAGCAATTACTCTATGAAATCTTAATCCGTTATAAAAAGGTTTTCCTTGTGGTTTAGCTTTGTTAAACATATCACCTTCAGCTAAAGCAACAAAGTTACCTACTGTACCTGGTGTTTTTTCGTGTTCTAATTTTACTAATATACTACCTCTTTGAGTAGTGAATTTTGCGTAAATTCCGTTTTCCATTTTAATCATTTGTTTTTTATGACGGCAAAGTTAATATTTTTTAATCAAATTCACTGGTAAAATGTAGTTTCACTGTAGGGAATTTCTGTTGTGTCATCTGTATTGTAAAAGCAGAATCAGCCAAAAATACTAATTGTCCTTGTTTATCTCTTGCTAAATAACGTTGTTTTAATTGTTTAAATTCTTTAAACTCGTCATTTTTAGGGTCTTCAGGTTGTACCCAACAAGCTTTATGTACTGAAATATTTTCATATGTACATTTTGCCCCGTATTCGTGTTCTAATCGGTATTGAATTACTTCATATTGTAAAGCACCAACAGTACCTACAATTTTTCTACCGTTCATTTCCATTGTAAATAATTGAGCCACACCTTCGTCCATTAACTGGTCTAAACCTTTGTATAATTGTTTTGATTTTAAAGGGTCGGCATTATTAACATATCTAAAATGTTCGGGTGAAAAACTTGGTATTCCTTTAAAGTTTAGTTGTTCTCCTTCGGTTAATGTATCTCCTATTTTAAAATTTCCTGTGTCGTGTAAACCTACAATATCTCCAGCGAATGATTCATCAACAATTTCTTTCTTTTCGGCAAAAAAGGTGTTAGGACTTGAAAATTTCATTTTTTTACCTAAACGAGTGTGCAAGTAAGGGGCATTTCGTTTAAAAGTACCCGATACGATTTTAATGAATGCCAAACGGTCACGATGTTTGGGATCCATATTAGCATGTATTTTAAATACAAAACCGGTTAATTTATCTTCTTTTGAATCTACTAAACGCACATCAGACATTTTTGGCTGTGGCTTTGGAGCAATATTAATAAAGCAATCTAATAATTCTTTTACACCAAAATTATTTAAAGCAGAACCAAAGAAAACAGGTTGTAAATTACCTTCTAAATATTCTTCTTGATTAAATTTAGGGTATATCTCATACACCATTTCCAATTCATCTCTAAGTGTATTGGCAGATTTTTCTCCTACAAGTTTATCTAATTCAGGGTTGTTTATATCGTTAAATTCTACACCTTCTGAAATTTTTTGTTTATTATCAGGAGAAAAAAGATTTAGTTTTTGTTCCCAAATATTATAAATTCCTTTAAAATCATACCCCATACCAATAGGGAAACTTAAAGGAGTAACTTTTAATCCTAATTTTTGCTCTACTTCATCTAATAAATCAAAAGCATCTTTACCCTCACGGTCTAACTTATTAATAAATACGATTATAGGAATTTTTCGCATTCTACAAACCTCTACCAATTTTTCAGTTTGTTCTTCTACACCTTTTGCAACGTCAACAACAACTATAACACTATCTACGGCGGTTAAAGTCCTAAATGTATCTTCTGCAAAATCTTTGTGCCCGGGGGTATCAAGAATATTTATTTTTTTATCCTTATAAATAAATGCTAAAACTGATGTAGCTACAGAAATTCCACGTTGGCGTTCAATTTCCATAAAATCGGAAGTAGCTCCTTTTTTTATTTTGTTATTTTTAACGGCTCCAGCTTCTTTAATTGCTCCACCAAATAATAGTAGTTTTTCGGTTAATGTTGTTTTACCAGCATCAGGGTGAGATATAATACCGAATGTACGTCTTCTTTCTATTTCTTTTAAAAAACTCATCTGTAAAAATTAAGGTTGCAAAGATAGTTTTTTAGAAATAAATTAAATGTTTAAGAATAATTTAAATATCATTAAAAACAATCTTAGTAAATTTGCCATATGATTGAAAAAGTTATATTAGTTGATAAACAAGATAATCCTGTGGGATTAATGGAAAAAATAGAAGCACACGAAAAGGCATTGTTACATAGGGCTTTTTCGGTTTTTGTTTTTAATGATAAGGGAGAGTTAATGTTACAACAAAGAGCAAAAGAAAAGTATCATTCGCCATTGTTATGGACTAATACTTGTTGCTCACATCAAAGGGAGGGAGAAACCAATATTGAAGCAGGAAAACGTAGATTGCAAGAGGAAATGGGATTTGTTTGTGAGTTAAAAGAGGTGTTTTCATTCATTTATAAAGCTCCGTTTAATAATGGTTTAACAGAACACGAGTTTGACCACGTAATGATAGGTAAATTTAACGATAATCCTAAAATAAATAGAGAAGAGGTGGAGGCTTTTAAATGGATGCCATTAGAGGATGTTAAAAAAGATATTGAACAAAACCCTGATAAATACACTATTTGGTTTAAAATAATTTTTGAAAAATCGTATGATAAAATCTCTGAATACGTTTAGAGCAATTGTAACAAAGAAATAAACCTATTCAGGATATTATAATTTAATGAAAAAGATAAATCAATTTTTAAAGTTTAACCCCATTTTAAAAGAGAAAATTTGGGGTGGAAAAAAACTTATACAGCAGTTAGGTAAAAAGTCAGATAGAGATGATATTGGAGAAAGTTGGGAAATATCTGATGTGGGGGAAGACATTTCAATAGTAGAGAAGGGTGATTTAAAAGGTAAAACTTTACGTAGTTTAGTTTCAGAATATAAACATAATTTAGTCGGGAATAAGGTGTATGATCGTTTTGGTGATAAATTTCCGCTGTTAATTAAATTTATTGATGCAAAGGAAAATTTAAGTTTACAAGTACACCCTGATGATATTCTTGCTAAAAAGCGCCATAATTCTTTGGGTAAAACTGAGATGTGGTATGTATTAAACTCTGATGAAAAAGGTAATATAATCATTGGTTTTTCTGAACAGACGAACAAACAAACATTTTCTGAATATTTTAAAAAAGGAGAAGTTTTAAAACAATTAAATATAGATAATGTAAGTAAAGGAGATGTGTATATGGTTCCTGCAGGTAGAATACACGCAATAGGAGCAGGGGTTTTATTAGCGGAGGTTCAAGAAACATCAGACATTACTTACAGGCTTTTTGATTGGAATAGAAAAGATAAGAATGGAAAATCACGAGAATTACACGTTGATTTGGCTTTAAACTCAATTGATTATTCTGTAAAACCTACTTATAAAGAGGATTATGCGAGGAAAAAAGATGTTCCTACAAATATTGTTAATTGTAAATATTTTACAACTAATTCTTTACATTTAATACATAATTATAAAGCAAATCATACAAAAAAAGATAGTTTTATAATTTATATGTGTGTTGGAGGTCAGGCAGATTTTTGTATTGAAGATAATAAAGAATCTTTAAAAATAGGACAAACACTATTAGTGCCAGCAAGTTTAAAAGAATTTGAAATTCAACCAAATAAAGAGGTAGAATTGTTAGAGGTTTATATTGAATAATTAAAATAACTAAAGAATGTATAAAAATATAAAAGTAATTGCTTTTGATGCCGATGATACACTTTGGGTAAACGAAACTTATTTTAGAGATGCTGAAAAACAATTCGCAAAATTGTTATCAGGTTATGAAACTGAGAATAAAATTGAGCAAGAATTGTTTAAAAAAGAGATTATAAATATTGATATATATGGTTATGGAGTAAAAGGTTTTATGCTATCAATGATTGAAAGTGCTTTGGAATTATCAAATTATAAAATAAGCCAAAAAGTAATAGAAAAAATTTTAGATATAGGTAAAGATATGCTTGAAAAACCTATTGATTTATTAGACGGTGTAGAAGAGGTTTTAAAAGAATTACACGGGAAATATAGGTTAATTGTAGCAACAAAAGGAGATTTATTAGACCAAGAACGAAAATTGGAAAAATCAGGATTATTAAAGTATTTTCATCATATTGAGGTAATGTCAGAAAAAAATGTATCTGATTATGAAAAAATGATTAAACGTTTAGATATTAATCCGTCAGAATTTTTAATGATTGGTAATTCGTTAAAATCGGACGTTTTACCACTTGTAAAATTAGGGGCTTCAGCAATACACGTGCCTTTTCATACCACTTGGTCTCACGAGGAAGTTAGTGAGGAACAAAAAAATGAAGTAGATTATAATACAATATTAAACATAAAAGAAATTGTAAATATTTTAAAGTAATTTAATAATTGTAATATTTTGTAAATTATTACTAATAAATTGAATAAAATGAATTAGCTTTGCAAAAAATTATTTTAAATTATGGCAAGCGTAAAAAACTTAAAAAAAGACATTAACTACATTTTAGGAGATATTATAGAAGAATGTTATGTTTGGGGGATATTAAAACCAAAAGAAGATACTTCTAAACCTGAAGCAATTATTGATGAAGCTATTTCTGTTTTTGATGAATTAATAGCAAAAATTCATACTAAAAATGTTGAGAACAAAAAAGCACACTTTAAATCAATAGGAGTAGAGTTAGAAACTAAAGCAAAAGCATTAATAGATAAAATAAATGCACTATAAAAATTGCTTTATAAAAAAATAATAAAATCCGATTCTTTAACAGAATCGGATTTATTTTTTGGTTAAAATTAACATATTATATACAATAAATTCAGGTTATTTACGCTTTAATAATCAAAAAGTGTTAATTTTTTTAATTAAGTATTATGGCAAGAGCTGTATTTGAATTTACAAAAACAGTATTAAAAAAAGTGAGTTTTAATGCTGATTTATTTTGTAAGGAATTAGACAAGGCTTTAAAGAGTTTATTACCATATGAAATAGAAGAATTATTAATTTGGGTAAATAAATTTACATCTAATAAACCAGAACTTAGAGTCTGTATATTAAAGATAAATAGGTAAATAAAAAGGGAGTTTTAAAACTCCCTTTTTTAATTTTTTAAGTTATTTTTGTGTTAATGAAAAAACAACTGAAAATAACTTTCTTAGGTACAGGAACATCAACAGGTGTGCCTGTTATTGGTAGTACTCATCCTGTGGCAAAATCAAAAGATCCAAGAGATAAGCGTTTGCGCTCTTCAATAATGATTTCTTGGGATGATGTAAATTATATAATTGATTGTGGTCCTGATTTTCGTTATCAAATGTTGCGAGAAAATGTGCAAGCAATAAACGGAATTTTATTTACTCATGAACATGCCGACCATGTTGCAGGATTTGAAGATATTAGGGCTTTTAGTTTTAAAATGGGAGAGGTGCCCATTTATTTAACTAATAAAGTGTTAGAAGATTTAAAAAAAAGATATAACTACGTTTTTAAAACAGAAAATAGATATCCAAGTGCTCCAAAAGTTAAACCTATTGTTATTTCACATAATCAAACTTTAAATTTAGAGGGAGTAGAGGTAATTCCTATTGAAGTGATGCATGGTAATTTACCAATTTTAGGTTATAGGTTTAATGATATTGCTTATTTAACAGATATTAAATCAATTTCAGAAGAGGAAAAGAAAAAATTAAAGAATTTAGAAACCCTAATTGTTACAGGGTTAAGAAAAGAAATACACCCTACACATTTTAATTTAGATGAAGCATTAGTTTTTATTGAGAAAATAAAACCTAAAAGAGCTTATTTAACACATATTAGTGAGTTACTTGGTTTTCATTGTGAAGTTGAAAAAGAATTGCCTAAAAATGTATTTTTAGCATATGATGGATTAGTATTATAAAAAAATTAATAGAATATAAGTGAGATATTAATATTTATAATCTGCAATTATTTTATTAACCTTAACATTTTTAAATATTGATGGATATAAGTTCCTTACAACATTATGATAACCATAATTAATAGCTAACCCATTTTTTAAGTGAGATAAACCATAATTTATCTTGCCTAAAATCATAAATAATCCGAATAATCTGTATTCTATTTCAGCAGATTTTTGATAGTTTTTCTTTGCTTTAACTAAAATATTTAAAGCCTCTGAATAACTACCTAAAAAAGTTAAAACATCAGCCAAAGCAATGTAAATTTCAATTTCTGTATCACCCAATTCAATACATTTATAAAAAGCCTCTACAGATTCTTCATAAAACTTAAGTTTAATATTAATATCGGCATATTTACGCCAATATAATGAGTTTGTTTGATCATTGTTAATTGCCTTATTAATGCAAATTAAGGCTTCGGGCATATTTCCTTTTTTATAATAAACATCGGTAAGCAAAAGCCAACCTCTTTCTAATAAAGGATCTTCATTTACTGATTTTTCATAGTAATTAATGGCAGAATTTAAAATTCCTAACTTTTCAAAACATTCTCCTATTCTTAAATATGCAAATGCCGTAGGATCATCTAACTCTAACGTTACTAAATAATTATCTATAGCATCTTCGTAACGTTCTAATTTCTCTAAGGTTTTTGCTTTTTCTAAATATCCACCTATAAAGCTTTCGTCTATAACAACTGAATAATCAAAAGCAACAAGAGCTTCCTTAAATTTATTTAATACAAAATACTGCTTCCCTAATTGATGCCAAGCAACTTCACTAAACGGATTTATATCAATGTAAGAAGTTAAATATTTGATAGCGTCTTCATATTTTTCTTCTACCTCAAAACAATAGATAATATTGTATAAAGATGAATAATCTTCACAATCTATATCAACACATTTTATAAAATATGCTTTAGCATTTTCAAAATCTTCTAAGTATAGATATTCCATGCCTATCATTGCTAAAATATCTATTGGATCTTCAGAAAAATTTAATGATAATTTCAGCATTTTTATAGCCTCAATATGCTTATCGTTTTTTGATAATATTGTTGCTTTTTGAATAAAAATTTCTTCATTATTAGGTTCAATTGCTTCAATATCAGTAAGTATATTTTCAGCCTTTTCTATTTTATTTTCAAAAATCAACAATTCTACATATAGTAATTTTAATGGCACAGAGGTAGGATGCTGATCCAAGCCTAATTGAATAGCTTTATAAGCCAATGAATGCTTACCTTTATCTAAATAATGCTGAATAATATCTTCAAATTCATTAGAATCGAAAAAATAAACATTATTAGTTTTCAACATTGATTCAAATTTCACTAAAGACATAAAAGGCTATTTTGTAGTTTTGAATTACACTGCAAATTTAATAAAACTATTATAACTCTTTACAAAACAAACTTTCTGTTTTTTAACAATTTAATTAACACTAATCATGCTTATTATTAGTTTGATTTAATATTTAATTTATTTATATTTGAGGAGTTAAAAAATTTTAAAACCTTAAAAAAGAAAATTATGAGCAAATTTGATGAAAAATTAGAAGTATACGGAAAATTTATGGACGGTAAAGGTTTAAGTTACAATGCTGAATTATTAAAAGCAGTAACAAAGGGTTTAGGACCTTCTATCTATAAAAAGGATGCTGAAACTATTGCAGGATCTGATTCTAAAGAATTAGAAACTGTTAAGAAAAACTTCCTAATAAAGAAATTAGGTTTAAAAGACGGTCCTCAGTTAGATGATGCTATTTCTGAAGTAATTGAAAAAGTAGGAAAATCTGAAAGAAATAAATACCGTGCTGTTGTTTACTATTTATTGGCTAAAAAATTTGGTAAAGAATCAGTTTACGGACTATAATTTTATTTATGATTAAATTTTAATCCTGTTTTGTTTATACAGAACAGGATTTTTTTATATTTACAGCTTTAAAAGAAACTTTACAATGGCTCAATTTATTAGTGTGTTTGATATGTTAAAAATAGGTATAGGACCTTCTAGTTCACACACTTTAGGACCTTGGAGAGCCGCACAACAATGGATTCAATATTTAAAAAACAATAATATTTTTGATAAAATTACAAGTATAAAGATTGATTTATACGGCTCTTTATCATTAACAGGAAAAGGACACGCTACTGATTTGGCTGTTTTATTAGGCTTAAGCGGAACTGACCCTGAATATATTCCTATACAAGATATTGAAACAACGATAAACACTATAAAATCAACATTTAAACTTAACTTTAACAACGAAAAACAGATTAATTTTTCTTTTGATAGTATTGTTTTTAATCGTGATTTTTTGCCTTTCCATTCAAACGGATTAACATTTAGAGGGTATTCACTAGATAAAAAAGAAATTGGCACACAAACCTATTATTCAATAGGTGGAGGTTTTATAATTCAAGAAACAATGAATGAGGATAAAAGCTCTGAAATTAGTTCTGAAAATTTTCCTTTTCCTGTAAAAAAAGCAACTGAATTAGAAAAATATTGTGAAGATGAACAAAAACAAATCTCTGAAATTGTACTTCAAAATGAATTAGTTTTAAGGTCTGACGAAGAAATTGATAGAGAATTGAAAAGAATTTGGGATACTATGTTAGAGTGTATGTACACTGGTTGCCATACTGAGGGGATACTCCCAGGAGGGCTAAAAGTAAAACGCAGAGCTTTTAGCACTCATAAAAAACTTATAAAAGAAGAAAAATATAACAACCCTGAAGAATGGATTAATGCCATTAGAAATAGTGAAGTTAAATTTAGAGAAATACTAAAATGGGTTAGTTGTTTTGCTTTATCAGTAAATGAAGTAAACGCTTCTTTAGGACGTGTAGTTACAGCCCCTACCAACGGAAGTGCTGGGGTAATTCCTGCCGTTTTAATGTATTATTTAGTTATTGAAAATCATAAAGCTGATTTTGAGCATATTAAAAAATTCTTATTAGTAGCTGGTAAAATAGGTAGTATTTTTAAGAAAAATGCTACAATATCAGCAGCAGCTGGAGGTTGCCAAGCCGAAATAGGCGTATCATCTGCAATGGCAGCAGGTGCCTTAACTGAATTATTAGGAGGAACACCTGCACAATGTTTAGTTGCTGCAGAAATTGCAATGGAGCATCATTTAGGATTAACCTGTGACCCTATTGGTGGATTAGTTCAAATACCTTGTATAGAACGTAATAGTATGGGAGCAATTAAAGCTATAAATGCTGCTGAATTAGCATTAGAAACCAACCCAAAAGAATCAATTGTTCCGTTAGACAGAGTAATTGATACTATGTGGGAAACTGCCAAAGATATGAACCGTAAATATAAAGAAACATCAGAAGGAGGTTTGGCGATTACGGTCGGTTTAGCTGATTGTTAAATGACAAACTTAAACAGAAAACTATGGTTAAGAAAATTTCAAATAAAGTTTTACTATTAATTATCTGTTTAATCCCAATAAATGCATTTTTGTGGAATTACTTATTTACCAACAAATCATTTATTTCAATAACTGAAAAATCAAATGGTTTTATAACTCCAACTTTAATAGCGGGTATTTCTTCTGTTCTATTATTTTTAATTATCAGTATGAAATTAGGAAGAATAAAACTTAAAGACTTTCTATTAAATACAAATAAAATTAAAACAGGATTATTTTGGGCATTAATTTTATGGGTATTATTAAATTTATCAAGCGCTATTTTTTCATTCTTTCAAAATGGAAGTATTACCTTCAGTGATAAATTAAATTATAAATTTGGCAGTTTTTCAGCTCAATTTTTAGGGAGTGCTCTTGCGGAAGAATTAGTTTACAGAGGAATTATTTTAACTCAAATTTACCTTATTTTAAAAATTAAATTTAATAATAAGTTGTCTATCTTCGGAGCTCTAATTTTATCTCAATTATTATTTTCTTTAAGTCATCTTCCAAATAGAATAATATTAGGACAAACAGAATATTTATTTCTTGATTTAATTAAACTATTTATTGCAGGAATTATTTTATCATTAATGTTCATAAAAACCCAAAATTTAGTTTATTTAGTAGGAGTTCATTCATTTTTAAATTATCCTTTCTGTTTATTTAAGACCGATTTATCTTTTCCTATACTAATTAGTTTATTATTTGCCTTAATAGTTACTATTTTTTGGAATAAAATAAACGGCTCAAATAAAATAAATTGGTTTAAAGAAGGGTTAAATGAAAAAATTACCTAACAAAAACCAATTCATCATTAGTAGATAACGTTTCCGAAAAACCGTAACCATTAGTATTAAAACCTTTTAATTCTTCTATGGTTTCTACATTATTATCAATAATATAACGTATCATAAGTCCACGTGCTTTTTTAGCATAAATGGCTACAACTTTATAAGTATCACCTTTCAATTCTTTAAAAACAGGAGTAATTATAGGCATTTTTAAAGCCTTTTTAGGTACAGCCTTAAAATATTCTAAACTTGCTAAATTTACGAGTAACTCATCTTCTTTCATTTCATTATTTAAGTGATTAGCAAGTTCATCAGCCCAAAATTTATACAAATTATCAAACTTTCCTACTTTTAATTTTGTTCCCATTTCTAAACGATATGGTTGTATTAAATCCAACGGCTTTAATATTCCGTATAACCCTGAAAGTATTCTTAATTTTTCTTGTAATACAGGTATTTTTCCTTCTGATAATGTATTAACATCTAACCCTTTATAAACATCACCAGTAAAAGAATAAATAGCTTGTTTAGCATTTTTTAATGAAAAAGGAATATTCCACTTTTTATTTCTTTCATAATTCAAATATCCTAAATTATCTGATATTTTCATTAATTGAGATAATTCTTTTGCCGACAATATTTTTAAACTTTCATTAATTTTTAATGATTTATTTAAAAAAAATGGTTGCGTATGTATTGTTGTTGGTGCATTATTTTCAAAATCTAATGATTTTGCTGGTGAAATAATTATTTTCATAAATTTAAAATTGTAATAATACTGGTTGTAAATTTTAATTAGTTGATGATAGCATCTTGAATTACTTGCTGTATTTTAGTACGCATATCACTTTCTACCAGTCCTCTATTTTCCATTGTTGGGTAAACTCTATTTGATAGGAAAACATAAATTATTCCACTTACAGGGTCTGCCCACGTATAAGTACCTGTAAATCCACTATGACCAAAACTTTCGTGAGAAACACAATTACACGTAGGAGTTTCATCTAAATTTATTTGTGGTTTATCAAACCCTAAACCTCTACGAATTTCAAGATCTGCAAAATAACGTTTGTTAAA
Organism: Tenacibaculum sp.; assembly: GCA_018456245.1. Classification (GTDB taxonomy): domain Bacteria; phylum Bacteroidota; class Bacteroidia; order Flavobacteriales; family Flavobacteriaceae; genus Polaribacter. The sequence goes on along the minus strand of JAGYHQ010000001.1, from coordinate 41,186 downwards.
TTTATTAATAGTTTCTTCTTTCAAATAGCGTTTTCCTCCATAATAACCTTTCTGTAAATACATCTGCATTATTTTAGCTACATCATTTGCGTTAGAAAATAACCCAGCGTGTCCTCCAACTCCTCCTTGCATAGCAGCTCCCATATCGTGTACATACCCATGAAGTAATTGATTTCTAAAATAAGTATCAATTTCAGTAGGAACAATTTCTGATTTTTTATATTTGGTTAATGGTAAATAACTCGTTCTGTTTAATCCTAATTTACTATAAAAATTTTCATCAACTAATTTATCTAATCTCTTTTTATATTTTTTTTCAAGAATATCTTTAAAAATATAGTAGCCTAAATCGCTATATTTATACCCTACTTTTGGTCTTTGTTCTACTTCTTTAATTTTATGTTTTATTGAGTCTTTATAACTTTTAATTAAGTATAAATTATCAGCTACTTTTATATTAAACTTTCTGGTTTTTCTATTTCTGTAAAATGATGGTAAATTATTTCCTTTTTCATTCTGAGTTGTTTTGTAAAAAGGTATCCAAGAATGTAAACGTGCTGTGTGAGACAGTATTTCTTTTACCATTAAAGTATCTTTATTAGTATTTTTATAACTTGGTAAAATATCTTGTAACATTGAGTAAATAGAAAATTTCTTTTCCTCTTCAGCTTTCATTATCATTGGTAATGATGCCAATATTTTTGTCATTGAAGCTACATCATAAATATCTGATGATTGTACTTTTCTTTTTTTTAACGATGTATGATATCCAAAGTTTTTTTGAAAAATAACTTTTCCATTACGAGCTACTAAAACTTGCCCACCTGGAGCCATTTTTTTTTGTAAAATAGTATCTAAATACTTGTTTATAATTCTTAAACTATCAGAAGACATACCTACTTCTTCAGGAATTGAATACCCTAATCTATTTAATGGGTACGTGGTTAAACCACTACCTACTTCAAAATTATTTTTTATAGAAACAGGAAGTCTTCCTTTAATACTTATAGCACCAAAAATTGCTTGAGCTGATAATTCTTGAGCCTCTTTACTATTTTGATAAGAAACTATAACATTTTCAATATTTTTAAATGTTTCTATCTGTAATAATGCGTACGGACTTGCAAACACATCCAAAATAACTCTATTTTTTTTAGATATTTCTTGTAACCAATATAAATCTTTCTTTGAAAACTTATAAGATTTCCAAGGATTTTTATTTGATTTATGAAAACCTACAATTACAAGATTATATTTAGATAATTTTTTCTTTAAAACAGATAAGTTTTTATTAGAAAAAACAGTTACATCAGTATAATTTTTAAGCATATTAACAAAATAATCTCCCTTATCATCTCCTAATGAAACATATGCTATCTTATGATTTTCTAAATGTTTAATAGGAATTAAATTTTGTTCATTTTTTAATAATGTTATTGAATTTGTAACCAATTCCCTATGTAATATTTCATTGTAGGGAGTATTTAATTCCTCATTAATATTTTCCTCTTGTATTGGTTTATAATTATTTAGTCCTACTAAATATTTAGCTTTTAATATCTTTTTAACTGAATAATTAAGCCTTTGTTCTGATATTTTTCCGTTTTTAATATATTCTTTAAATAATTTTATTGTATTTGGCACATCATCAGGAATTAATAAAATATCATTTCCTGCTAAAAACGCTGCTAAATTTATTTCTGACGGTGTTGAATAATTTGCAGCTCCTTTCATATTTAATCCGTCAGTAAATATTAACCCTAAAAAGCCTAACTTTTCTTTTAATAAATTTGTAATTATCTTTTTTGATAAAGATGATGGTAAAGCCTTATTTTCCTCTAAACTAGGAATACTTAAATGGGCTGTCATAACACTTGCTACCCCCGCGTTAAATAACTTTTTAAAAGGATATAATTCAATAGAATCAATTCGTTGTTCAGTAAAATTTATTGTTGGTAATGTAAGGTGTGAATCGGTTGCTGTATCTCCATGTCCTGGGAAATGTTTTGCATTTGCCAACACCCCTACACTTTGCATTCCTTTTGTAAAAGCAATGGCTTTTTCAGCAACATTTTCTTTACTTTCTCCAAAAGAACGATTACCAATTATCGGGTTATTTGGGTTAGTATTTACATCTACAACAGGAGCAAAATTCACGTGAATTCCCACTCTTTTACAGTGTTCGCCTATTTGTTTACCTAATTTTTCTATTAATTTATTGTCTTGTATTGCCCCCAATGTCATATTCCAAGGAAAACGATAGGTGTTTTTTAACCTCATATCTAATCCCCACTCTCCATCAAAACCAATCATTAACGGAACTTTTGTTGTTAAAGATTGATATTTATTAGTTAATTCAGCTTGCTTACTTGGTGTTCCTTGCATAAAAATTAAACTTCCTATATGATATTTTTTAATCATATCGGTCATAATTTTTTCATGCTTTTCATCTTTATTTGAGTAAGCCTGCACCATAAATAACTGACCTATTTTTTCATCAATAGTCATTGAATTCATGATGTTATTAACCCATTCTTCTTGGGCTTCAGCGTCTTTTGATATTAATGGGTTAATGTATTGAGCATTTAAAACACTCGTTATAAATAATAAGAAAATTAGTATGTTTTTATTCATTTTTATTATTATTAAATTTATTTTAAATTAAATTTTTGTTGCAAAGCCTGTAATTTTTCTTCGTCGGTCATTGTATTTTTTGGCTCAGACATTCGGTCTTTAATTAAACGTAAAACTTTTTTTGTATATAACGGAAAATCTGCATTTTGTATCCATGAATTATACCCTGGGTTTTCTTTTAACACTTCCTCAACCGTTCTTCCTTTATATTTCCCGAATGAAAAAATTTCATCATCATTTTCATTAAATAATATAAAACCTGCAAAATCAGCTCTTTTTGTATGTGATGAAAATTTACTTAATGCTTCAACTGAATTTTCAATATCATCATATTTATCTAACTGAGCTTTTAAAATTTCATAGGTTGCTAATGTATCTGCCTCTGCCGAATGTGCATCTTCAAGTTTTTTTCCACAATAAAATTCATATCCTGCACTTAATGTACGTTGCTCTTTTTTATGAAATATTACCTGAACATCAATAGCCTTTTTATTATTCATATCAAAATCTATTCCAACACGTAATAATTCTTCTGCTAATAAAGGAATATCAAATCTATTTGAATTAAAACCTGCCAAATCACTATCCGCAATCATTTCATTAATTTTTGGAGCTAATTCTTTAAAAGTAGGCTCATTTACTACTTTTTCATTGGTAATTCCGTGAATTGCTGATGCTTCTTGTGGTATTTCAATTTCAGGATTTACTAACCACGTTTTGCTTTCTTTATTTCCATTCGGAAAAACTTTTAAAATTGATATTTCTACAATTCTATCTGTTGCTATATTAATTCCTGTAGTTTCTAAATCAAAAAATACTATTGGTTTTGTTAATTTTAATTCCATTTATTCCTCTTTCAATTATCTTTTAAATTTTTCAGCGTATAAAGGTAGTGTTTTTATATTTTAGAATATATAAAAATAGAATACTAAAAATAATTTAAGCTAAAATTTAGAATTATTAATTAATATTTTATTATTTTGCGGTGATTTATATTTTACAGTGTGATAAAATTATTTACTTACATATTAGCTATAATGTTTTTAATGCCACCACAAATCATTCATAATGATACTGTGGTATACCACGATGTAAATACACACAATCATCATTCTCAAATGGATCATCTTCACGAAGATTATCATCACAAAAATGATTCAAATAAAGATAAACAAACAAAACATCATCATCACTGTAACATACAAATAGTAACACTTACTGCATTTGTTCATACTGCAGTAGAGTATTCGTTAGATTATTTTATTCCAAAGGAAATATCAAAAATTCAATATTATAAATCACTTCATACAACTGATTTTATAAAAAGTTTATTCCGTCCTCCCATTTCATAATAACATTTTTAGTTTAAAATTAAAAAAGTTAATAATTGTTATTGATTATAAGTACAAATTATAGTCAACAACAATATAGCTATATTAACCTAATTTATTATGATAAAATGTTAGATAGAATAATAAAATTTTCAATAAAAAATAAATTAATAATTGGAATATTAATCTTTGTATTAATAGGTGTAGGTATTCGCTCTATGAAAAATTTACCTATTGATGCATTACCTGATATTACCAATAATCAAGTGCAGATTATTACTTCTGCACCATCACAATCGGCTCAAGATATTGAACGATTAGTAACTTTTCCAATAGAAATGACGATGTCTAATATCCCTGAAGTGGAGGAAATTCGTTCTTTTTCTCGTTTTGGATTAAGCGTAGTTACCATTGTTTTTGGTGAATATACCGATATCTATTGGGCAAGGCAACAAATTAGTGAACGATTAATAGAGGCTGCAAAACAAATTCCAGAAGGTATTGGAACACCTGAAATGATGCCGGTAACTACTGGTCTTGGAGAAATTTATCAATATACTTTAGTTGTTGATGAGTCACATAAAAACCAATATGATGCAATGGAATTGCGTTCGTTACAAGATTGGGTAGTTCGTCGTCAATTACTTGGTTTAGAAGGTGTTGCTGATGTAAGTAGCTTTGGGGGTTTTTTAAAGCAATATGAAGTAGCTTTACAACCTCAAAGATTACAAGCACTAAATATTAGTATTAGTGATGTTTTTGATGCTTTGGCAAAAAACAACCAAAATACAGGAGGTGCGTATATTGACAAAAAGCCAAAAGCATATTTCATTAGAAGTGAAGGTTTAATTAAAAACCTTAAAGATATTGAGCAAATTGTAGTAAAAAATACTGCTAATGGGGCTCCTATCTTAATACGAGATATTGCAAAAGTTCAGTTTGGTAGTGCTATACGATACGGTGCGATGACTCGTGATGCCGAAGGAGATGCTGTTGGTGGTATTGTAATGATGTTGAAAGATGAAAATGCATCAAAGGTAATTGAGAATGTTAAAGAACGAATGACTCAAATTCAAAAAAGTTTACCAGAAGGTGTAAAAATTGAACCATTTTTAGACCGAACAAAACTAGTAAATAGAGCAATTAGCACCGTTTCTAAAAACTTAATTGAAGGAGCTTTAATCGTAATTTTCATCTTGGCATTATTACTTGGTAATTTACGTGCAAGTTTAATTGTAGCATCTGTTATTCCATTAGCAATGTTATTTGCCATTACACTTATGAATATTTTTGGGGTATCAGGTAACTTAATGAGTTTAGGAGCAATTGACTTTGGAATTATCGTTGATGGGTCGGTCATTATCGTTGAAGCAACCTTGCATCATTTAGGTGTACGTAAGCTCACAACAAAATTAACACAAAGTGAAATGGATGACGAGGTGTATGAATCTGCATCAAAAATTAGAACAAGTGCAGCTTTTGGGGAAATCATCATTTTAATTGTGTATCTACCAATTTTAGGATTAATTGGTATTGAAGGAAAAATGTTTAAACCAATGGCAATGACGGTAAGTTTTGCTATTTTGGGTGCATTTATTCTATCATTAACTTATGTACCAATGATAAGTTCATTGTTCTTAAGCAAAAAAATTAGCAACAAACCTAATTTTTCTGATAAAATTATTAATTCAATTCGTAAATTCTATGAGCCTATTTTAAATTTTGTATTGAATAATGCTAAAAAAGTAGTTGCCATAACATTAGCAATTTTTGCATTTAGTTTATTCACTTTCAGTAGAATGGGATCAGAATTTATACCTACTTTAGATGAAGGAGATTTTGCAGCTCAAATGATGGTGCCAACAGGAAGTAGTGTTAGTTACACAGTTGATGCAACTACGCAAGTAGCAGATATTTTACTTAAAGAATTTCCTGATGAAGTTATTGAAGTAGTTGGAAAAATAGGTTCTTCTGAAATACCGACAGACCCTATGCCAATGGAAGCATCTGATATTATGATTTTGCTTTCTACTCCTGACAAGTGGACAAAATCAGACTCAAAAGAAGAACTTGCCGAGAAAATGCAAAGTGTTTTAGAGCAAAATATGGTTGGGGTAACTTTTGGTTTTCAACAACCTATTCAAATGCGATTTAATGAGTTAATGACTGGTGCAAGACAAGATGTTGTACTAAAAATTTACGGGGAAGATTTAGATAAATTAACAACTTATGGTAATAAATTATCTCAAATTATTCCAAGTGTAGAAGGTGCAACAGATTTGTATGTAGAAAAAGTAGGTGGTTTAGAGCAAATAGTAATTGATTACAATCGTAGTCAATTAGCTCGTTATGGATTAAATATTCAAGATATTAATGATGCTATTAATACCGCTTTTGCAGGGCAAAGTGCAGGAATTGTTTATGAAGGAGAAAAGCGTTATGATTTGGTAGTTCGTTTAGACAAGCAATACCGAAATAGTATTAATGATATTAAGAATTTGTATGTAACTACGAGTGATGGAACACAAATTCCTATTGCTAATGTGGCGAATGTACAACTGAAAAAATCATTCAATCAAATTCAAAGAGATGATGCGAAACGTCGTTTAACTGTTGGGTTTAATGTTAGAGGACGAGATGTGGCAAGTATCGTAGCAGAGGTAAAAAGTAAAATTGAAAAAAAAATGAAGTTTGATCCTGGATATTACATTACTTACGGTGGAACATTTGAAAATTTAGAAAAAGCACGAGCAAGATTAATAATTGCTGTTCCTATAGCATTATTATTAATTTTCTTATTACTTTATATCACTTTTGGTTCAATTAAACAAAGTGTACTTATTTTTACATCAATTCCAATGTCGGCAATTGGTGGAATATTTGCACTTTGGTTGAGAGGAATGCCTTTTAGTATTTCGGCAGGAGTAGGATTTATCGCCTTATTTGGGGTAGCAGTACTTAACGGTATTGTACTAATTGCAGAGTTTAATCGACTTAAAAAAGACGGTATAACCAACATTATGAAAGTTGTAAAACAAGGTACTTATACAAGGTTGCGTCCTGTAATTATGACAGCAATGGTGGCATCAGTTGGTTTTTTACCAATGGCAATATCTTCTTCGGCAGGTGCAGAAGTACAAAAACCATTAGCAACTGTTGTAATTGGTGGTTTAGTATCAGCAACTATATTAACATTGCTTATTTTACCATCATTATATATGTTGTTTGAAAGAAAATCGTTTAAAAAATTAGAAGAAACACAAAATTCTTAATCAATAAAAAAAGTTTAATCAATAAAATAGAAAACAAAATGAAAAAATTAATTTTAACAATAGCAGTAGTAGGTACATTTTTAGTTGGTTGTAAAGGAACAAAAAAAGACAACCATAACCATGATGATCATAACCATACAGAGCAACATGATCATAAAAATGATAACCATGAAGAGCATGGTCATGAAGGACATAATCATGAAAATGAAAAAAATGACCATAAAGGACATGATCATAAGTAATCAATCCAAAAAAGTATAATTTGGACATACTTTTATAGTATTTTTAATAAAATAATTAGGGTAAACTGGTCAAAATTTGACCAGTTTACATCCTAAAAATTGATAAAGAATAAAATAAATATTTTATTGTACAGTGTTTCTAATAATTTCATTTTGTATTTACAATTGCATTTATTAAAAATATAATATAGTATGTTGATTAATATAAAAGAATAACAAATGAATATAAATAAATTTTATTGTTTAATAGTATTTTTCTTGGGGTTGTGTATAATAGCAAATGCCCAAGAAAAACCTGAAATTTTAACTGAGCAATCGGCTATTGAATTGGTTAAAACCAAATCTGTAGACATTAACAATGCTCAGTTAAATATCCGTAATCAAAAAGCTAATATTGAAGGGGCTTTTAATATAGGTACTTTACAATTTGATTATAGAAAAGTTCCTTTTACAGCCAGTGGAGAAACAGAAATGACTCTTACACAAAATTTTGGTTCAATTTTAGGTCATTTTAAACGTCTTAAATTAGCTAAATCACAGGTAGCATTAGCTAAAGCAACTACTCAAATTACAGAAAAGCAAGTAATTAGAAATGTACGTAATTTATACCAACAATGGCATTATTTGTACAGTTTAAAAAAGTTACTAGACGACCAACAAACTAAAATTAATGAAATACAAAATTTTGCAAAAAAACAACATGAAGTAGGAGAAATTGGAGGGTTAGAAAAAGATATGATAACAATGCAATCTTTAAGTATTAAAACGCAAAAAAGTTCTATAACCAGAGATTTTTTTGAAACAGAAAATAAATTGAAAGCCTTGTTACAATTAAAGAAAATAATTAAACCGGAAGATAAATTTCCAAAATTATTATTTGTTAATTTTTCAGAAAAAACGTCAACAGTATTTGATGATGCGTTTCAAAAAAGTTACCGTATAGCAGAAAATAATGTTTCAGTAGCAAAATCGGTTTATTTTCCTGAAGTTTATGGAAGTATAGTTAGAATGAAAGATGGAAATAATCCAAATTATACCGGTTTTGGCTTTGGCTTACAAATTCCTTTCCCATTAGGTTCAAGTAATGCTAACATAAGACAACAAAAGATTAATAGAGAGCAGGTTGCTTTTTATAATCAATCAGCAAAAACTGAAATTGAGTTAAGAAAAGAAAGTTTGGAATATCAGTTAAAAGAAATGCAAAACAAAATTAATGCAATTAGTACAACTTTTAATCAAGCAGAAAAATTTTTAGAAAAATTAGAAATTGCATACAAAACAGGAGAAATTGGTACATATGAATATAACCAAAGTTTTGCATCATATTTTGAAGTAATGCAAAATTATTTATCACTTATTAATACTTATAATCAAATTGCTATTGAATATCAGTACTATGTAGAATAAATTTTTTAACAATTAAAAAAATAAATAATGAAAAATATAATTTTAATAATATTATTAGTAATGTTCACTGTGGGCTGTAAAGGAAGCAAACAAGATGAACATAATCATAAAGAAGGGCATTCTCACGCAGAAACTGAAAAACATGATCATGATAAAGATGACCATAATCACAGTGAAGATAATCATGAAGGAGAGAAGAAAAAAGAAGCTAAAGATGATGGACACAGGAAAGGTAAAAAAGATATTCATTTAAATGAAACACAAATAAAAGCTGCTAAAATTAAAATATCACCTATTGAAAAAATTAATATTAGGAAACGAATAGATGTAACGGGAAGTATTCAAGTACCACCACAAAGTATATCTACAATTTATGCTCCATTAGAAGCATTTGTAGAATCTACAAAATTATTAGTGGGTGATAAAGTATATAAGGGGCAAGTAGTGGCAACTTTACGACACCCTAATTTTACAGAATTGCAATACAATTATTTAGAAGCTATAAATAAATTAAATGTAGAAAAACAAGCATTTGAGAGAGCAAAGATGTTATTTGATAATGATATTTTATCTAAAAAATCATATTTATTAGCAGAGAGTAGCTATAGATCGGCAAAAAATTTAATCCAAAGCTATGCCTCTCAACTAAAAATGGCAGGAATATCTCCTAAAACGGTAGCACATAAAGGTATTCAGCAATTTATATATGTAAAATCACCTATTTCTGGTTATGTTTCTCAAAATAATTTAAGTAAAGGTAAATTTTTAAGCGTAAACGAAGAAATGATACAAATTATTAATGATGATAATTTACATGCTGAACTTAATATATTTAGTACCGATATAGGAAAAATAAACAAAAAAGATGAATTTGTATTTCGCCCAGATGGAATAGACAAAGAATATCGTGGTAAAATAAAATTGATTGGTCAAACAATGAACAACCAAACAAAAAGTGTTATTGCTCACGGAATATTTAACAATAAAGATAAAGATATTAAAGCAGGAACTTTTATAAATGCTCAAATTTTATTAGGAGCAAAACATATGGCATACGCTGTTCCTAAAAATGCTGTGATTGATTTTGAAGGAAAGAAGGTAGTATTTAAGCAAAAAAATAATATTGAATTTGTTCCTTTAGTTGTAACACTTGGTAGTGAAGATAATGATTTTGTTGAATTAAAAACTATTGAAGGGAATGATTTTAACATTAAAATTGTTAAGCAAGGAAGTCATATTTTAAAAGGCGAATTACTGAAAAGCACTGGAGAAATGGACGGGCACGGACATGCTCACTAATCTTATAAAAAACAGGATTGAAATTTTTTCAATCCTGTTTTTTATACCAAAAATTTTAAAATATAATTATTGTAAATTATATTTATTCATTATTTAATTGGGCTTTAAATTCTTCTATATTATCTAAATCTTTTTGATTTAAATTAGGTTCTTTAAAATTATATTTCTTCATTTCTTGTAATAACGCCTCTGCTACTATTAACCTAGATGCTAATTTATCATCCGAAGGAACAACAAACCAAGGTGCATAGTTTGTTGAAGTTTTATTAATCATATCCTGATAACAATTTTGGTAGTTATCCCATAGCTTACGTTCTTTTAAATCTCCTGATGAAAATTTCCATCTTTTTTCAGGGATATCTAACCTACGTAATAAACGATTTTTTTGTTCTTCTTTTGAAATATTTAAAAAGAATTTTAATATAATCATTCCGTTGTTTGATAAATGCTCTTCAAACTCATTAATTCTGTCCATTCTATTATGATAGAAGTCATCATTTAAATCATCTAACATTTTTACTGTTGGAATATTTTCTGCAAAAATATATTCAGGATGTACACGAGTTACAAGCACATTTTCATAATGTGTACGATTAAAAACAGCTATTTTACCTTTTGGAGGTAGAGCTAAATAATGCCTCCACATAAAATCGTGCTTTAACTCTAATTCCGTAGGAACTTTAAAACTATGAACAATTACACCACGTGCATTTACATCTTTAAAAACTTCTCTAATTAAGCTGTCTTTACCAGCGGTATCCATACCTTGTAAGCATATTAAAATACTATATTTACCCTCGGCATACATAGTATCTTGCAATTTACTTATTTCTTTACGAAGTTTTTTTAACCGTTTTTTTGCATTTTCAAAAGATTCTTTTGTTTCTATATCATTAAGGTTTATTTTTTTATTAACCTTGTATTTATTTATATCAATCATCAACAATATCTTTAATAATGAATGTTAAACTTAATGTTTTTTAACAATAAACAAAGTGTCTAAATTCATGTTATTTTGTAACCATTGTCTAATTTCAATTTCTTTTTTAACACGTATAGAATCTGGTAATTTAGCATCCCATTGAATATTTACTTCAGGAACAGTATCAAATTTAATAAAATCTTTTGTATTTAAAGTATTTGCAAAACTGATAGATTTAATGGTATTATATCGTATCTTGGCATCTTTAGCAATAGAACTAAAAGCAATAGTTGTTTTATTTTTATTTAAAGCATCTTGTTCTATTCTATCATTTAAAATAGCTATTTCATTTTTTAAATATTCTATCTCTTTATTTAATCCTTCAATAATATTTTTACTACTTTTTAATTCTTCTCTAGCATCTTTATATGCACTAGAAATTAGCTCATAACTTTTTGTATCACTTCCTTTTATTTCTAATTTAAAATCTTCTAATTTAGGGTATTCTGGATTATTAGTTAATTCATTTAATAAATCATTTTTCGTAGCATCATTAATTTCATTAAAAAAGTTAAGAGATAAAGTTTTATTTGATAAATTTACCTCATAATTCATTAATTGTAAGGATTTATTTACTTTTATTTCATTAGAAATATAACTACTTATTTGTTGATTTACCCTGTTTTCATCTAACGTAATAAAGAAAGTGTATATAGCAGGAATCATTGCTCCTATACCCAATATAGTTGCAAAAAAAGCATAACGTTTCCTTTGTGTTGAGTTTGCATATTTATACATAGGAAAACGTAATAATTTTAACACTATAAATGTTGCTAAGGCAATAAATATTGTATTAATTGTGAATAAGTACATTGCCCCTAAAGCATTCCAAAAACCTTCACTGCTTCCTGAAGCCCATTTAGATAAACCATAACCTACCGTACATAAAGGGGGCATTAAAGCAGTTGCAATAGCAACCCCAAAAATTACAGAAGCAACAGTTCCTTTTTTTGTTCTGGCAACCATTAATGATAAACCACCAAAAAATGCTATTAACACGTCTCTAATATCTGGTTTTGTTCTTCCCATTAATTCTGAAGTATCTTCACTTAAGGGAAAGAAATAAAAGAATATAAAAGATGTTAATAAGCTTAAAATAATCATAGTAATTAAGCTAATTGCTGATTTTTTAAAAGTATCAATATCATTAACAGCAAATGCCATACCTATACCTAAAATAGGTCCCATTAAAGGAGATATTAACATGGCTCCAATTACTACAGCTGTTGAATTTGCATTTAGCCCTATTGAGGCTACAAAAACTGCAAATATTAAAATCCATGCAGTTGCTCCTTTAAAGGGGATGTCTCCTTTAATGGCTTCCATAGTAGCTTGATGATCTGTATCATGCCTAAAATCAAGTAATTCTTTTAAAAAAATCTTTAAACTTTGAAAAAAGTCTTTAGCTTCTTCTTTTACTTGTACTGCTGATACCTCTGGTTCTTTATTTTCTTCCATGATTTTTTGTTTAAAACTAAAATGTGATTTATCATCTTAATCAAAAATATAAAATACTTTTATAAAAGAAAACACTCAGCATAAAAAATACTGAGTGTTTATTTCTTTAGTAATTCAATAATATTCATAAATTAAATTGATTGTGGGGAGAGCAGGATTCGAACCTGCGAAGTCGAAAGACAACGGAGTTACAGTCCGTCCCATTTGGCCGCTCTGGAATCTCCCCCTTCTAAACATACAAAAACTTCCCAAAAGAGAGAAGCTTTTATATTTTTAGTGACCGGGCTGGGGCTCGAACCCAGGACCCTCTCCTTAAAAGGGAGATGCTCTACCAACTGAGCTACCAGGTCATTTTAATTATTTCGTTTTTGCGAGTGCAAATATATAATCTTTTTTATTATATACAAATTTTTAATTATATTATTTCTGTGTTTTTCAATATAGTGTTAGAATTCTTACTTATAAACTTAATTTTGTCACATGTAAATATTTGGTGTTGAAGAATTTATTTTTGTAAAATAAGATTATACCCCTATTTAATTCATTTTTAATAATAAATCTTTTTATTTTTCAGATAAATACGCTTTTCGAACCTTTTTAAATAAATTTGAAGAATACACAAAATCGGTTACAGCTTTATTATCAGTTTTAAAAATTTCATCACTATTACCTTCCCACGCTTTTTTACCATCTTTCAGAAATACTATTTTATCTCCTATTTCCATAACAGAGTTCATATCATGGGTATTAATAACTGTAATTATTTTAAATTCATCGGTAATTTCTTTTATTAAATTGTCTATAACTATAGAGGTACTTGGATCTAATCCAGAATTTGGCTCATCACAAAATAAATATTTAGGTTCCATAACTATTGCACGTGCAATGGCAACCCTTTTTTGCATTCCTCCTGATAATTCAGCAGGATATTTATGGTTAGAATTATTAAGATTTACTCTTTCTAAAACAAAGTTTACCCTGTTTAACATTTCATCTTTAGATTGTTTAGTAAACATTTTTAAAGGAAACATTACATTCTCTTCAACCGTTTGAGAATCAAATAAAGCACTTCCTTGAAATACCATTCCTATTTCTTTTCTTAACTCTCGTTGTTCTTTAATGGTCATTTCAGTATTAGGCTTTCCATTATATACAATAGAGCCTTTTTCTGGAATATATAACCCCAATAACGATTTTAAAAAAACTGTTTTTCCTGCACCGCTTTGCCCTATTATTAAACTTGTTTTTCCTTCTTCAAAAACTGTTGAAATTCCTTTTAAAATTTCAGCATCTCCAAAAGATTTATGTATATCTTTTACTTCAATCATTACGTTAAAAGCATTTGAGTTAAGAAATAATTTACGACAACAATAACTACTATCGTCCAAACAACTGAATTTGTACTTGCTTTACCAACTTCTAAAGACCCTCCTTTAACATAATAACCGTGATAAGACGGAACCGTTGCAATAATAAAAGCAAAAACAATGGTTTTTATAATTGAGTATTTTATTAAAAAAGGATTAAAATCCATTTGTAACCCTTCAACATAATCAACACCTGAAAAAAGTCCTGATAAAACACCCGCTACCCAGCCTCCAAAAATTCCGAGAAACATTCCGAGTATTACTAAAAAAGGATAAAAAAATACGGTAGCTATAATTTTAGGTAAAACCAATAAATTTAATGAATTAACACCCATAACTTCTAAAGCATCAATTTGTTCACGAACGCGCATCATACCAATACTTGAGGTAATATAAGACCCCACTTTTCCTGCCAATATAATAGAACAGAATGTAGGAGCAAACTCTAATATAATTGAACGTTTGGTTGCAAAACCAATTAATGATTTTGGTATAAAAGGGCTTTCAACATTTAAAGCTGTTTGTAAGGCTATAACTCCACCAATAAAAAATGAGATAAACGCTATAATTCCTATAGATTTATGCCCTAATTCTTCAAGTTCAACCAATAAAGTTTCCTTAAAATAACTAGCCCTTTGAGGTTTTCTAAAAACCTGTTTCAACATTAAAAAATATTTACCGATATGTTCGATATAATTCATATCATTCAGTTACGTTTAATTTAGCAAAGGTACTAAAGTTTATGTTAAATGTATAATTAGTAATATTAAGTAACCATCTTTTTACTTACTTTTGGGTTTTATTTAATTAATCATTATACAAAATGAAAAAAATCATTGTTTTTACTTTTTCTTTATTTTTGACTGTTGGGTACGGTCAAAACAAAATAAATTCATCAGAAAAACCAAAATTAGTGGTGGGAATTGTTATAGACCAAATGCGTTATGACTATCTTACTCGTTTTGCAAACAGATATGGTGATGGCGGATTTAAGCGCTTGTTAAAAGGTGGATTTTCATTAGAAAATGCTCATTATAATTATATTCCTACCTATACTGCTGTTGGGCATACTTCTATTTATACAGGAACTACACCATTTAATCATGGAATTATTGCTAATAATTGGTATGATAAATTCTTAAAAAAAGAAATTTATTGTGTTGATGATGAAAATTATAAAACCGTAGGAAATAATGGCGATAGTGGAAAAAAATCTCCTCAAAGAATGCTAACAACTACGATTGCCGATCAACTCCATTTAGCTCAAAATATGAATGGTAAAACTATTGGTATTGCATTAAAAGACCGTTCTGCTATACTACCAGCAGGACATAGTGCTAATGCGGCTTATTGGTTTAACGGAGGAAATAAAGGACAATGGATTTCCTCTACATATTATGATATGACAGAATTGCCAAAATGGGTTAAAAAATTTAACAAATCGGGTAAAGCAGACGAATATTTAAGTAAACCTTGGAATACTTTATATGATATTTCTACTTATACCGAAAGCCGTGAAGATGACAATGATTTTGAACAGACTTTTAAAGGTGAAGAAAAACCTGTTTTTCCTCATGATATTCCTTCTTTACGAAAGAAAAAAAATTATAGTATTATTAGAAAAATTCCTACAGGGAATTCATTTACTGCCGATTTTGCCAAAGCATGCATTATTGGCGAAAATCTTGGTAAAGGAAAATATACTGACTTTTTAGCTATTAGTTTTTCTTCAACTGATTATGTAGGACATCAATTTGGTATTGCATCAAAAGAAATTGAAGATACCTATTTACGAATTGATAAAGATTTGGAAAGTTTATTTAATTTTTTAGATAAACAAGTAGGAAAAGGAAATTATACTTTATTCTTAACTGCAGACCATGCTGCCGTTCCTGTTCCTTCTTACCTAAAATCATTAAAAATTCCTGCACATTATATTAAGAGTAAAAAACTAAAAAATTATGTAAATGAGATAACTAAAAAATACTTCAATTCAGAGGAATTAGTTGAAAATATTTCAAACTTTCAAATATTTTTAAATCATGATAAAATTGAAAGTTTAAATTTAGATGTAAATACTGTTGCACAAAAAATTGCTGATAAAATTATAAACTATAAAGCTATACAAAAAGCTGTTACAGCAAGAACTTTACAAACAACTAATTTTACCAAAGGAGTTTTAAATTCATTACAAAATGGATATAATCAAAAAATTTCGGGAGATGTAATGCTTATACCAAGCCCTGCTACACTTCCTTTTTATAAAAGCACAAAAGGAACATCACATGGCTCTGGATACTCTTATGACACTCACGTTCCTGTAATTTTTTATGGAAAAGGATTTAAAAAAGGGAGCTCTAAAACAAGGTATAATATTACTGATATAGCCCCAACTATTTCAAACTTATTACAAATAGAATTCCCTAATGGGAATACTGGTAAAATAATTACAGAAGCCTTAAAATAAATTAAACGAAAGCCTGAATTTTAATTCAGGCTTTTTTTTATGAGGTAATTTATATTGTTAGATTTATGGTATTATAAAATAAAGATTAGAAAGTTTAGTAATTTCAGTAAAAGTATCTTTACTTCTTTACATTAACTAATTTTACTCCAAAGTTTTTTTAATATTAATATAGACGCAATTGTTGAAATTGTTAAAGCTATGGCTAAAGTAGTTTTTCCGTAAATAAAATTACCTGTTGCAAATAAAAAGCTATAAACTCCTAACGTTCCTATTAAAAATGCTACTATTTTTAAGCCGATATTTTTAAATTTATCTTCATTATCAAATATTAAACTATTAAATTTATTTAATGTTTTTTCATCGGTAGGTTTTGTTAAAAGTGTTACTAAAATCCAACCGATTGTCGTAACAACTACTCCAATAATTAGTTTCCAATACCCAGCAATTTCTATTATAGGGGTTTGTAATTTACCATTAATAAAAAATAGTAAAGCAATTGCAAATGATATTACCATTGCCGATATTTCACTATATGGGTTTACACGATGCCAAAACCAACGAAGTATAAATAACAAACCTGTTCCTGCACCAATTTGTAGTAATAAATCAAAAACTCCTTTTGCTGATTGCAAGTAAAAAGAAAATACAGCTGATGATAACATAAGTAAAACGGTAGATAACCTACCAACAATTACTTTCTGTTTTTCGGTTGCATTTTTATTAATAAATCGGCTATAAAAATCATTAACTATATAAGAACTTCCCCAATTTAATTGTGTTGAAATAGTACTCATAAATGCAGCAATTAATGATGTTATAACTAAACCTAATAACCCAGCAGGTAAGTAAGTCATCATAGCTGCGTAAGCAACATCGTGCCCTTGCATTTCTGTTGATAATTTAGGAAAAGCGGTATTAATGCTTTCTAAAGTAGGGAATAAAATTAAAGAAGCTAACCCTACAATAATCCAAGGCCAAGGACGTAAGGCATAATGTGCAAAGTTAAAAAATAATGTTGCCCAAGTAGCATTTTTTTCATCTTTGGCAGCTAACATTCTTTGTGCAATATAACCACCACCACCAGGTTCTGCACCGGGGTACCAAGTACTCCACCATTGAACAGCAAACGGAATGATAAATAAAGTTATTAATGCCTCTTTGTTTGAAAAATCAGGTAGTAAATTTAGTTTAGAACTTACATTTTCATGAGTAAGTAAATTTGTTAATCCGTTAATTTCAGGTAAATCAATAATATATATAGTTGCCCATACCGAGCCTACCATAGCTACTATAAACTGAACAAAATCAGTAAGTAATACTCCTTTTAATCCGCCTAATGAAGAGTATATTACTACAATTATTGAGGAATAAATTAGCATTTCTGTTTGAGATATTCCAAGTAAAATATTAGCGATTTTAGCTCCTGCTAAACACACACCAGACATTGTAATTATGTTGAATATTACCCCAAGATAAATAGCTCTAAATCCTCTTAAAAAACCCGCTGTTTTACCTGAATATCGTAATTCGTAAAATTCTAAATCGGTTGAAATACCTGATTTTCGCCATAATTTTGAATAGAAAAATACCGTAAGCATTCCTGTTAGTAACATTGCCCACCAAACCCAGTTTCCTGAAACTCCACTTTTACGAACAAGTTCAGTTACCAGTCCAGGGGTATCAGCGGCAAAAGTGGTGGCAACCATTGAAACACCTAACAGCCACCAAGGCATGTTTCTACCTGATAAAAAGAATTCAGAACTGTTTTTTCCTGCTGAACGAGCTGACCAAATTCCAATACTTAAAGAAATTAGAAAAAAAACAATGATAACTATATAGTCAATTGTTTGTAAAGCCATATTGGTTTATAATTTAATTAGCCGATAAAGATACATAAATTAGTAAATATTTGATAAAAAAGATCAAAATCATGATGAAAATTATTTTTAATTAAAAGAAAAAAACTAATTTAGCATAAAAATTAATTAGTAAAACGATTGAAAAAAATAGGAGTTATGACCTCTGGTGGAGATGCACCAGGAATGAATGCTGCAATTCGTTCAGTAGTAAGAACTTGTGCCTATTATAGAGTTCAATGTGTAGGAATATATAGGGGGTACCAAGGTCTTATTGAAGGTGATTTTGTACCGATGACAGCAAGAGGTGTAAATAACATTATACAAAAAGGAGGAACTATATTAAAATCAGCACGTTCGGATGAATTTAGAACAAAGGAAGGACGTGAAAAGGCTTATGATAATTGTAAAAAACATAATATTGATGGTTTGGTAGTTATTGGCGGAGATGGTTCTTTTACAGGAGGTGTAGTTTTTAATGAGGAATTTAATATCCCTATTATAGGTATACCGGGTACTATAGATAATGATATTTTTGGTACAACGCATACAATTGGGTATGATACAGCATTAAATACGGCAATGGAGGCTATTGATAAAATTAGAGATACTGCATCATCACATAATCGTTTGTTTTTTGTAGAAGTTATGGGGCGTGATGCAGGATTTATAGCTTTAAATGTAGGGGTTGGAGCAGGAGCAGAGGAAATTTTAATTCCTGAAGAAAATTTAGGTTTAGAGCGTATGTTAGAGTCTTTAAAAAAGAGCAAGTACTCTGGAAAATCTTCAAGTATTGTAGTGGTTTCTGAAGGGGATAAATCAGGAAAAAATGTATATGAATTAGCAGAGTATGTTGAAAAAAATCTTCCTGAATATGAAGTTAGAGTATCTGTTTTAGGGCATATACAACGAGGAGGCTCTCCATCTTGTTTTGATAGGGTTTTAGCTAGTAGAATGGGAGTAAAGGCAGTTGAATTATTGTTAGATGGTAAATATAGTTTAATGGTAGGGTTGAAAGATGATAAAATAGTAACAACAGATTTAATTAATGCAATTAAAGGTGCAGGAGATATAAATATGGAACTAATACGAGTTTCGGATATTATGACAACTTAAAAAAATATAGAATAATGATAAAAGTAGGAATTAATGGATTTGGAAGAATTGGAAGATTAGCTTTCCGTTCTGCAATAAAAAGAGATAATGTTGAAGTAGTAGCAATTAATGATTTGTTAGATGTAGATTATTTAGCATATTTGTTAAAATACGATTCTGTTCATGGAAGATTTGATGGAACAGTAGAAGTAAAAGGAGATAAATTAGTAGTAAATGGAAAACAAATTAGAATTACTGCTGAAAAAAATCCTGAAAATTTAAAGTGGGATGAAGTAGGAGCAGAATATATTATTGAATCAACAGGTTTTTTTACAACTAGAGAAAAAGCAGGATTACATATTAAAGGAGGAGCAAAAAAAGTTATTATTTCAGCACCATCTAAAGATGCAAATATGTATGTAATGGGTGTTAACCATACTGATTTAACTGCGAATGATGTAGTATTTTCTAATGCTTCTTGTACTACAAATTGTTTAGCGCCAATTTCCAAAGTTCTTCATGATAATTTTGGATTAAAAGAGGGGTTAATGACAACAGTTCATGCGGCAACATCTACACAAAATACAGTAGATGGAGTAAATAAAAAACGAACAAGAGGGCGTTCGGCAATTAATAATATTATACCAACAACAACAGGGGCAGCAGAGGCAGTTATTAAAGTAATTCCTGAATTACAAGGTAGGTTAACAGGAATGGCTGTGCGTGTACCAACACCAGATGTTTCATTAGTAGATTTAACTTTTACAACAGAAAAAGCAACTTCTTTAAAAGAAATATTAAAAGTTTTTAAGTTAGCATCTGAAAATGAGTTAAAAGGAATTTTAGGGTATACTGAAGATGCTGTGGTATCACAAGATTTTGTTTCGGAAACAAGAACATCTGTAATTGATGCAGGGAGTTGTTTAGAATTAAATGATAGATTCTTTAAAATAATAGCATGGTATGATAATGAATTTGGTTATGCTACTAAAATTGTTGATTTATTAGAATATAGTGTGGGTTTGTAACGGCTCACGGCTTAATGTAGTTTTGTTTTTGGAAAGATACGGAGTATCTAGGAAAAAACAAAATTGCATTAAGGTGAAGATGTGTGAAGTTCTTGAGCGAAGCGAAAGGATTTCGCATATCATCGGCGAAGCCGTGAGCCGATGTAGTGAAAGACGGAGCGGTAGCGGAGTATTTCACTACGGTTTAGTGTATGAGCAGTAGCGAATTAAAAAACGAAAACTTTAATTTCAGCACTGCACTTAGCCAAACCTTATTTCAATTTTTCAAATTTACGCAAAAAATTAGAAATAAGGTTTGGCGGGTTAAAATGCGCAAACTTTGAGTTAAACAACTGAATAGCTATTGCTTATACACAATGTTATGCTTTGTTATTTTCTGCGTTTTCTGATTGTTTTAATATAATCATCTAATACAGTTAAGTCAGCAAGAAACTCAGCAGAGTCTGGTATTTCTTCTATTAAAGCTCCTGCTGTATCGTGTCCCGTAAAATAAGTGGAACACTTACTCATATTTGTATCAACAATATCATAATCACTATCAGTCAAGTCAACAACCTTTGATAAACGTTGAGTTTGTATGGCTCGACCAAACCTTTGAATTGCTCCATTTAAAAAGATCTCTTCAACAAAACGTTCCCAAGTTTCCCTTAGTTTACCATACAAAACTTTCACCTTTTCCTTGTAAACTTCTTCTGTCTCTGTTCTTTCTATTTTCTCTAATTTTTGATATGCGTTTTTTAACAGACCAATACGTTTACCAACAGATAAAGCATCCCAAGGTGGATTGCTTGCAATCAATCCTGTTTCCTGTTTCTTTCTTGTGAGGCTTTTTATATCTAGATTGCAATTTAAATTATTAGAATGTTCTTGAATCATTAGCAGAAAAGTAATGTCGTGGGTAAAAACTATAACTTGTCTCTCTAAAGCTTCTTCTGCAATCCTTTTGGCTATTTTATTTCTCCATTTATGGTCGAGTGATGAAACTGGGTCGTCAAAAATTATTGCACTTTTATGTTCTGAAATGGATAATTCAGATAAAAAAGTTGCAAAGGAAATACACCTATGCTCCCCTTCACTTAAAATATCTTTTAAATAGGCTCCTCTTGCATTTTGCTCATTAAGTCTCAAATAATGATATTGCTTACCTCTTTGCCCCTTTGTTTCAGCTTCTATTTTAATATTCCTAAACCCCAATTTAGTTAATTCTTCTTTAAAGCTTTGTTTGAGACTTTGACTTATATAATTATTTGCTAGATCGTTACTAAGTGTAGTGATTGTTCTTGTGCCACACTTCCTAACACATTGCTCAAATAATTTCACTTTCTTTTGTCTATTTATTTCTTCTTCTAATTTTTGTTTATTTTCAGAAATCTTTTTCTCTCCATACAATTGATTTAGTTCCTTGCTTAGAGGCTTTAACTCTTCTTCAATTGATTGAACCTTTAATTTTTCATTTGTTTCTTTTAAAGTTTTAATGAAATTTTGAATTTGTATTTTAGGAGAATTTTGAATTTTAATTGGGAGAATCGCATCAACCTCTTTTGGGGAATTAAACAGCCCTATCAAATAATCCTTCTGTTTAGAAAGTAATTCCAAATACTGTATTTGATTTTGTGAAAACCCCTCAATCAGTTCATCTAACTCGATTATTGTTGGTTTTTGTTCTTCAAAAGAAAAATTTTGACTGTTTAAATTTTCGAATATTAAATTAAATTCTACAGAAGCCTTATCATAAGTTTTTTGAATATCATTTTTTACAAAATCTTCAAAAGATGTAAATCTGTTTTTAGCATCTTCTCCTAAATCTTGAAAACAGAGAGGGCAATTACTTCCTTCATCCACTTTGGGAAAAGTTTCTGTTTCAGTACTTTCATTATAAAACCTTCTAGCACTTTCCCAAAGCAATTTCCAAGAACTATTTCCAACTCCTTCAATTGGTAATTCAGAGAATGCATTTTCTGAAGCTTCTTTAAGAGCTTTCCTTGTCATTACAAAGTTATTCAATATTTGCTGTAAATCTTTTAATTTATCTCCTGTTAAGTTGTCTTCTAAATTTTGAAATTTGCTTAATAAAATCTCAAAACGCTTAATCTTAGCTTCGTTATCTTTTAAAGTTTTCTGTGGGTCTGTTGCTTTTAATTTATCTATTTTTTTAGTTAGCTCATCAAGTCTATTGCTTTTGGAGGTATTCCAAATTGATTCGGCTCTTAATTTATCAAGTGTAGTTTCTGAATTTAAATTGTCAAGAAAGGTTTTAGCAGTTGAATCTTCTGGAACATCTAAAAGGGAATATGTAAATCTTTTTGAAATTAGGCTTGACAATTCTGAATTTAATTCCACTTCAACTTTTTTTATACCAATAGCCAATTTTTCCACAATAGATAATCCTTGTGGAATAAAAGCTATTTCATCTTCTCCTTCAATGTAATGATTTGCACTAAACGTATCAAAAACATCTACACTTTTTAAAATAGTGTCACTTATTTCTTCGTTTGTAAGGTTTACTGTATTAAAATTTATTCCATCAATTGTATATTCGACATCTGCTTTTTTATCATTTCCAATGCAAGTTGAATCATATAGATTAGCATTTATTTTGGGTTTATGTTCTCTTGTATTGCAAGTGTGTTTTAAAATACTCACATAACTTGACTTTCCAGAACCATTATCACCATAGACTATAGTAAGTCCTTTTTGTGCAAATTCTAATTCACAAGTCTTTGAAAGTGCGTTTACATTATCAATATTGAAAACTTTAGATAATACAATATCATTACTACTAGTTGAATTATTTACAAAATCTCGTAAATTGTCAAAATCTACTTCATCAAACTTAAATTCCGATAAGCCATAATCTACCTTACAAATTTCTTTTAGTTCTACAATATCTGCATCAGTAAGTTCATTATTCCTAATCAATCGGTCAATTGCTACTTTCCAAAAATTTGGTTTGGATTCAACCCAATCAATTATATCATTAAGTATTGGCATTGTATTTGATTTATAAGTTTTTTTATTAATAAAGCATCGGCTCACGGCTTAATGTAGTTTTGTTTTTGGAAAGATACGGAGTATCTAGGAAAAAACAAAATTGCATTAAGGTGAAGATGTGTGAAGTTCTTGAGCGAAGCGAAAGGATTTCGCATATCATCGGCGAAGCCGTGAGCCGATGTAGTGAAAGACGGAGCGGTAGCGGAGTATTTCACTACATCGGGTTGGGTGTTTACGCTGTTGCGGATAAATATACGACATTTTTCGGTTATGCACAAAACTTTGTAAAACAACCTAAATTTTGGTTTAAGCACCTGACCCGCAATAGCGTAAAAACTTGTGTTATGCGTTCGTTTTTTATTTTATATTACTTTTAATTTCATTACGGTATATCATTATTTAGAATTTGACCACATTTTCTCATTTTTGCAAGAACATTATAAATATCGCCTTCTTCTTTGTTATTAGATATTTCAACTCGTTTTATATTTTTCATTTCTAATAAAACTCCCTCATTTTTTAATTCTTTACAACGATTTATTTGCAATGAATGTAAATTTGGGATAAGTTGTAATTCTGCAAAATCAACAATGTCACACCTGTCTAATTGAAGATTTGTTATCTGTTTATATTTCTGCAATATTCTCACATCTGTTTTTAGATTGAAAATTCGCAAATATTCCAATGTTTCTGGAAGAATTGATAATATCTGTTCTTTTCCTTTTTTTATATGAATACTTAATGAAATTAAGTTTGGGTTTGTTCTTAAAAAATCATCTAAATCGTTTGGGTCGTGATGTGTATGTAAGTGTTTTATATTTTTTCCATTGATAATCTTAACTTTTGTATCTGTCGGAATTAAATACTCAATAATATTATTATCTAACAACACTTTTGAATTATATGAATAACGACAAATATCTAACACTTTATGCTCTATATTTTGTCCATATTCCCCATAATTTTTTTGTATATTATTACTTCCAATAATCAATCGGTCATCATCATTATATAATTCGTACCAATTAAATGTTTTATGTATATATGGTATGTACATAATATTTATTCTTTAAATCCTTTCAATTATTTAGAAGTTCTGTGTTATGACGCATAACGGCTCACGGCTTAATGTAGTTTTGTTTTTGGAAAGATACGGAGTATCTAGGAAAAAACAAAATTGCATTAAGGTGAAGATGTGTGAAGTTCTTGAGCGAAGCGAAAGGATTTCGCATATCATCGGCGAAGCCGTGAGCCGATGTAGTGAAAGACGGAGCGGTAGCGGAGTATTTCACTACATCACACAAATATACGCAATAACAAGTATATTAAAAATAAATGCGCATTTTATGTTAATAAGTTTTAATATATTTAATAACAGATGTTTATTGTAGTAAATGGTATTGCGTATTTTATGTTGGTTATTATGTCTATAACAAATTAATTAACATAAAATACGCAATAAAAATTACTTAACAGCAATTACGCTAATTTCTACATTTACAAATTTAGGTAAATTAGCAACTTCAACAGTTTCACGGGCAGGAGCTGTTTCATCATTAAAATAGTTGCTATAAACTTCATTTATTTCTGAAAAATTATTCATATTTGAAATAAAAATTGTAGTTTTTATAACATCATTAAAAGTCATATTTGCTTCTGTTAATATGGCTTTTATATTTTCCATTACTTGTTTGGTTTCAATTTTAATATCATTTAAAACCAGTTCTCCTGTTTTAGGGTTTATAGCTATTTGCCCAGAAGTATATAGTGTATTTCCTGTTAAAAGAGCTTGGTTATAAGCCCCAATAGGAGCAGGAGCATTTTTTGTATTTATTATTTTTTTCATTATTGTTTATTTAAAATAATCTTTTGTCAGGTGGTTTGGTTTTGTCCCACTTTAAATCACTTAACAGAGATGATTTTACACCTATAAAGAAATGATAAGAAGTTCTGTTTCCAAAAGGAATCCAGTTAAAGTTAAAACGCCAACTATCTAAATCTCTAGAAAAATTAAGAGTAGTGTAAGAAAAAGCACCTGCTTTTATATCGTAACCAGAACGGAAACCAATCTTCCATTTAGGAGAAAGCTCAATATTTCCTGAAAAATCTAATGTGTGATTTTGAATTTCATCTATGCTATACCCATTGTTATAATATGAAATTGAATACCCAAGGTTAATACTCCAAGGAATATTGGCATGGTATAATTTTATGTCTTTTTTACTACTCTTATTATTGTTAGTTGCTCTACTGGCGAAACCATTTGTAGGGTTAATTTTTGTACCTAAAATATCAGGAGGATTATTATTGTCTTGGTTTTCAGTTTGTGAATTTTTACTTTTCTTCTTTAAATCAGCACTAGAAATACTGTAATTTGTAGTTAAACTAATTTGTCTTAAACTAAGAATATTTTTGTTAAATTTATTTATTCTAACTCCTTTTTGTGTTACTTGATAAGGGTCTAAATAACCATTAACGTTAAGGTTTAATTTATTTTTTACAATAGGAATTCCTGCAGAAAAATTAACATTACTCCAGCGTAAACTATCTGCTGCAAAATTATAACTTGTGCTAAGGTTAAAGTTGTTAAGTATTGTTACTCTTTTGTATTCTTTTTCGCTATTAATATCCTTTTCCTTTACTTTCGCCTCCACAACATTATTTAATGAAATACCTATTGAATTTGACAATCCGCTACTAGGAGTACCGTATATTCCGTTCTCAAAAGGGGAATAAGTTAAAATATCATTAGGATTTGAGCTTCTTTGTATTTCTATATTGTGTTTTTTGCTAAAATCAGGTCTATATCCCCAAGATATATTAGGAATTAATGTGTGTCTTATAGCTTTAATTCTTCCTTTTTTAAAATTAAATGTACCATAAACCGTTGTAGATAAAGTTACTCCTACATTGTATTCATTAAACCTTTTAAAACCACTAATTGTGTCATTAACCACAGTACCCAAAGAGCCATTGTTATTAACTATATTAGGGCTGTAATGTTTTTCAATTTTATCAAAATACCATACATCTCTATAATTAAGATTAGGAGACAATGTAAAATATTTGAAGGCTTTTACATTGGTATTAGCACTTATATTATGTTGAATTCCTGTTCTTGCAGTATTAAACATTTTTGAAGAGAAAAATTCATCATCGTTTGTATTTATACGATATTCTCCTCTCATATTATAATTTACTCCTATTTTTTGAAAAGCATTTCTTTTTACTCCTCCTTTACCTTTAAAAGGATAAATTCTATCCATATTTACTGTTAAAGAAGGTAACGTCATATTAATTTCTCCTGTGTTTGAATTTTGGCTATGAGTCATAGAAACATTCATATTAAAAGGAGTTCCTACAAATTTTCTATAATAGTTGATTGATGAGGTAAGCGTATTGGTTAAGTATTGAGATTGGTCAATCTCATTAATTGATTGCCTGTAAAACTTACTACTACCAAGATTTACCGATGCCGATAAACGAGAGTTAGGGTTTGATTTTGAGTCTTGGCTATGGCTCCAACTAATATTATAATTTGTTGCTTTAGAATAATCATCAAAACCAACTAAACTGTTTGTTAAGTTTTGATACCTAAAACTTAATCTACCGGAGTATTTATATCTAACAACATAATTACTTTCTGTATTTAGTCCCCAGCTACCGTTACTGTAAATATCTCCTGTAACTTTTAAATCAAAATAATCATTTATAGCAAAATAATATCCTCCATTTTGTAGGAAAAAACCTTGATTGTTATTTTCTCCCCAAGACGGAATTAAAAAACCAGAAGAACGTTTTTTTGTTAAAGGAAAATAAGCAAATGGTAAATATACGGGTGTAGGAACATCAGCAATATATAATTGGCTTCCGCCTACAATAATTTTTTTATTGGGAATTAGCTTTGCTTTTTTGGTAGATATGTAATAATCAGGATTTGTTTTTTTTGATGTTGTAAATTTAAGATTACTCATATATATGGTGGAGTCATTTACTCGTTTCATTTTTTTTCCGTAGGTAATCATTTCTCCATATTTATTTTTTACACCATACACTAAAGCCTTTTTTGTTTTAAAATTAAATAAGATAGAATCTTGTTGGGTTTCATAATTACCTTGTTTAAAAACAGGACGTTGTATGTATTTTGTTTTGGTGTTGTCTTTAATTCCTGTGGCGTAAACGGTGTTTTTTTTGTAATCAATAGTAATTTTACCTGCTTTTAAATCAATATCACCATACTTTATATATGCTTTGTTATAAAGAGTTATTGTTTTGTTTTTTGCATTTTGTAGAGTATAATCCTCGGCATTGTGTGTAATGATATTTTTAATAACTTCCTTAGAAACTTTGGTGGTGTCAGAAGTCATTGTATCTTTTTTTATTAAAGGTATTACTTTTTTTTCGGTTAAAGAATCCTTTAATTGCGTATTGATAGACTTCTTATTTTCAGTAAGTTCTTGAGCAGTACCTAATTGAAAACAAAAAAGGATTAAAAATAAATGTATGTTCAATTTGTTTGCTATCAATACTATAAACGTTATTTTTGTGTTTTAATTAAATAAAGTTTGGTTTAATATTTGAAGTATATAAACTTCAAATGCCAAAAGTAATTAATTTTTATCGATGAAAATCTTAAAATCCTACAAATATAATCTTAAAGAAATAAGTTTAACAATACTTATTGTTTTTTTAACCTTATCTCCACTTTTATCAGTGGGACAAAGCAGCAAAAAATATGTTGTTGTTTTAGATGCAGGGCACGGAGGAAAAGATAGTGGAGCTTGTAAAAAACATTATATTGAAAAAAAAATAGCTTTAAATTTAGTGCTGAAAGTGGGAAAGGAATTAAAGAAAAATAAAGATATAAAAGTAGTTTATACAAGAACTAGAGACGTTTTTGTAGAACTACATAAAAGAGCTGCTATTGCAAATAAAAATAATGCAGATTTATTTGTATCTATACACTGTAATGCTAATAATTCTAGCAGACCTCATGGGGCAGAAACATATGTATTAGGGTTAAATGGAAATAATAAAAATTTAGAAATTTCTAAAAAGGAGAATGCTGTAATATTATTAGAGGATAACTATAAACAAAATTATGATTATGATCCTAATTCTCCAGAATCAGTAATAGGATTATCTGTATTGCAAGAAGAAAATTTAGATGCTAGTTTGGCATTTGCAGATTTAGTGCAGAAAAATTTTGCCAGTATAAATAGGTTTGATAGGCGAGTTAAACAAGCTAATTTTTTAGTTTTAAGAGAAACTGTAATGCCAAGTGTTTTAGTGGAATTAGGTTTTTTAAGTAATAGTAGAGAGGGTAGATTTTTAAACTCTAATTCGGGGCAACAAAAAATGGCAAAAGCCTTAACAAGGGCAATTGTTAGGTATGTTGAAAGATTAAAAAAGAATACAGTGTATGATGTTGTAAATACTACCACTAACAACAATGTTAATTTTAAGGTTCAAATAGCATCGTCAAGAAAAAAACTTTTAATAAAACCGTATAATTTTAAAGGATTAACTGATGTTGAAAGGGTTAAGGTAGATAAAGGTTATTACAAGTATTATTATGGTAATACGTCCGATTATAAATCAATTAAAGAAAAATTAAAAAAGGTAAGATCTGTAGGTTATAAAGATGCTTTTATAGTTGCGTTTAAAGATGATGAAAGAATAACAGTTAAAGAGGCTTTAAAATTGATGAATTAAAGGAAAATAAATATTACTCTAAAAAATATTAGTAACTTAGCGGGTTATTATTAGGTATAAATTAAGATATGTCAAAAGAATTTAAAACAGGAATAGTAGCTATTATTGTTATAGCCATAGGTATTTGGGGGTATAATTTTTTAAAAGGAAAAGATTTATTTGGTCCTAGTCCAAGGTTTTTTTATGTAGAATATGAAAATATTAACGGATTAAATGGAGCAAGTATTGTTACCATTAACGGGTTACAAGTAGGTAAAGTTGATAAAATTTCGTTTAATGCAGAGGAAGGAAAAAAAGGTAAGTTATTGGTTAGATTAAGGTTAACTGATGATTTAGAATTTTCAAAAAATAGTGTTGCAAAAATTTATCCTGCAGGGTTAATGGGGGGGCAAAATATAGGAATTATACCTAATTATGAAGGAGAAATTGCTGTTTCAGGAGATTATTTACGTGGAGATGTAGAATCTGACATGTTTTCTTCAGTTGGGGAGAAATTAAACCCTATTCAATCTAAAATTGAAAATGTATTAGTGGGGGCAGATTCTTTATTCTTAGGATTAAATAAAGTGTTAGATAAGAAATCTCGTAGAAGTTTAAATAGTAGTATTGTTAATTTAGAAAAAACGATTTTTGATGTTCAAAAAACATTAAAATCAGTAAATTTACTTCTTAACGATTCTAAAGCAAACCTAAAAGTTACACTTAGTAATGCCAAAAAAATAACTGATGATTTTTCTAATATTTCTGATGATTTAGCAAAAGCAAATTTAGGAGAAACAGTTAAAAAATTAGAAAATACCTTAGAAAATGTAAACAGTTTACTTTCAGAAACTAAAAACGGAAAAGGTACTTTAGGTAAGTTAATTACCGATGAAAAAATGTACACAAACTTAACTAATGCATCAAAAGAATTAGAGGAATTATTACGAGAAATGAAGTTAAATCCTAAACGATTTGTACATTTTTCACTTTTCGGAAAAAAAGCAAAACCTTATAACCAAGAAAATAATAATAAGAACATAAGTAATAGTCAAAAAAAATAAATATCATCTTTTAACATATCAGTTTCTTTAATGGTAAAATTTCTACCAAATATTGTATTTGCAATTATTTTAATATCGGGTATCGCATATTTTATAATGAATATTCGTAAACTTATCCGTAATATTAAATTAGGAAAAGATATTGATAGAAATGACAGGAAATCTGATAGATGGAAGAATATGGCTAAACTAGCCTTTGGGCAAACAAAAATGGCTCGTCGCCCTTGGTTAGCAGTTTTACACGGAGTTGTTTATATTGGTTTTTTCTTTATAAATATTGAGATTTTAGAAATTATTATTGACGGATTATTTGGTACACACCGAGTATTTCAACCAATTGTTGGAGATAAAATTTACGGATTTCTTATAGGTACTTTTGAAATTTTAGCCTGTCTTGTTCTTGTGGCTGTTTTTATTTTTTGGTTTAGGAGAAATATGCAAAAAGTGAAACGCTTTTTAAGTAAAGAAATGAAAGGGTGGGCAAAAAAAGATGGAAATATTATCCTATATTTTGAAATGGTATTAATGTCATTATTTTTAATAATGAATGCAACTGATGTTCATTTTCAGCAATCAGAAGCAGGAAATGTAATTTCTCAATTTATTGCTCCTTTATTTAATGGTTTTTCTTTAAAAACACTCCATATTATTGAAAGAGCCGCTTGGTGGTTACATATAATTGGGATTTTAATATTTTTAAATTACTTATATTATTCAAAACATTTACATATAATTTTGGCTTTTCCTAATACTTTTTATGCAAAATTAGAGCCAAAAGGAAAGTTAGATAATTTAAAATCGGTTACCAAAGAGGTTAAAAAAATGATGACCGATCCTTATTCTGTTTCAAGTGATGAAGAAGATGAAATACCTGAAAAATTTGGAGCATCAGATGTTTTTGACCTTAATTGGGTACAGTTGATGAACGCTTATACCTGTACCGAATGTGGGCGATGTACTTCTGTTTGTCCTGCAAATTTAACGGGTAAAGAATTATCGCCTCGTGCAATTATGATGAAAACTCGTGATAGAATAGAGGAAGTTGGTAAAAATATTGATAAAAATAAAGGAGAATTTAAGCCTGATAATAAGCAATTATTAGGTGATTATATAACACCTGAAGAATTATGGGCTTGTACAAGTTGTAATGCTTGTGTTGAGGAATGCCCTATTGCTATTGACCCATTGTCAATTATTATGGATATGCGTCGTTATTTGGTAATGGAAGAAAGTTCTGCTCCGCAAGAATTAAATTCAATGATGACAAATATTGAAAATAATGGAGCAATGTGGCAATATAGCCAAATGGATAGGCTAAAATGGACAGAAGAAAACGAACCTGAAACCCTAAAAGAATAAATTGTTATGGAAGTAAAAACAATGGCAGATATGATGGCAGAGGGGAAGCAACCAGAAATATTATTCTGGGTAGGTTCGGCTGGTAGTTATGATGATAGAGCCAAAAAAATTACTCGTGCTTTTGTTAAAGTTTTAAATTTTGCAAAGGTAAATTTTGCAGTTTTAGGAACAGAAGAAACATCAACAGGAGATGTGGCTAAAAGAGCAGGAAATGAATTTTTATTTCAAATGCAAGCAATGATGAATATTGAAGTTTTAAATGCTTATGAAATAAAAACCATTGTAACTTGCGACCCACATTCATTCAATACTTTAAAAAATGAATACCCTGAATTAGGAGGAAATTATATGGTTTATCATCATACCCAATATATAAAAAAACTTATTGATGATGGGCGATTAAAAATTAATGATGAGGTTTTAAAAGGAAAGCGATTGACTTTTCACGACCCTTGTTATTTAGGTCGTGCTAATGATGATTATGAAAGTCCGAGAGATTTAATCCGTAGGTTAGGAGTTAAAGTAACTGAGATGAAACGAACAAAATCAAGGGCTTTATGTTGTGGTGCAGGAGGTGCTCAAATGTTTAAAGAATCGGAAAAAGGAACCAAAGAAATTAATGTTTTACGAACAGAAGATGCTTTACAAACAAATCCTGATATTATAGCAACGGGTTGCCCATACTGTAATACAATGATTACTGACGGAATTAAATTTAAAGAAAAAGAAAATAAAGTACAGGTAAAAGATATTGTTGAACTTATTGTTGAGGTTAATAATTTGTAGTTTTAAAGATTGTTTTTTGAAATAATTTAAAGAAATGAAATGAGTAAAACTTTAAAAATATTATTAATAGTTTTTATATCTTTTATAATGCATTATTTGTTTGATGATTTTTACTTTAAAGAAATAAGAAAGTTTTTAGATGAAAAAATTGAGTTTATAGGTATAAGCCATATATTAACATATTTGATTGTTGGAATTCCTATATTTTTAGGAACTATTTTAATAGGAAAACCTAAAAATATATTACTTAATTTAGGGCTTAATAAAAGTATTTTAAAGGGGGTAATAATATCCTTAATTTTTACAATGCCTATGCTTGTTGGTTTTTCAATATTTTTTAATTTAAATTCAAAAATAACTTTTAATAATATTTTAATAGGGGCTATATCGGCAGGTTTCTTTGAAGAATTATATTTTAGAGGTTTCTTATTTGGTTTAATTTTTAGAAAAACAAAAATAGGATTTATTCCTTCCATTATAATAGGTACAGTTATTTTTGCAATGGGGCATTTATATCAAAGCCAAGAATTAGTTGAGTTAATAGGAATATTTATGACAACATTTGCTGGTGGTATTTTATTTGCTTGGGTTTTCTGTGAATGGAGTTATAATTTATGGGTTAGTATTTTTCTTCATCTTTTTATGAATTTATTTTGGATAATTTTTGCTGTTTCTGATAATGCATTAGGAGGAACTTATGCAAATTTATTTAGATTCATAACAATAATAATTGTAGTATATTTTACAATAGTTTACAAGAAGAAAAAAGGTTTAAGTTTGGAAATAAATAGAAGAACAATTTGGAGAAATATATAAAATCAGCAAGGTTAAGAACTTTACCATTATCAGTTTCAGGAATTATTGTAGGAAGTGCTTTAGCAAATCATCAATTTTACGAAACTTATATTTTTTGGTTAGCAATTTTTACGGCTATAAGTTTCCAAATATTATCAAACTATGCTAATGATTATGGTGATGGAGTAAAAGGGACTGATAATAATAGGCAAGGAGAAAAAAGATTAGTTGCATCAGGTGATATTTCACCAAACCAAATGAAAAAGGTAATTATAATTACTTCAATTATTTCAGTTTTAATTTCATTGATTTTAATATATGTTGCCTTTGGGAAAGATAATTTTTTATATTCGTTAGTGTTTTTTGTAATGAGTGTTATATCAATAATTTCAGCAATTAAATATACTGTTGGGAAATCGGCTTATGGTTATAGCGGATTTGGAGATATATTCGTTTTTGTGTTTTTTGGATTAGTAGCCGTTGTAGGTTCATATTTTTTATTCACTAAACAGGTTGATTTTTCAGTTTTTTTACCTGCTTTTTCTGTGGGATTATTATCAACTTCTGTTCTTAATTTAAATAATATGAGAGATAGAATTAATGATAAAAAAGCAAATAAAAACACATTAGTTGTTAAAATAGGAATGAAATCAGCAAAAAAATATCATTATTTTTTAATAATTTTTTCATTGTTATTTGCGGTGTTATATTCTGTTTTTCATTATGAAAATATAAAACAATTTATATTTGTTATTGCTTATATTCCCTTAATAAAGCATCTTATTTTTGTAAAAAAAAATAAAGAAGAAGTTTTGTTTGACGGAGAATTAAAAAAAGTAGGATTAAGCACTTTTTTATTTTCTATTTTATTTGGGGTAGGACAAATTTTATAACTTTATTATGCTAAAAGCAACATACAAAAAATACATTCTAAATTTTAAACAGCCAAGCGGAACAAGCAGAGGTGTTTTAAAAACAAAGGAAACTTGGTTTATAATAATTTCTGACGAAAAAAAAACAGGAATAGGAGAATGTGCAGTATTCAGGGGGTTGAGTTATGATGATAATGAAAACTATGAAGAAAAGTTA
Organism: Tenacibaculum sp.; assembly: GCA_018456245.1. GTDB lineage: Bacteria > Bacteroidota > Bacteroidia > Flavobacteriales > Flavobacteriaceae > Polaribacter. The sequence goes on along the minus strand of JAGYHQ010000001.1, from coordinate 6,970 downwards.
AAATGGGTATGCAATAATATAAACTTAGGTTTAAGTAATTTGTTAAGTGAATGTAAGGAATATCCGTCAATACAATTTGGGTTAGAACAAGCTTTTTTATCATTAAAATCAAATAATAAATTTACATTATTTAATACTTCTTTTAGTAAAGGTTTATCATCAATTCCAATAAATGGATTAGTTTGGATGGGGGATAAAACTTTTATGAAAAACCAAATAAAAGAGAAAATAAAAAATGGATTTTCATGTATAAAAATGAAAATTGGGGCAATAGATTTTAATACTGAATTAAAATTGTTAAAATCAATCAGAAAAGAATTCTCATCAAAAGATATAGAACTTAGGGTTGATGCAAATGGAGCTTTTAGTCCGTCAGAGGCATTAATTAAAATGGAAGAATTATCAAAGTTAAGTATTCATTCTATTGAACAACCAATTAAGCAAGGTCAATTAAAAGAAATGGCTTATTTGTGTAAAAATACTCCATTACCAATAGCATTAGATGAGGAATTAATAGGAATTTTATCATTAGGAGAAAAAACGAAATTAATTGAATATATAAAACCGCAATACATCATTCTAAAACCGAGTTTAGTTGGTGGTTTTTTAGGTTGCGAACAATGGATTTCAATAGCTGAAAAAAATAAAGTAGGGTGGTGGGTAACATCAGCATTAGAAAGTAATGTTGGGTTAAATGCTATTGCACAATGGGTTAGTTCATTAAAAACTGATAAAATACAAGGTTTAGGAACAGGAATGTTGTTTACAAATAATTTTGATAGTCCGTTAGAAGTGAATAGAGGAAAATTACAATATAATATGAATAAACAATGGAGTTTTCTTATTTAAAAATGATTTTAATGTATTGATTATTATGTTTTTGCGAAAAAATTAAGGGAGGGTAAAAATAAAGAAAAAGATGTAGTTTTGCGATGTGGTAGGTATCTAAAAAAGTATATCCTAGCTTTATAGGTACTAATATTTTTTAATTAGGATTTGTAAAATTAAGATGTATGAAACTTATTAAAATAATTTTGATTTTTGTTTTAGCATTTCAAGTTGTAAATGCGCAGAAACAATCTAATATTACCATTTCAAGAGAGGTAAACACCAATTCTGAAATTTATGATGATAATGTGTTAAGAGTCTGGCGATTGGCATTACCAGTAGGCTATCAATATTTTACTAAATATATGAATTCTGATGTCAATAAGGTAAAAGAATTTTGGAAGGCTACTGAAAAGCAACTGAACGAACTCTATATGCGAGAAGTTGGTGTAAAATTCAAAATTATTGATGATGAAAGATTGATACAAAAAGACAAAGCAGTTAGAGATGAAATATTCGGTGGCTGGGGTATTACTTATTCAATGGGAAAATCTACGGAAGAGATAAATAAAATGATTGGTTCTGAGAGCTATGATATTGGTCTGTTTTTAGAAGAATTGGACAAAATTCCAAAGATTGCAGCAGGACTTGCTAAGGGTGTTGGCTATGGATATTACAACAAACACAAAGGGGATAGTTTCTCAGTCACACAAAACATAGAAACCATTGCTCACGAACTAGGGCATCTCTTAGGATCTGCACATACAGCCAGCCAAGATGCCCTAAACTCTCTTAAAATAGAACCTAAACTTGGGCAATCTTTAATGGGATATGGTGCTTCTCCTAAAATGTTTTTTTCTCTTATGAATATTCAGGATATGCGTAAAAAGGTTTTATATCCATATTATACGGATGCAGAACGAAAGTATTTAGGTGAAAATACTTCTCCATCATTAGGCGAACGAAATAATTTTCCTGTGGGAATAGTTACCGAAAATTCTGCTCCACGATTTAATAAGGAAAAATTGAAAAAATCTTATACCATTCCTAAAAATACATTTTTTCAGTTTCAGTTAGAGGCAACGGATAAAGAAAGTAGCGATTTATTATATGCAAGTCATCAAATAGATAAAAGGAAAGCAAAGTTTAAGGCAAGACCTCTATCTGAAAACAGTACTATTACATTCCAAGAAAATTATGATAGTTCGGGGTATGTAGAAACTCCTTTTGATGCAAAATCGGGAGATATTTACAACTTTTTATTAGCCGTAAATGACGGAAAAAATGCTTATAAAGAAAATTATGCTGTTCGTTATGATAGTTATAAAACGCAAGTGAAAGTCGTAGAGGGAACGCCTTTTACAGTAAATGCTTTAAAGCCTTATTATTCAAAAAGAGGACATATAAATTTAAGGTGGAATGTTGATAAAAACATCTTTGCAAATACGAAAGTTCGTATTTTACTTTCTGATGATTTTGGGGAAACTTTTAAGTATGTTTTAAAAGAATCTACCGAAAATGACGGCGAATGCGAAGTAATTTTACCAGATATTGAAATTGGAAAAATTCCGTATAAAAATAACATACAAAAAGTACGAGCAGGAGTTATAAAAATTGAGGTTATTGACCATGTTGCTTACGCCTTAACCGCATTAAAACCTACGAATAGCCGTTATCAATTTACAGGAGGATTTGAGGTAGTAGAACGAGAATTTGGTATAACCTTTAAGAATACTCCAAATCCTAATATTGAAATTTACGAGGGTGAGGTCATTCCTGATGTTCCAAAGGGAATTAAGGCTATTACAAAATGTTCAGATGGTTCTGCAAATATTAAATATAGCGAAGAACGAATTGATATAAACGATGATAAAATTAAATATATCGTAAACAGAATTTGGACAGCGACCAATAAATGTGCTGAAAAAGTGTCGTTTGTTCAAAAAATAAAGGTAAAAAACAAGAAACCTATCGCAAAATTACCTTTAACCGTTATGCTAAAAAATATTAGTAAAGTTTATGACGGAAACACTACGGCAACGCTTACGGCAAATGATTTTACTATATCAGGCGTTCAAGGAAGTGATGTTGTTTCGTTGGATTTGGCAAATATCACAGCGACTTATGACAATAAAAATGTCGGAACAAATAAAACGGTAACCGTAACAAATTTAGCATTAAAAGGAGCAGATGTTTCAAAATATCAATTACAAAGCAACTCTGTAAATGGAACAGTTGGAACGATTACGAAAAAATCAGTAACCGTAAATCTTATAGGGAAAGTTAGTAAAATTTACGACGGAACTACCACAGCAAAACTAACAAAAGAAAATTATACTTTTAGTTCAGAGCAAGGCACTTCTTCAAATTCAGAAGAAGAGGAGGAAGAAGAAATTTCTTTTAACAAAGAGCAATGGCATAAAAATTTAATGAAATACATCAGAGAAAATGATAGAAGTAAAATAAAACCTTATCGTAATTTTTATGTTGAGCCTGATAAAATAACAATTGGAGATGGAGAAACAGTAGAAATTAAATTAATTGATGATAATGGTAATAAAGTTGAAAAAGATGTACAATGGTGTGTTTTAGTTACAATGCCATTTGACAAATTCTTTTCAGCAGAAGAAAGTAGGGAAAATACACCTGCAAAAATCATTGGAGGTGTTCCTTATCAAGTAGCAAGTCATCTTATTATCAATGAAGAACAAAGTACCATAACTGCCAGAAAAAGAGTGAAAAAAGAGGTTACTGTATATGCGTGGGTAGTAGCGATTTACAAAAATAAATATGCTCATTTAATTGAGGTGGACATAAAGTCCGAAGAGCATCAAAAAAGGGAAAGACAAGTAGAAGAAAAGATTCAGGAAATCTTGGAAAAGATGAAAAATTTAAGTGATAAAGACAAGGTGGTTTATGCGTTTAACTACTTGGTTGATAATGTTACTTATGATGATTTATACTATGGAGATGCAACTTATTATAATACATTTATCAAAAAAGGGGCTGTTTGTGAGGGATATGCTACGGGATTTCAGTTATTAATGGAAAGGTCTGGTATTGTTTCGGAATATCAAGAGGGATTTGTTAAAAAGGGCGTTCAAGGAGAAACAACTGCCTCTCGTCACGCTTGGAATAGAGTATTAATAGATGGCGAATGGTACTATGTTGATGCTACTTGGGGCGACCCAAGGGGACGAGCAAAGGATTATAGATATTTGTTTGCCTCTCGTGAATTTTTTAACCAATCACGACAAATGACAGATGACGGGGAAAATTTAGGTAAAAAATTACTCGGTTATGGTAGCGGTCATACGATTTCTATTGATAACGATTACAAAGGCGAGTCGGTTGATGAACAAATAAGTAAAAAAGTTAAAAACTTAAAAAAAGGTAAGAATAAAATTATCATCAATATACCTTGGGATAAAACTGATTTACAATATGAAATTGGCGAGAAACTAAACCAATACGAAGGGGTTAAGTTTATAGAGTACAGACCTTTACAGTCTAGTGCCGAATTACAAGCAACCATTTTTGAATATACCGTAGAATATAGTGGTAATTCTAATGTTAATACAGAAGAAGTAACCGTAAATTATTCAGATTTAGGAGGTAAAGAATTAAAGATAACTGTTACTTTAAACAAACCAGTAGAACTTGTTTCATCTAATTTCTTTTCGGAAGAGGCGAGTATCGTGGAGTCTTCCTTCAAAAATGAAAACAACACTAACTATGAATTTGTTTTTGAGGCAAGTAATCACAAAGACATAACATTTACTATAAAAAAAGAGGGATATTCATTCAATAATGGAACAAAAACTTATAATCTTCCAGATGAAACATTTGTAGAGAAACCTAATGTAAAATTTTTCGGAAAGGGAGCAAATTATGGTATTTTGACGGGGTTAATTCCTAACAAAACTCAATATAATTTAGGAAAAGGAGTTTGGGTAACAGCAAAAAATGAAATTGAAAAAGTTTATCCAGTTGAGAAAATATATTACCATTCCCCTACAACAAAGGCTAAAATATTTGTAAGAAATAAGGAATTAAACAACCATTCTGCAATGCAAGAAATATACATAAACAGACCGTTTAATGTTCCAGAATGGGTTAAAGTAGTGAATGAAAACGGAATAAATATTGTTAAATACGCAAGAGATACCGAATACAGATTAGTCAATGCAGAAGATAATACTTGGGTTGAAACTACTGGCGAAACGATAAGAGGACTTGAAAAAGGGGAGTACTTTTTTAGAACGAAAGGGAGGGAAAATAATTTCTCTTCAAGTAATGTAAAAATCACAATTAACACTACAAATACAATTGATTCTACATCTAAAATAAATGGATTTATAGAATCTGATGAGGTGGAGTTAAGTAATTTATATATTGGAACTTACGATACTAAAAATGTGGGAGCGAATAAAATGATAACCGTAACAGGTTTATCATTAAGAGGGGGAGATGCAGGAAATTATAACTTAAAAAACACTACAATTAGTAAGGAAATTGGAGAAATTACTAAAAAACCAGTTTCTGTAACTTTGGTCGGTAAAGTTTCAAAAGTTTATGACGGAAATAATACCGCAACACTTACGGAAAATAATTATCAATTAAATGGAGTTATTGGTTCTGATGAATTGATTTTAAATAATCCGACAAAAGGGAATTATGACAACGCAAATGTTGGGGTAAATAAGACCATATTTGTAAGTGATTTAACCTTAAAAGGAACAGATGCAAATAATTACGAATTACAAAGCACTTCGGTAAATGGAACGATTGGGGAAATTACGGCAAAGCCAAAAACACCGCTAACCATTACGTTGAAAAATATTAGTAAAGTTTATGACGGAAACAACACAGCAACGCTAAAATCAACTGATTTTACAATATCAGGCGTTCAAGGTAGTGATGTCGTTTCGTTAGATTTGGTGAATATTACAGCGACTTATGATACTAAAAATGTCGGTACAAACAAAACGGTAACCGTAAACGGATTGACCTTAAAAGGTGCTGATGCGAGTAAATATAAATTGACAACAACTTCGGTAAACGAAACGGTTGGAACAATTACGAAAAAGTTGATAACAGCAACACTTACGGGAAAAGTTACCAAAGTTCACGACGGAAATACTACGGCAACCGTTACGGCGGGTAATTTTAATTTAACAGGCAAAGTAGGAAACGATACCGTTGAAGTAAATTTTGCCAACGCAACAGCAACTTACGACAATGCAAATGTTGGAACGAGTAAAACGATAACGGTAAATGGTCTAACCTTAAAAGGAACAGATGCGAATAATTATGAATTACAAAGCAATTCGATAAGTGGAATGATTGGAGAAATTACAAAGGCAAAAACAACTCCAATTCCAACTAAAACAACACTAACCGCTACCTTAAAAAATATTAGTAAAGTTTATGACGGAAATAATACAGCAACACTTACAGCAAATGATTTTATAGTGTCAGGCGTTCAAGGTAGTGATGTCGTTTCGTTAGATTTGGTAAATATTACAGCGACTTATGATACTAAAAATGTCGGCACAAACAAAACGGTAACCGTAAACGGATTGACCTTAAAAGGTGCTGATGCGAGTAAATATAAATTGACAACGACTTCGGTAAATGGAACAGTTGGAATAATTACGAAAAAGTTGGTAACAGTAACACCTTATAATCAAAGTAAGGAGTATGGAGACACTGACCCGACGCTCACTTACACGGTTAGTCCTAAGTTATTAAGAGGCGATAATTTCATAGGAAAATTAACTCGTAATGTGGGTGAAGATGTTGGAAATTATACAATTACGCAAGGTGATTTATCCGCAGGGAATAATTATCAAATCAATTTTGTTACAGGAAAAGTGTTTGAGATTACCAAAGCCACTATCACAGGAATTACCTTTGATGATGAAACTTTTGAATTTGACGGAAACCCAAAATCATTGAAAATCAAAGGAAATATTCCTGATGATGTAACTGTAACTTACACGAATAATGAACAAATACAAATTGGAAGTCACACCGTAACGGCACATTTGTCGGGAGTAAATTACGAGGATTTAGATTTAACGTCAACATTAACGATTAACAGAAGAAATGTGCTTGTTTCAGGCGAAATCAACAAGGC
>JAGYHQ010000030.1 GCA_018456245.1 Tenacibaculum sp. | reverse complement strand
CTTCTCAACAATTTCTTCTGATGAATTTAAAGAACCGTCTTCAACAATAATTACTTCAAATTCATCATCAAAATTCTGTTCTAAAAGGCTTTGTAATAATTCACAAATTTCTTTAGGACGATTATAAACAGGTATAATTATGGAAAACTTTAAATTCAATTTATGTATAAATTTTTGCAGTTGTAAAAATAGCTAAAAGATGATGAACATTCTAAAATATTAAATAATTTGGTGTTATTTTCATATTTTCGTACTAATTATTAAAATAATAAAATGAAAAAAATAATTATAGTCACAATATTTACTGCTTTTTTAATTGGATGTAATAACACAAAAAAACAAGCAAATTTTAAAGAATTTACAAAGGCAACTGATATAAAACTAAATTTTTTAGATGAATACATTTTTCCTACAAAACAAGAATTTAAAGGGACTATAATCGGTGGATTATCAGGTATTGACAATGACAATGGAACATATTATTTAATTTCTGATGATTTTGAAAATCAGCGATTTTACAAAGCAGAAATTAATATAAAAAACAACAAAATAAATGATGTAAATTTTAAAGATGTAGTTGTTTTAAACCCTGAAAAAAATCCTGTTTTTAATGATTTTTTAGATTTAGAAAGTATTATAATCCAAAATAATAAACTTGTAATTTCATCGGAAGGTTATGTTAAAGGCACTAAATATCCTGCTAAAAATCCGTATATTTTTCAAGTAGATACCGTTGGTAATTTTATTACTAAATCGGTACTTATGAGTAGGTTTTATACCATTACTAAAAAATTACCTGTAATAAGACATAATGGCGTTTTTGAAGGCTTATCAAAAAGCTATGATAACAAAGGTTTTTGGGTAGCAAATGAAATTCCTTTAACAACTGACGGAACAGAGCCTAAATTCCCAAAAACAAAATCACCCGTAAGATTTACTTATTATGATACAGAAACTAATAAGCCCAAAAAACAGTTTATTTATGAATTATCTGCCTTACCTCGCAAAGAAAAAGGAAATTTTAATCTTAACGGATTAACTGATATTTTAGAATACAAAAAAAATCATTTTTTAGTTATTGAACGTGCATATCAACAAGGTTATAAAAATGACGAAAATCTTGTGAAAATTTATAAAGCAACTATTGAAAAGAATAGCACAAATAGTTTAGAAATATACGATTTACAGAATAAAAAATATACACCAATGAAGAAAGAGTTAGTTTTTGATTTTAACTCAATAAAACACGAATTAACCGACCAAATTATTGACAATATTGAAGGAATTTGTTTCGGGCAAAAATTACCAAACGGCAACCAAACTTTAATCTTAATTTCTGATGATAATTTTCAACTATATGGTAAACAATTAAATCAATTTCTATTGTTTGAAATTGTAAATAATTAATTATACTAAAAATATGGACTTAAAAAAATTAAATAATACTCAACTTCTTAAAATAAAAAAACAAGTATTTAACAAAATATTGTTAGATGTAATTTCAATAGGTATAACTATTGGAATATTTGTTTACGGAATGGTTTCAGGTGGTTTTAATCTTATATATTTCTTATCTCTACTTATAGGGTTTCTTATATTTAAAAATTCTAAAAATGATAATGATTTATATAAGGAAATTAAAAAAGAAATTAGATCAAGAAATTTATAATAATAGTATTAGATATAAAAAAAGTACAAATAAACACTATCTTAAAAGAAGATACTAAGCTGTAAAAACAAGAACGAATTATACTTGAATTCTGTTTTTAATAAAGTTAAAAATTTGGCTTAAAACTTCTTCTTTTTCAATTCAAAATCTTTACCAAGGTAAACTTTTCTAACCATTTCATCTTCGGCTAACTCTTCAGGAGTTCCTGATTTTAAAATACCTCCTTGGTACATTAAATATGTTCTATCGGTAATTGCAAGAGTTGCTTGTACATCGTGGTCAGTAATTAAAATACCTATATTTTTATCTTTTAATTTGGCTACAATTCCTTGAATATCTTCAACGGCAATTGGGTCAACCCCAGCAAAAGGTTCATCTAATAAAATAAATTTAGGGTCGGATGCTAAACAACGAGCAATTTCTGTACGTCGGCGTTCCCCACCAGAGAGTAAATCCCCTCTATTTTTTCGTACGTGATTAAGGCTAAATTCTTCAATTAATTCCTCTAAACGTTGCTTTCTTTCGGCTTTTGTACGATTTGTAAATTCTAAGACCGACATTATATTGTCTTCAACAGATAATTTCCTAAAAACAGACGCTTCTTGTGCTAAATACCCAATTCCTTTTTGTGCTCGTTTGTACATAGCATCTTGGGTTATTTCAATATCATCAAGAAAAATATGCCCGTCATTAGGTTTAATCATTCCTACAATCATATAAAAAGAAGTCGTTTTTCCTGCTCCATTAGGTCCTAACAAACCTATAATTTCCCCTTGTTCTACTTGTAAAGAAACGCCTTTAACAACCTTTCTACTTCCGTAAATCTTTTGAATATTATCTGCTCTTAATATCATCTATAAATAAATTATTTTATTTGCAAAGGTAAATAATCTATTAATAATTTAGGTATTCTTTAAATAGGTCTTATTTTTGCAACCTTTAAAACTTATTAAATTTGGCAGATACAATAAACAAAACAGGAAAAAACCTATACGATTATCAGAAAGAGGCACTTCATAAAATTTTTAAATCCTTTGAAGATGCACCTGAAGATTACCACTTATTATATCAATTACCAACAGGAGGAGGGAAAACTGTTATTTTCTCTGAAATTACTCGTCAGTATTTAAAACATCACAAAAAAAAGGTGTTAATAATGACGCATAGAATTGAGTTATGTAAACAAACCTCAAAAATGCTGAACGAATTTCATGTAGAAAATAAAATTATTAACAGTAAGGCAAATTTAGATGACCAAGGTAACTATGATTGTTTTGTAGCAATGGTAGAAACGTTAAATAATAGGCTAAATGATGATAAACTTGATATATCTGACGTAGGTTTAGTTATTATTGATGAGGCACATTATAATTCATTTACCAAATTATTTAAGTTTTTTGAAAAATCGTTTATTTTAGGCGTAACGGCAACACCTTTAAGTTCAAATATTAAGTTGCCAATGAAAGATAATTATGATGAATTAATTGTAGGGGAATCTATTGGTGCATTAATTCAAAATGAATATTTAGCAAAGGCAAATGTATATTCATATAACGTAGGGTTAACTTCTTTAGAAGTAGGTGCAAATGGAGATTATACCGTAAAATCATCAGAAGATTTATATACTAATTCTGATATGCTTTCTAAATTATTACAAGCATACGAAGAAAGAGCAAAAGGAACAAAAACTTTAATTTTTAATAACGGAATTAACACTTCTTTACACGTATTTGATACGTTTAAAAGAGCTGGTTACCCAATTGCACATTTAGATAATACAAATACAAAAAAGGAACGTGATTTTATTTTAAAATGGTTTAAAAAAACACCAAATGCAATTATTACCTCTGTTAGTATTTTAACTACAGGTTTTGATGAACCATCAGTAAAATCAATAATTTTAAATAGAGCAACAAAGTCTTTAACTCTTTATTATCAAATGATTGGACGAGGGTCTAGGATTTTACCGGGTAAATCAGAATTTAATGTGATTGATTTAGGAAATAATTTCCACCGATTTGGTGCTTGGGGGGCAGATTTAGATTGGCAAAAAATGTTTAGGTCGCCTAATTTTTATTTAGATAATTTACTGTCAGATGAAGAAATTGAAAGTGATTTTAGATACGAATTACCTAAAGATGTTAGGCAAGAATTTGCAAAAACATCAGATGAAGAATTATATTTTAATGTAAAAAAAGTTTATGTAGATGCTATACAAGCAGGGGAAAGCTCTAAAAAAGTATTAGAACGTTCTATTGAACATCATGCAAAAATATGTATTCAAAATAGTGAAGATGTTTTTGATGCTTTAATTTTAGCTAAAAAATTAGACGGAGATATAGAGGATATAATCCACCGTTATTCAAAATGTATTTGTAAAAGCACACACAATTTTATTGATTGGTTAGAAGATGATTATCGTAAAAAATTAAACTCGTATTTACGAGCTAATTTTGATGAAGTATACGAAAAAATACACGGGCACCCACCTATTGAATAGCAGTTAAATATACAAAAAATAAAAAGTAGTATTTGCATAATCAAATACTACTTTTTTTTGTTAATGTATAAATATACTCTTTTTATTTAGCCGTAAAAGTTTTTATCATTTCTTCGGCAATTGGTGCATATTTATTAAATTGTTTTAGTTCACAAGTTAATGTTATTACATAGGCTTTTTCATTCTTAATACAACAATATTGAAGCCATTTTAAGTTAAATTTACCTTGCCTCCCTGTATAAATAAACTTATGAAAGTTTTTGTTTTTTATAGATAATCTTTTAGATTCTATTAAATTACCATCTGTTATTAAATTTTTAACTTGATCCTCTCCAATGTAAACAAATTTATCAAGGTCAATATTCATTCCTGATAAATTCTGTATTGTTAAATTTACATTTTCCCTAAACCTATCTTGTTGAGAAGTTGGTTTTGAAAACAACATTAAACTACTCCCCATTATTCCTGGTTTTCTTAAATCAAGAGTATCAGGATAACTAATTGAATAATTTGGTTCATTTAGTGTTTTCCAAGCCTTTTTTATTTTTACCTCAGCCTCTTTAGGCTCTTTTTTAGAAGATTTACCACAAGCAATAAACATGGTTATTAAAGTTAATAATCCAAGTAATTTTAATCCTTTCATAAAAATATGTTTTCACATTGCTAATGTAATAAATAATTTAAAATTAATGGTTTACAAACTAAAAATAGTTAATAGAATACCCAACACAATAGCAATAAATTTAGAGAGTTTAAATTTGTGTTTTTCAGAGTTTTCAAATAAAATTATAGTGGATATATGTAAGAAAACACCAACTATAAATGCTGATATTTCAGCGTGATATTCATTAAATATGGCTATTTTATTAGCTAAAAAGTGACCTAAGGGGCTCATTAAAGCAAATACAAGCAAGAATGTAAATATTATAGTTTTAGAATAGTTAGCTTGTATTAAAAAGGTAGTTAAAACTATTGAAATAGGAATTTTATGAACAGCAATTGCCCATAACAAATTATGATTATTTCCGTGAATAGGTATTCCCTCAGAAAATGCATGAATACATAAACTTATGAATAACATTAACGGAAATTTTTTAGTGTTTTTGTGTGAACATATATGTCCATGTTCTGCCCCTTTAGAAAAAGATTCTAAAACAGATTGAGTTAAAACCCCCAGTAAAATAAGTATTCCTATTAATTTTGTATTAGTAGCGTGTGAATGACCGTGTCCGTTATCTATGTAAATTTCAGGTAATATATGTAAAATAGTGATTGATAGCAAGTAAGAACCACTAAAAGCCAATAATAGTTTAATATGTGAATTTTTTAGTTTTGCAAAAAAAACTAATAAAACACCTATTAAAACAGATAAAATTAATAAAACATAAGTCATTGTAAAAACCTAAAATTATTTAAGAATATTTATACTTTTCAATAAATAAACCAATTTAAATATTGTTTTTTATAAGAGAGGGTAAAAATAGTGTATTTTTGCGATAGAATTGTAGTATTTTTAAGATACAATAAGTAAAAGTTATAAAAGAGTATGAATAAAGATTTTAAAATGGTAGCAACTACCATTGCAGGATTAGAAGGTATATTAGCCGATGAACTTCAAAAATTAGGAGCTCAAGGAGTAAAAGAAGGGATACGAAGTGTTGAGTTTAGGGGGGATAAAGGTTTTTTATATAAAGCTAATATTGCACTGAGAACTGCAATTCGTATTTTAAAACCAATAAAAAGAAGTAAAATTTTTGATGAAGAAGATTTATATGAAGCAATACAACGTATTAAATGGGAACAATTCTTAGATGTTGAAGGAACTTTTGCTATTGATGCCGTTGTTAATTCCAGAAATTTTACTACAAATTCACATTATATCGCTTTAAAATCAAAAGATGCTATTGCTGATTATTTTTCTCACAAATACGGTAAAAGACCAAATGTAGATTTAAAATACCCTGATGTTAAAGTTAATATTCATATTCATAAAGAATGGTTAACTATTTCATTAGATAGTTCAGGGGAATCATTACATAAACGAGGTTACAGAAGTGCAACAAATATTGCTCCTATAAATGAAGTTTTAGCAGCAGGATTAGTAATGCTTTCAGGGTATAAAGGGGAAGAAAATTTTATTGACCCAATGTGTGGCTCAGGAACAATACTTATTGAGGCTGCAATGATTGCAAATAACATACCTGCAAATATTAATCGTAAACATTTTGCCTTTGAAAATTGGAAGGACTATGATGAAGATTTATATTTTGTAATTCAAGACTCATTATTAAAAAAAATTACTAGTTCACATTTTAAAATAATGGGGTTTGATAAAGCTCCGTCAGCAGTAACAAAAGCTCGTCAAAATATTATTAATGCTAATTTAGAAGAATTTATAGGGGTACATCACGTTAATTTTTTCAATTCAAAAAAAGAAGTATTTGGTAAAACTACCATATTATTTAATCCTCCTTATGGCGAACGATTAGGTATTAACGTTCAAGAATTTTACAAAAAAATAGGAGATACTTTAAAGCATAATTATTCAAATTCTACGGCTTGGTTAATTACTTCTGATATTCAGGCGTTAAAATATGTTGGTTTACGAACATCAAAAAGAATTCCTATTAAAAATGCCGATTTAGATTGTCGTTTTGTAAAATATGAACTTTATGAAGGAAGTAAAAAAGCAAATAAACAACCTAAATTTACTGATGAAGAATAATATTATTTATCTTTAAAAAGTAAAATTTCAAAGGTAGTTCCTTTATTAATTTCTGAACTTTTTACAAATATTTTTCCGTTGTGGTAATCTTCAATTATTCGTTTGGAAAGAGATAACCCTAATCCCCAACCACGTTTTTTGGTTGTAAACCCAGGTTTAAAAATCTGCTTAAAGTTAGATTTTGCAATTCCTTTTCCTGTATCTGAAACCGAAATTTTTACAGATTTATCACAATCTAAAATATTAACGGATAAAATTCCTTTACCTTGCATTGAATCAATGGCATTTTTTATAAGGTTTTCAATTACCCAATCAAATAATTCGCTGTTTAATTTTATGTTAATTTCATCTTTTAAAGAATTAAAAGAGAAACTAATTTGTTTGGAACTTCGTGATTTTAAATAATCAAAAACTATTTTTGTTCTTTCTACAATATTGTCGTTTTTTAGTTTAGTAATAGAGCCGATTTTTGAAAATCTGTTTGCAATTATATTTAATCTTTTTACGTCTTTTTCAATTTCATCTACATATTCGGCACTAATATTTTCGGTACGTAAAATTGCCACCCAGCCTAATAATGATGATAAAGGAGTTCCTATTTGGTGTGCTGTTTCCTTTGCCATACCCGTCCATAATTTATTTTGTTCGGCAATTTTATTTGATTTAAAAAACAGATAAACAACAATTAAAAACAACCCTAAAATTAGCAATAAAGCAAGAGGGTAATAGGTAAGTTTATACAATAAATCAGAATTTCTGTAATACACATACTGTTTATTAATACCTGCGTGATTAATTTCAATTGGGCTATTTTGATTTTTCATTATAGCCAGTTGTTCTTTTAAATATTCATCAGTCAATGTTTTAGAGCTATTAATATTTTGGTGGTTTAGTATATTTCCCTTATCATCAGTTAAAATTAAAGGAATATTGTTAATACTTTCTATTATTTTCCCCTCAATACTAAAATCGGCATTTAAGTCTTGGTTTTCCCCCATTTCTTTAATGGCAGAGGCAAAAAGTTCCATTTTTTTACGTTCATCTTTTTTAAATTTTTGAAAAAAGATGTAGGTATTCCATAATATTAACGATATTATTAAAAATGAAATAAAAACAGCTAACCGTTTAAGCCATAATGTTTTTTTAAAGAATAGCATTTGTTTAAAATATAAAACCAAATATATAACTAAAATATGTAAACTCTTAAAAATGAAATAAATTATATATTTTATAATTAGTTTATGTTTTTATACGGTATAATGTTAAAGAAATTAGTTAATTTTGGACTTTAATTTTATAAAACTGTGTTAGTAAATTTATCTATAGAAAATTACGCGTTAATTAATCAGTTATCTATTGATTTTACTGATGGATTATCAATTATTACAGGAGAAACAGGGGCAGGTAAATCTATTTTATTAGGAGCTTTGGGCTTGGTTTTGGGTAATCGTGCTGATTTATCATCGTTAAAAAATACAGATAAAAAATGTATAGTTGAAGCTACTTTTTTAATTGATAATTATAATTTAAAAGAACTTTTTGAGGAGGAAGATTTAGATTATGAATCAAACACAATTATAAGGCGAGAAATTCTTCCATCAGGGAAATCAAGAGCTTTTGTAAATGATACTCCTGTAACTTTATCGGTACTTAATAAGCTGAAAAATAGTTTAATGGATATCCATTCTCAACATCAAACATTAGAGTTATCGGATATTAATTTTCAATTCTCAATTATTGATGCTTTGGCGAAAAATAAGGAAAGAGTAGCATCATACAAAAGGGGATTAAAAAAGTATAATTCACTTTTAAAAGAATTAAAAGAATTAGAAGAAAATAAAGAAGAAGCAAACCAACAATATGAATATAATTTACATCTTTTAAATGAATTAGAAGAAGCTAAATTAGAGACTAATGAACAAGAGGTTTTAGAAGAAAGACTACATAAATTAAACAATGTTGAAGATATTAAATTAAATTTAACCGAGGCATTGCAAATTTCAATTAATGAAGAGATTGGGTTGCAAACTTTACTACATCAATTAAACGTTAATTTACAAAAAATAAGTTCATTTTCAAGTGAATATGAAGAACTTTCAAGCAGAATACAAAGCGTAAAAATTGAGTTAAATGATATTGTTTCAGAGTTAGAAAGAGCCAATGAAGACGTAGAGTTTAACCCTAACGAATTAGAAGAAATAAATGATAGATTACAACTTATTTACAGTTTACAAAAAAAGCATAATGTAAGTTCTATTGATGAATTGCTATTAATTTATAATGAATTATCTGAAAAAATTGGTTTAATAGAAAATTCATCAGAAGTAATAAATAAAAAACAAGCAGAAATTAATGATGTGGCTAAAAAATTAGATAATGTTGCTAAATTAATTTCAGTAGAAAGACAAAAAGTAATTCCTAAATTAAAAAAAGAATTAGAAACTTTATTAATTGATTTAGGTATTGTAAATGCACGTTTTTCAATAAAAATTACACCTTGTAATGATTATTTATCAAACGGAAAAGATAATTTAGAATTTTTATTTTCAGCAAATAAAGGTGGCGAATTTGGTGAGCTTAAAAAAGTAGCATCAGGTGGTGAGTTATCACGAATAATGTTATCGGTTAAAAAAATATTATCAGAAAATACCCATTTACCAACCATTATTTTTGATGAAATTGATACAGGAGTTTCTGGGGAAGTTTCAAATAAAATAGCAATAATAATGGAACAAATGAGTAAAAATATGCAAGTAATGGCAATTACGCATTTACCTCAAATAGCATCAAAAGGAAAACAACATTATAAGGTTTATAAAGAAGATGTTAAGGGAGTTACAGAATCAAGTTTAAAATTATTATCCCAAGAAGAACGAATTAATGAAATTGCCGAAATGTTACACGGAAAATCATATTCTGAAAGTGCTGTAAATCATGCAAAAGAATTATTGGGTAAAAAGAACATAAAATAACCTCTTTTATATATCCATTTTAATAAGTTTAACATTAAAATAATTTATTGACTATTATATAAAATAACAAAAGCACTACTAAAAGTAGTGCTTTTGTTATTTTGAATTATAAATAATTATTAAAATTACTTATATTATTTCTTTGGTCTTGGAGCAGAAGATACTGTTAAACTCTTTCTTCCTTTTGCTCTTCTTCTTGCTAAAACTTTTCTACCATTAGCAGAAGCCATTCTTTCTCTAAAACCGTGTTTGTTTCTTCTCTTTCTCTTTGATGGTTGGTATGTTCTCTTACTCATTTTAAATGTGTATTAAAATCTTCTAAACTAATTTTTGCTAATAGTGAAATTCCGTCTGCTAAAAGCGAATGCAAATATACAATAGTTTTTCAGTATAACAAATCGTTTTTTACTTTTTTTTAGAAAATTATTATTTATTATTTTACATGTTTTTTAATTCCGACACTAATTCAGTTAACATCTTTTTAGCATCTCCAAAAAGCATTGATGTTTTTGAATTAAAGAATAATTCATTTTCAATACCTGCATAACCTGCATTCATTGAACGCTTATTAACAATAATAGTTTTTGCATTTTCAACCTCTAAAATTGGCATTCCGTAAATAGGACTTCCTGGGCTTGTTTTAGCTGCTGGGTTAACAACGTCATTCGCCCCTACTACTAAAACTACATCAGTATTAGCGAATTTAGGGTTTATATCATCCATTTCTATTAATTTATCATAAGCAACATTACTTTCTGCTAATAAAACGTTCATATGCCCCGGCATACGCCCTGCTACTGGATGTATTGCATAACTAACATCTACCCCTTTTTCAGTTAATAATTCTTCTAATTCATGAATAACGTGCTGTGCTTGTGATACTGCTAAACCATACCCTGGTACAATAACAACACTATCAGCATAATTCATTAATACAGCCGTATCACTAGGGCTTGTTTTCTTTAATGTTCCTTGGTGTTTAGAACCTCCTAATTCAGCGTCTGCTCCTGTACCAAATGCTCCAAAAATAACGTTAGATAAAGGTCGGTTCATTGCATTACACATAACAAATGTTAAAATAATACCTGCTGCACCTACTAAAATACCCCCTACTAACATAATCATATTACCATATAAAACACCTGCAATAGCTGCCCCTATACCCGAGAAAGAGTTTAATAATGATATAACCACAGGCATATCAGCTCCTCCAATAGGGATAACAAATAAAACACCATATACAAGTGATGCTACAAAAATTCCCCATAACCAAATAGGGCTAACAATATTATTAGCAACCATAAAACCAATGGCAATAACTATTGCTAGGAAAAATATGTTATTTATAAAATTGTATTTAGGTAATCTTATATTCTTTCTTAGTTTACCGCTTAATTTTGCCCAAGCAACACTACTTCCTGATAGTGTTATACCACCAACTGCAATAGCCGATAAAATAGTAGCCATTTGAGACATATTACCTGCATTTCCTTGATATTCTAAAAGACCAATAATTGCAGCACTACCACCACCAAAACCATTAAATAATGATACTAATTCTGGCATTTTTGTCATTTGTACTTTTACAGCAATAACACCTCCTATAATTCCACCTACAACTAACGCACCAATAATAAGTCCATAAACTAATGGCGAAGCAGTATGCTCTCCTAAAAATAATGTTCCAATAATTGCTAACCCCATACCAAAAGCCGAGGTTATATTACCTTTTTTTGCTGTTTCTGGATGTCCTAAAAGTTTTAATCCAAAAACAAATGTAACTGTTGCTACAAGATATATAATACTTAATGTAATATTCATTTTATTTATATTTTAAATGTAAATAATAACTGTGTAAACGTTATATTACTTCTTTTTCTTTTTAAACATTTGTAACATTCTATCTGTTACTGCAAATCCTCCAACTACGTTAATCATTCCTAAAACAACAGCTATAAAACCTAATGCTAAAGTAAAGTAATCTTCTTGGTTTGCGTTTAACATAACTATTATAGCTCCCATAATTACTACTCCACTTAATGCATTTGCTCCTGACATAAGAGGCGTATGTAAAACCGTTGGTACATTTTTAATAATTTCAACACCAATAAATACTGCTAAAATAAGTATGTAAATCAGTTGTAAATTATTAGAAATAAAATTTGTAAATATTTCCATTTTTATTGTTTTATTAGTTTAATTATTTTCTAATTTCTCCTTCTTTAATTATTAAAGTAGCATCAGTAATTTCATCTTCTAAATCCCATTTAAAGCCTTCTTTAGAAGTTGCTAAAAGTTTTACAAAATTATAAATGTTTTTAGCAAATAAATCACTGGCGTTTGTTGCTACACTATAAGGAGCCATTGTTGTTCCTACTATTTTTACCCCGTGTTTTACTACGGTAGCATTTGGCTCACTTAACTCACAGTTACCACCTGTATTACCAGCTAAATCAATAATTACAGCACCTTTTTTCATTTTAGCAACTTGCTCTGCTGAAATTAACACAGGGGCTTTTCTCCCCGGTATCATTGCTGTTGTAATTACTAAATCAGCTTTAAAAAGTGATGCCTCAACAGCCTCTTTTTGTCTTCTTTTATAATCTTCTGAAGCCTCTTTTGCATATCCTCCTTCTGATACTTCTCCTTCATCTGGCTCAACATAAATAAACTTCCCTCCTAATGATTCCGTTTGTTCTTTTGTTTCTGGGCGAATATCAGTAGCCTCTACAACTGCTCCTAAACGTTTTGCTGTTGCAATAGCTTGTAAACCAGCAACTCCCACGCCAAAAATTAAAACTTTTGACGGAGTAATAGTTCCTGCAGCTGTCATCATTAATGGGAAAATACGTGTAATTTCATTAGCCCCTACAATAACCGCCTTATAACCAGCTAAGTTATTTTGAGAACTTAACACGTCCATATCCTGAGCCCTTGTAATACGTGGCATTGCATCTAACGAGAATGCTGTAACTCCTTTTTCAGAAAGTTTTTTAACATATTCAGGGTTAGATAAATGATACATTTGGCTAATAAGAACTTGCCCTTTTTTTAACTGATTAAAATCATCTTCGTTAAAAGGATTTATTTGAAAAAGTACATCTGACTCTGAAATTACAGAATTATGGTCTTTCACTTCTGCCCCACTTTCACGATAATCATCATCACTAAATTGAGATGACGCACCTGCTTGTGATTCTACTAAACAAGTGTAACCCTCTGACACAAATTTTTTAACAATATCAGGAGTAATTGAAACCCTTGTTTCTTCTGTTAATGATTCTTTAAGAACACCTAACTTCATACTTAATTATTTTTTTAAGGTATTGAAAAATATTAATACTATTTTTTACAATAAGACGCAAATATAAATAAATTTACATATAATTTTATTAATTTCGGGTTTTCTATTTTAAATAAAATAAATGATTTTAAACAACTTTAAAAAGTTAAGTTTAGTTATTCAAATAATAGTATTGTGTTTATTAACTCTTTTTATATCAGAAACAATATCAATTATTTTTGAATATTTTTATGGGGAAGAAGTTTTTGATAGAAATATAAAGGAATTACCATTTTTACTTGTTTTCTTTAAATCGGTTATAATTGCTCCTTTATTTGAAACTTTTGTAAATCAATTTGCTATAATTGAATTATCAAGAAAATTATTTCACGGAAAAAAATATATGAATTTATTTTCAATTACAATATCTGCCTTAATTTTTGGAGGATTACATTTTTTTAATATCGCTTATATTTTAGGTATGACTTGTTTAGGTTTTTGGTGGGCTAGTATTTATGTTTTTTATAAAGATCATAAAAATATTTTTTTTCCTTTTTTAATAGTCTTTTTGAACCACCTTATTAACAATTTAGTTGCTGTTATAACCCAATATAACTTTCAAAATATTTAATTTTTATTTGTAAAGAAAAACATACTCCTTACCTTTGCTCAAACCTAAAAGAATATGAATAATACAAAATATGTGTTTGTTACTGGTGGCGTAACATCATCACTCGGAAAAGGAATTATAGCTGCCTCGTTGGCAAAATTATTACAAGAAAGAGGTTATTCCGTAACAATTCAAAAACTTGACCCTTATATTAATATAGATCCGGGAACATTAAATCCGTACGAACACGGAGAATGTTTTGTTACCGATGACGGTGCTGAAACCGATTTAGATTTAGGACATTACGAACGTTTCTTAAATATTCCTACCTCACAGGCTAATAATGTTACTACGGGTAGAATTTATCAATCAGTAATTGAAAAGGAGCGTAAAGGCGAATTTTTAGGAAAAACAGTACAAGTAATTCCTCATATTACTGATGAAATTAAACATCGTATTCAAATTTTAGGAAAAACAGGTGATTTTGATATTGTAATTACTGAAATTGGAGGAACTATTGGGGATATAGAATCATTACCTTATGTAGAGGCTGTTCGTCAATTAAAATGGGAATTAGGTGGCGAAAATGCTGTTATTATCCATTTAACATTAGTACCTTATTTAGCTGCTGCTGGTGAGTTAAAAACAAAACCAACACAACATTCAGTAAAAATGCTTATGCAAAATGGCGTTGCTCCTGATATTTTAGTTTGCAGAAGTGAACATCATTTAAACGATGAAATTAAACGCAAATTAGCTTTATTCTGTAATGTTCAAAAACAGAATGTAATTGAATCATTAGATACTGATACCATATACAATGTACCTAATTTAATGTTTGATGAAGGTTTAGATAGGGTTGTTTTAGAAAAACTAAATTTATCTACCACAAGACAACCGAAATTAACTGAATGGAACACCTTTTTAGAACGCTATAAAAACCCAACTGATAGTGTGGAAATAGCTTTAATTGGTAAATATGTTGAGTTGCATGACTCCTACAAATCTATCACCGAAGCCTTTATTCATGCAGGTGCAATAAATAAAACAAAAGTTAATATTAGATGGATACATTCCGAAGAATTAACCCCTGAAAATGTGGAGGAAAAAATAAATGGAGTTGACGGTATTTTAGTAGCACCTGGTTTTGGTTACAGAGGAATTGAAGGAAAAATAAAAGCCGTACAATATGCTCGTGAAAACAATATTCCTTTTTTAGGAATTTGCTTAGGAATGCAAATGGTTGTTATTGAATTTGCTAGAAATGTTCTTAATTTAAAAGATGCTACTTCTGCTGAAATGAATAACAAAACCAAAAATCCTGTTATTATTTTAATAAAAGAACAAAAGAAAGTAAACCAAAAAGGAGGTTCAATGCGTTTAGGAGCTTGGGATTGCCAATTAACAAAAGATTCAAAAGCTTATAATGCTTATAAAAAGGAAGTTATTAGTGAGCGTCATCGTCATCGTTATGAATATAATGACAAATACAAGTCTCAACTAGAAAAAGCTGGGTTAAAAACAACAGGAATAAATCCTGAAACAGGATTAGTAGAAATTGTAGAAATACCAACTCACCCTTGGTTTGTTGGGGTGCAATATCATCCAGAATATAAAAGTACAGTATTAAATCCACACCCTTTATTTGTCGATTTTATAAAAGCATCATTACAATACAAAAAATAAAATAAAAAACCAGCAATTTTTTAAAATTGCTGGTTTTTTAATAAAATTACCTACTTTATATTTTTTAAAATTTATAAGATACTCCCATTATTATTTGATTTACACGAGTATCAAATTTAATTTTATCATTATTACCAATATTTTTAGTTATTAACTCAGATTCTTTATCCGTAAAACTTCTTTCCCAATTTACATATAAACCAAAACCGCCAAATTCTACTCCTAAACCTAATTGAGCTCCTACTGTAAAACCATCTACATTTATTTCTTTTATTTTTTCGTGGTTTAACTTACCATTAATAATATATTGAAAAGAAGGTCCTGCATAAGCATGTACTACTCCGAAGAATTTCTTCCCCACCAAAACAGGAACATCTATTTTTTGAAAATCGTAAGTAGCTTTTAATTTGTTTCCAAATATATTTTTTAGCAATGTAACATCATTACTTAAAGACGTATATACTAATTCAGGACGAATATACAAACCTAATACAGGTATATTAGCACGTACCCAAACACCTGCATGATAACCTGTTTTTGATTTTGCTCCCTTAATAATATCATCTTTAACTTCTACAAATGAATCTGAATTATAATTAATACCTGCCTTAACACCAAAATCTACTTGTGCATTTAAAACAGTAGTTATACCAATAACTAAACATAGGGTTAAAATTACTTTTTTCATAATTATTTATTTTTTGATTAATAATACTCACTTTATGAACCGTAAATGTAATGATTTATTTTATGATTTAATATTTACTTTAAAATATATTCATAAGTTCTCTATACAATTTGTTAACAGGTAACCCCATAACATTAAAATAACTCCCCTCTATCCTTTTTATTCCTATTTTGCCTATCCATTCTTGAATTCCATAAGCACCTGCTTTATCAAAAGGACGATAAGTATTAATATAGTAATCAATTTCTTCATCTAATAAATTATCAAATTCAACAATTGTAGTATCATTTATTATCTTCTGAAAATTTTTACTCTTAATACTCACTGATGTTATAACCTTATGTGTTTTGCCTGATATACTACGTAATATTTTAAAAGCATCCTCATAATCTTTAGGCTTTCCTAATGCTTTATCTTCTAACCAAACAATGGTGTCTGACGTAATTAATATATCTTTGGCAGTAAGTTCATTATCAAAAGGTTTTGATTTTAAATCTGCTAAAAAATCCGTTATTTCCGCTTCTTTTAATTTTTTAGGACATTCCTCCTCTACTTCTTTTATCCTAATTTCAAAATCAATATTTAAATCTCTAAAAAATTGCTGACGTCTTGGAGAGCTTGAGGCAAGAATTATATTATAATTTGATATTTTATTTAATAACATAATTATTACATTTCAAAAAAACTGAATACACTACCTCCATAACGCTTATCATAACAAAATTTTGAATGTTCTGTTAAGTCGGTATGTTTTGAATGTTCCAAAATTAAAACCCCTCCTTCATTTAATAAATTTCTCTCAAAAACATTATCAACTATTTTAAAAAACTCCTCTTGTTCAAAATTATATGGCGGGTCTGCAAAAATAATATCTACTTTTAATAAGGTTTTTTCTAAAAATTTATAAACATCACTTCTAAATGTATTAATCTCTAAATCTAATTTTTTTGATGTTTCATTTATAAATTTAATACAACCAAAATCAGCATCTACCGAAGTAATATTTTTTGTTCCACGAGAAGCAAATTCATAACTAATATTTCCCGTACCTGAAAATAAATCTAAAACAGAAACAGAATCAAAATAATAAAGATTATTTAACACATTAAATAGCCCTTCTTTTGCCATATCTGTTGTAGGACGAACAGGTAATTTTTTAGGAGCTAAAATTCGTTTACGTTTATGTTTTCCTGAAATTATACGCATATAATTATGGTATTAATATATAATTTGAATAATTGGTAAAATCTTTTGAATTAGCAAAAAAATCAGAATTTGACTGTATAAAACTTATATGTTTAACATATTTATAAGCCATATTATACAATTCATTATTTTTCTTAATACTTCCTAAAAAAGTTAATTGTAGCTCTTTAAAATTTATTTCAAGTTGTTCTGCCACAAATAAAATATAATAAATAAAGTCTTCTTTGGTGTTATATAAGAAAGAGTTATATAATATTAATTCGTTGTTTTTAGTAACTACTATATCAATATTTTTTTTAGATACATTAACAAAAAAGTGTTCTTTTTCGTCGTTTTTGGTATATTCCATTAGTTTTTCAATTAAAACTGTAGAATGATGTTTAAATTCAAACTCACCAAAATTTTGGAATAAGTAATTATTTACATTAACAAAAGGAATATATACGTTATTTGCTTTAATTGTATTTATACCATCAAAAACAATATAATCATTAGGTAATGTTTTAATAGTATAATCTAAATAAGTTTTTAGTTTTTCTTCATCAAAATACTCATCAGGAACAATGGTTGACAAGTAATTTTGATGAATAACTATAACTTCTTTAAAATCTTGCTGTAACTCCTTATTTTCATGAAAAATTTGTTTAATTTTTTCTAACAACAATTCAGGAGTAGTAACTATTACATCAAACTCATACTCAGTAAACACTAAAATACTTTTTGTATGAATATCGGTTATACAAAAAGAAAAACCATCCAAACTAAATTGGATGGATAATTTCTTTTCTTGTGATTTTAAACTTGTATTTTGTTTAATTTTCTTCTTCAATTACTTTAATTTTTCATAGAATGGTGGCCAATTACCTCCTGTAGTAATTTCTTCTAAAGAACCAACAGATATAAAAGCTCCTTTAATTTGGTCAGTCTCAAGAGCTTGTAATTCTTGAAGAATTAAAACTTTATTTAATCCTTTTAAAACTGATTCTTTATCTACTTTAGCCTCAAATACAGGTACCATTAAGCCTTTCACTTTTTCTACTTCCCCTACCTCTATTGTAAATTCTTTATCAGTACCAGGTACTTTAAACATATTTTTATAATCTTTACCTTTAAATGAATTAATTACTTTTTCATAACCAATTGTATCAACTTTTCTTACAGAAATCTTCTTCGTAATTCCCCCTCCAACATGTACTGATTTTTCTACACTCTTACTTTCAGTTATTGCTAATGAGTCTGTTTCTATAAATTTAATTAAGGTAGATTTATTTTTTTCATATTTACCTTTAACCTCTTTATACTTTTCTTCAGCTTCACGAATTAATTTTAAATGTTCAATAACTTTAGCGTAACGAACCTTCTTTTCTTTATCAAAATTAATTGGTTCCATTATGCTTCCATAAATTAAATATGCTAAATAAACAGAAATAGCAAATAATATAACGGACACTACTCCTCTTAATTTTAGGGGAACAAACTTAACTATAAGGTAAGCTAAAACAAACGTTGCAACTACGGCAGCTAAAATCATTAATAATAAATTCATCTTTATAATTTTTAATGTATGATACTCGCAAATCTACAATTTTTTTTTAATCATAAAAATTAATTTTATAAATACATTTATATTTGAGGAATATTTTAATGTTTATGATTGAAAAAAACACTACTTTTTATAAAGAAATACTAAATAATTTCCCTTATTTACCAACCATAAAACAACAAAAACTACTTAAGGAGTTAAGTAATTTTATTTTTGATGATGACAATAATGGGTTATTTATACTTAAAGGATACGCAGGAACAGGTAAAACAACTGTAATTAGCACCTTTGTTAACACTTTATATAAGGTAGGCAAAAAAGCTGTTTTATTAGCTCCTACGGGGCGTGCAGCTAAGGTAATAGC
>JAGYHQ010000029.1:5000-19430 GCA_018456245.1 Tenacibaculum sp. | reverse complement strand
AGTTCCTGAGCCTAATAATTCTCTAAAAAAACTTACTATAATTAATATTATTCCGTATCCAAAAGCATTTCCTATTCCATCTAAAAATGATTTCCAAGGAGAATTTGCCAATGCAAAAGCCTCAAAACGTCCCATAATAATACAGTTTGTTATTATTAAACCAATAAAAACCGATAAGGTTTTACTAAGTTCATAAGCGTAGGCTTTTAGTACTAAATCAACAATAATTACGAGTGATGCAACCACAATTAATTGCACTATAATTCTAATTTTTGGCGGAATAATATTTCTCATTAATGATATTATAACATTCCCCACACCCAACACAAATAATACTGATATTGCCATTACAATAGATGATTTTAATTCCACCGTAATTGCCAATGCCGAACAAATACCTAAAACCTGAACGGTAATAGGATTATTATCCATTAATGGGTCTGTAATTAATTTTGTTTCTTTCTTTGAAAGTCCCATAATTATTTTAATTTTTTAAAATAAGGTACATATAATTTTAATTCAGATTTTATCATTGCCGAAACTCCATCACCTGTAATTGTTGCTCCAGCAATAGCATCTACTTCATTATCATTTTTATCTTCATTCTTAGGGTCATTATTCCCTTTTACTACGCTAATTCCTTTAAATACACCGTCATTCATTAGGTTTTCACCTATAAAATCATCTATAAAATAACGTTGTTTTATATTGGCTCCTAACCCTGGTGTTTCTCCCTTGTGGTCAAAAAAAGCACCTTGTACTACCATATTTTCATCCATTGATACATAACCCCAAATAGCATCCCACAAACCTTTCCCCATAATAGGAACTATATAAAATGTCTTTCCGTCTTTTTCTCCAATAAATAAAGGTAATTTCCTTATTTTTCCTTGCTTTGCGTTGGTCTGTTCCTTTTTTATATCAATTAAATAAGCATTATTATCTTCAACAATTTTATCACCTTCAATAATCAATTGTTTTTTTATGTATTTATTAAATTTATTGGCAACTTCATTGGGTTTAATAAAACCAATATTAGTTTCATTATTTTCATTCACCCCCATTACATACAAAATATTTTGTTGCTTTTCTATTCGTTTATTTTCATCAATTTTTGGTCTTAATGATGAAGCGGTAAAAGCCAGCAATACACCCACAACTAACACCATTATTACGGCAAATAATATGGTATAAGTATTATTATCTGTTCGTTTTTCACTCATAATTTAGGCTTTTTTAGCTTTTAAACGATTTAACCTCTTTTTCACATTTGCTCGTACAACATAATGGTCAATCGTTGGTGCAAATACATTCATTAATAAAATGGCTAACATCACTCCCTCAGGGTATGCTGGGTTAAACACACGAATCATAATTGAAATAAAACCGATTAAAAAACCATAAATCCATTTTCCTTTATTGGTTTGTGATGCTGTTACGGGGTCGGTTGCCATATATACAATCCCAAATGCAAATCCTCCAATTAATAGATGTTTCCAAAAATCTAAATTCATTAATTCATAGAATTTATTTGTCTGTTCAATCCAACCCATTACTGCAATTTGGTTGAAAATTAATCCCATTACCAAAGCACCAATTACAGCCGATAACATAATTCTCCAACTTCCAATTTTAGTGAAGATTAAAAACAACCCCATCAACAAAATAATTAATGTTGACGTTTCACCAACTGACCCTGGTATAAACCCAAAAAACATATCTAAAACCGAATAATTTAAGGGTTGAGATTGTGCTAAACCACCTAAAATAGTTTCTCCTGAAATTGCATCAACAGTTCCTGCTTTTTCTACTGCACTGTGTACCCAAACTTTATCTCCACTCATCCAAGTAGGATAAGCAAAAAATAAAAATGCACGTATAGTTAAAGCAGGATTTAAAATATTCATTCCTGTTCCTCCAAAAACTTCTTTCCCTATTACAACACCAAATATTACTGCAATAGCAAGCATCCATAAAGGTAAATCTACTGGAACAATTAACGGAACCAACATCCCTGTTACCAAATACCCCTCTTCTACTTCGTGTTTTTTTATAATTGCAAAGATAAATTCAACTATTAAACCAACAGTATAAGATACAATTACTAACGGAATTATATTTTTAAACCCAATTGAAAAATTATTGAAATTCCAAAAATTTAAACTGAAAAACGAAGTAGCTTTTTCAACCGCCCCTGTTGCTAAATGATATTGATATCCTGCATTAAACATTCCAAAAATTAAACAAGGAAATAATGCCATTATTACAATATTCATTGTTCTTTTTAAATCATCTGCCGATTTAATGTGTGTACCCTCTTTAGTAGTTTCATTAGGTAAATACAAAAAAGTATGAATTGCATTAAATGCAGGTGCCATTTTTGTACCCTTATACTTTTCCTTTAAATTATGTAATTTTTGTTTTAAACCCATTTTTATCCTAATTCTTCTCTCATAAAATCTAACCCCTCTCTAATTATTTTTTGATGTGGTTGTTTTGATACACAAATAAACTCAGTTAATGCAAAATCTTCAGGAGCAATTTCGTAAGCTCCTAAACCCTCCATTTCGTCTAAATCTTTATATAAACACGCTTTTAATAATTGCATTGGGTATATATCTAACGGAAAAACCTCTTCATAAGAGCCTGTTACTACAAAAGCTCTACGTTCGCCATTAGTATTAGTATTTAAATCATATTTTTTACCCTTATTTAACCACGAAAATGTTAATGCTCGTGAATTTGAAATTTTATTAAAAACGGGTTTATTCCAACCGAAAAACTCATAATCATCTCCTTCAGGAATTGCTGTTATATGATTATCATAATATCCTAAAAAATCATCTTTTGTTTTGCGTGTTCCTGTTAATACATTACCGCTAATTACACGTGCATTATCATCATCTAAATTATTTTTTACAATATCTTTAATATTAGAGCCTAACAAAACATTTACGTATTGCGGATTTTTAAATTTAGCTCCCGTTAAAGCAATGGTACGTTTAGCATTAAATTTCCCTGTTAATAATAATTCCCCAATAATTACCAAATCTTGTGGAGTAACTATCCAAACAACTTCACCTTTGTTAATAGGATTTATACGTGCAATTTGCGTACTAACATTACCAACAGGATGAACTCCTGAAATTTTATGAATTTCAATACCTTTAATATTTGCAAAAGGCGAATTATCTGAATTTATTGAAACGTGTACTTTTCCTTTTGTTAATTTAGATAAGGCTGTTAATGCAGTTTG
The DNA here is from genome assembly GCA_018456245.1 of Tenacibaculum sp. Taxonomy (GTDB): domain Bacteria; phylum Bacteroidota; class Bacteroidia; order Flavobacteriales; family Flavobacteriaceae; genus Polaribacter. Next base: position 16,174 of record JAGYHQ010000029.1, on the reverse strand, counting down.
TAATTCGTTTTCTTTTCCTTTTAAAGTATAATTATAATCAGGGGCTAATGGAGCACTATTATATGCAGAAATAAAAATTGCTTTTGGCTCTTCATTAGGGTTTGCAATTACATCATAAGGGCGTTGTTTAATAAACCCCCAACAACCTGAGCTTAATAAATGATTTTTAACATCTTCATTATTCATTAAATTTACATCAACCTTTCCAAAATCTTTATATTCTTGATGATTGTTTGATGCCATTTTAATTGTTAAAACCTTTCTCCTTTCCCCTCTTACAATTTCCAAAATTTTACCACTTATAGGGCTTACAAATAAAATTCTTTCATCATTTTTATCACAAAAAATAGGCTCTCCTACTTTTATTTCTTCCCCTACTTTTACCAACATTTTAGGAATAATACTATGAAAATCACTAACATTAATACCAAAAACACTACCTAAAGGAAGCTCTGTTGTTATTTTATTTGCCTCTCCTACTAGTTTAATATCTAATCCTTTTTTTATTTTAATGTTTTTTGGCATAATATTTTCGCAATCAAAATTAAAAGTGTAACAAATTTACGGATTTTAATAAGTTTAAAAGTATTGTAGTAAACTTAAAATTTTATTTATACTCAATATAAATTATTTTATATCCATATATTTATCAAAAAATACCGATTTTTGAAGTTTCCGTATAACAAAAACTTATGAAAAGATACTTATTTACATTAATATTTATAGCCATTAATTATTGGTGTATAAATGCACAAAATATAAAAACTATACAATTACGCCCTGTAAATGATAAGCAATATTCAGCAATTGTTCCTTTGGGGAATGTTTTAGAATTATCTTTTGATGATTTAGAGGCTGACAACAAACAATACCAATATAAAATTGAACATATGACTTATGATTGGAAACCGAGTAACTTAACTCCCAATCAATACATTAACGGATTTAACCAAAACTACATCACCGATGTAACTAATTCATTTAACACCCTACAAAATTACACTCATTACTCTGTAAAAATTCCGAATGAAAATATGAGAATTACTAAAAGTGGAAATTATTTAGTTTCTGTTTTAGATAATAATGATGAAGTTATTTTTACAAGAAAATGCGTATTCTACGAAAATATAACTGATGTTGGAGTTGGGGTTTTTAGAAGTAGAAACACAAAAACACTCAACGAGCAACAAACAGTACAATTCATAATAAATTATAGAGATGTGCAAATTAATAATCCTAATCAGGAAATTAAAGTGTCATTATTTCAAAACCATAATTGGAATACTAATATTACAGGATTAGCCCCTCAATTTTTAAGAAGAGGACAATTAATATACAAATACACCTATAAAACTAACTTTTGGGGAGGAAACGAATACTTAAATTTTGACAATAAAAGCATCAGAAATACAAACATAAATATTGCAAAAGTAAGACGTAAAGAAATTTTTAATAATTATTTATATACTGATGACCCTCGTGCTGATAAAATATATTCATACAACCCCGATATTAACGGGCAATTTGTTATTAGAACTTTAAATGGGAATGATGCTTCATCAGAAGCTGACTATGCTATGATACATTTTTCTTTAAGCAGTTACGAGCCTTATTACAATAAAGACGTTTATGTTTACGGTGCATTTAATAATTTTGAATTATCAGAAGAAAATAAAATGACTTACAATGAAAAAGAGAGAATTTATGAGTTACAAATACCTTTAAAACAAGGTTTTTACAACTATACATACGCAACAGTAGATAACAACAATGAAGTTGATTTAACCGAAATAAATGGCTCTTTTTACGAAACAGAAAATGAATATACAGTAATTGTATATTACCGCCCTTTTGGAAGTTTTTATGATAGAGTTATTGGCGTTGGTAGAGGCTTTTTTAATCAAAATAGATAATAATTGTTAAAAATAACCTAACTAAAAACAAAGTATTTTCACAAATCTATCTAAAAACGTACATTTGCCAACTATTTAATTTAAGAAACGAAACCATTTATGGATATTTTTATAAAAGCATCACAATTTATTTTAAGTTTATCATTATTAATTGTTTTACACGAGTTAGGACATTTTATTCCTGCTAAATTATTTAAAACACGTGTTGAGAAATTTTACCTTTTCTTTGACTATAAATTTTCATTATTTAAAAAGAAAATAGGAGATACTGTATATGGTATTGGGTGGATTCCTTTAGGTGGGTATGTTAAAATAGCAGGTATGATTGATGAGAGTATGGATAAAGAACAAATGCAACAACCACCAAAGCCTTGGGAATTTCGTTCAAAACCTGCGTGGCAACGTTTAATAATTATGTTAGGTGGTGTTTTTGTGAATTTTGTTTTAGGAATTATAATATACATAGGAATAATATTTTCATATGGCGAAAAGTTTTTACCTAATGAAAATGTTAAAGACGGGGTTTGGGTACGAGATTCATTAGCCATAAATTTAGGGCTACAAACAGGAGATAAAATCTTAACCATAAACGGAGAAAAGCCAAGAAAGTTTAGTGAATTACCTCTTAAGTTTATTAATGGCGATTATTACACTATTGAAAGAAACGGAAAAATTATTAAGAAAGAAATTCCTGTAGATTTTATTTCTAAACTAATTGAAAGAGGTAAAAGTGCTGGCGGATTTTTATATCCAAGAATTCCGTTTATGATTGGTGCAATTAGCAAAGAATCTCCAAATACTAATTTACAAGTAAAAGATGTTGTTACCAATATAAATGGTAAATCTGTAAAATATTATGATGAAGTTGCTAACGAATTAAAAAATTTAAAAGGAAAAGAAACTATTGTAACAGTTAAAAGAGGAAATGAATTTAAAGAAATTCCTGTAAAAATATCAGAAGACGGTAAATTAGGAATACACTTGGCTAATTTAAATATAAGCCAATTAAGTAAATTAGGATATTATGATTTAAAAGAAATTAAATATTCCTTTGCTGAAGCTATTCCTATGGGAATTAATAAAACTTGGAATACTTTAAAAAGCTACATTAATCAAATAAAGAAAATTGTAAACCCTGATACCGGAGCCTATAAAGGTTTAGGAGGATTTTTATCTATCGCAGATATTTTCCCTGCAGAATGGGACTGGCAAACCTTTTGGAGTATTACAGCATATCTTTCAATAATGTTAGGTTTTATGAATTTACTTCCAATTCCTGCATTAGACGGTGGGCACGTAGTATTTACTTTATGGGAAATGATTACAGGCAAAAAACCAAGTGATAAATTTCTAGAATACGCCCAAATTGTAGGTTTTATGATACTTATAACATTATTATTGTACTCAAACGGAAATGATATTTTTAGAAAATTGTTTAATTAAAAAATAAAAAGGACAAAAAATTAGGTTATTACAAATAAAAGGTTGTACCTTCGTACCGTTCAAGTGGAACAACCTTTTAAGTTTTAAGGTAAGTATTTAGTAAGTTAGTTTTTTTGAGTTTTTCTCTTCTTGTCTTTTTTATTTCATTGTTACTTTATTTTTAAATATTCAAATAACTTTAAGTTATTTAATAGATTATGTTTTAATCACTTTAAAACATTTATTATTAGGAAAGTTCTTACTTAAACAAAAATATTTAATAATTTAAAATTTAGTAAGATGCAAGAAGGCACAGTAAAATTTTTTAATGACTCAAAAGGATTTGGGTTTATTACAACAGGATCAGGAGAAGATATTTTCGTTCATACTTCAGGTTTAATTGATGACATTAGAGAGAATGATAAAGTTGAATATGAAACTGAACAAGGAAGAAAAGGCTTAAATGCTATTAACGTAAAAGTGATAGATTAAGAAAATATTATATTTATATAATAATAAAAAGATTGTCTTTTAATTAAGACAATCTTTTTTTGTGAAATTTACTTTTCTACAATAAATTGAAATAATCGGTTGAGTGTTTACGTTGTGATAAACATACCATATTTTTCGGTTATGCACCAAACTTTATTAAATAACCTAAATTCTCGTTTAAGCACCTAAACTGCAATAGCGTAAAAACTATATTATGTGTAGTATTTTATTATCCCATACTATTTATCCATTTTGTTTCTTCATAAACTTTTTTAATTGGCTTTAAATCTTTCTCTTTTATTCCAAATTGAGTATAAACTCGTTTTAGTTTCTTTAATTGTTTTAGTTTTTCAAATTCTTGTATTGGAAATTGCAAAGGTTTATCGTAACTTGTTAAACAAAATGTTTCTAAATTTTCAAATGAGAGAATACTTTCTACATCGCAAAAATTAGGACAAGTAAGCATTACTACTCTTTTTAATAATTTTGGATTACTAATTTTAGGAAAATGAGTAATATGACTATTGTAATTGATAGTAATATCCTCTAATAAATCTAATTTACTTATAAAAGAATGTTCTTTTAAACGAGAACAGGTGTGAAAATTCAGTTTCTTTAAATTAGGGAATTTTAAGTGTATTTGATTTTCAGATTTGATTGTACTATGAACCCTCAAATCCACTAAATTTTCATTAGGTTCTATTAAGTCAAGGTCAATTTTATTAATATGCAATTTTTTAAGGTTAGTTTGTTGATTTATAAAAGCATATTGTCCTTTATTATCAATTCCCTCAAATTTTAATTCTTCTAATTTTGTGATATGTTGTAATTTTTTAAAAGATATTTTTTGTCTATCAAGAGATGTTATATTAAGAACTTTCAAATTATTAAATTTTTCAAGAAAATCTAAATTTCTAATGTCAAAATCATAATCAGCAAACAGAGTTACATCATTTAAATTTATTAAAAACTCAAAATTTTTAAGAACAGAATGATTTTCAAGTGAAAAATAAACAGGAAAGTTGTAATATTCAGAATTAATTTTTTCAAGCACATTTTTATCTATTAATTCTGTTATACAGATTTTTTTATCTAATTCCTTAATTTTTTCATCAAGTTCTGTCAGTTTTATTTTATGTAAATCCATTTTAATATTCTTCCTTTGCTCTTTGGTTATTACACATAACACTACTCTTTAGGTAAAATAACCGTAAAAACTGTTCCTACTCCTTCGGTTGAGGTAAATGATATTTTACCATTATAAGCCTCCTCAATTATTTTTTTTATCATTGCTAAACCAAGCCCCATTCCACTAGTTTTTGTTGTAAATTTTGGCTCAAAAATTCGGTTTTTATTAGCTTCTGTAATACCTTTTCCATTATCTGAAACTATTATTTTAACATTAGTAGCCTCTGTTGTTACTTTTACATCAATTCTTGGCTTTTTATTATCATCTTTAATCGCTTGAATAGAGTTTTTAACCAAATTAGTAATAATTCTTATTAATTGAGTTTTATCTAAATTGGCAAATATTTGCTTCTCTGTTGAAGAATAAAAAATATAATCTTCAGAAAAAATATCAAGGGCGTGTTTTACAACATCTACAACATCTAATTTTTCTTTTCGTTGACTTGGCATTTTAGCAAAATCAGAAAATGCAGAGGCTATTGAACACATTAAATCTATCTGTTGAATAAGAGTTTGACTATATTCTGCCATTTTTTGTTTTATATCAGGGTCATTAGGGTTAAACTTACGGTCAAAACTTTGAACCGATAATCTCATTGGCGTTAACGGATTTTTTATTTCGTGAGCAACTTGCTTTGCCATTTCTCTCCAAGCATATTCACGTTCACTTTGTGCTAATTTTACAGCACTATCTTCAAGTTTATCAATCATATTGTTGTAAGAATCTACTAACGAACTAATTTCAGAACTTGCACCTGATAATATAATTTTTTCATTACGCTTATTTAAACGTGTTTCTTTAATTTTTTGTGATACCGTTTCAATAGAACGAGTAATGTATCTTGATAAAAGGTAAGCCATAGATATAGCTATAACAAACATTAACACATATACCATTAATAGCCTATATATAAACTCTTTAAGCTCTTGTTTTTGAGCTTTATTATACTGAGCCATTTGCAATTCTAAAATTCCTATACGTTTAAATCTAGAATCATTTATATAAGTGTATGATGATTGATAAGTAATCCCTTCTTCAACTCTACTTTTAAATATTTTATGGTTAGAATTTTTACCTAATTCATATAAAATATTAGGCGATAATGAATTTTCATTTATCTTCTCAAACACAACAGGGATAGACGATTTTAACAAACAACCGTCCATACTATACATTGTAATTGTTAGCTTATGCACAGTAGCCATTTCATAAATTCTATCCTGAAAAATATAGGCTAAATTTTTAGTAGAAATAGGGTATGTTGTTTTACGTTTTAGCTCAATTTCAATATCTTGTTTTGTAGCTTCTTCTTTACGTTCAAATCTTTCTATATTGTATTTTCTTGTTTGTTCATCGTACTGATAAATGGTAACCGTAACAATTAATACTGATGCCAATATTACCAAAAGTATCATTGATAAAAAGATACGAATTCGTAATGATATGTTATTTAACTTTATCAATTATTTTATTTTTTCTTCTTTAATATGTAATAATCTTGTTAGTTTTATTGATAAATCTAACAAAATAACTTTTGCATTCCCATTTCTTTCAATATGATACTGGGCTTCATTAAGTTCCTTTTCTATCAATAAAATATTTCCTGAATGAACGAAAGGAGCAAAATTTTCTAATTTAAAATTCTCTGTTTTTGGCTCTATAAAAACTAAATCTGGTGTACCATAATTTAGTAACATTGCTTGGCGAAAAAACTGTAAACAATATTGCAAAAATTGTTTCTGTACCTCTCTACCTTCTTTTGCAATTGTTTCAGACCACGTTATTAAATCCTGAATTACAGATGCATTACCTCTTGCTTTAAAAGCACTACGCACCCATTGAATAAACCATTTTTCAAAAATTAAATCTTTTGAATCATTATGGAGTAAATCAATAGCCTTACTATAATTTCCTTCTGATTTGTATGCTATTTTTATAGCTTCATTTTCCTCTACATTTTCCCTTTCCTTTAATGCCTCTGCAATATCTTGTTCACTTAATGGTGGAAAATAAATTGTTTGACAACGAGAACTTATAGTTTTTATAATCTGTTGATAATCTTCAGTAATTAAGATAAAAACCGTTTTTTCTGGTGGCTCTTCAATTAATTTAAGCAATTTATTTGATGCTGAAATATTCATTTTATCAGCCATCCAAATAATCATTACTTTAAAACCTCCTTCATATGATTTTAAAGTAAGTTTCTTAACAATTTCCTCAGCTTCATCAACCCCTATTTGTGCTTGTTTATTCTCAACCCCTATGTAGCTTAACCAATTAAATAATCCTCCATAAGCGTTTTCATTTATAAAATCTCTCCATTCACTTAAAAATAAATCACTTACAGGATGTTTCTTTACTTTATCATTTGTTGTTACTGGAAATGCAAAATGTAAATCAGGATGCTGTAATTTATTACATTTTATATTACAAGATTCTTCATCTTCAGATAAATTACATAATAAAAACTGTGCATAAGCTATTGCCATAGGCAATGTTCCACACCCTTCTTTTCCTACAAAAAGCTGAGCATGAGGAACACGACCATTTTCAACAGACTTAATTAAATGTTGTTTTATGTATTGTTGACCTATAATTTCATTAAAAAACATAAAACAAATATACTATTTAATAAAATAATTACTTACCTAACATTAAAACTTCTTTACAAACAACCTCCGTTACATATTTTTTAACCCCGTCTTTGTCTTCATAAGAACGGTAAGTTAACTTTCCTTCTACCATAATTTGATCGCCTTTCTTTACATAATTTTCAATTATTTCAGCTGTTTTTCCCCAAGCAATAACATTATGCCACTGTGTATCGGTTACTTTTTCGCCTTTATGGTTTGTGTAAGTTTCATTTGTGGCTAATGAAATTTTTGCTAATTTTTTACCCCCTTCTAAAGAAATTATTTCTGGAGTATTTCCTAAATTTCCTATTAACTGTACTCTGTTTTTTAATGAATTCATAATATTTTAATTTTATTATACTGAAAATATTTTTTCAGAAATGTTGAACAATAAATAATTTTAATACTGAAATATAAATTCAATATTTTTATTTCTGGTGCAAATATCATATTGTTTGTTTTCTACTATCGGTTATTAATCGTTTACTGTCGTTTACTTTCATTTGTAAATGATTATAATAATGTATTATATAATAAACACTTACAAACAATTCTTTAATTAAAAAAACGTACTTTTACAAAAAGTTCATAACCGTGAACAAATCATTATGAATGAAGAATTGAAAATTACAAATCCTATTTGGGTAGTAGTTGCTAATATAGTTGAAGAAAGACCGTTTGGACACAACGGAAATGAAACTAAATACGGAACAAAAGCATTTAAACCAAATACGAAAGTTTATATTGTAGATTGGCACCCAGGAATGTGTGAATCTATAGTTGTGATTGGGCTTGCAAGAAAACCTAAAAGACTTATTACAATTACTATTAGAGTTGATTTAGTAAAAAATTTTAGAATAAAATTAGTTTATAACCCTGCAGTGATAAAAAAAATACACAAAATTCATGGTGTTGATCAAACATATTTAACAAAAGAATTTGCTAATGAAATGTATAAAACTCTACCTATTTGGCAAGCTGAATTAAAAAATAAAAACGTTTAATCTATTTGAAAAATAGCAAAAAGTATAAATTAGAAATGATAAAAAAATGTTTAGAATGCAAAGAGAATATTAAAGGACGATCGGATAAAAAATTTTGTTCCGATTATTGCAGAAATACCTTTAATAATAAAATAAACAAAGAAAGTAAAAACTTAATTAGAAATACAAATAACAGACTTCGGAAAAATCATAAAATTTTATCTGAATTAAATACTTTCGGGAAAACTAAAATTTCTAAAATAAAGTTATTTGATAAAAATTTTGATTTCCAACTTATAACATCAACGTACACAACAAAAACAGGAAAAACCTATTTTTATGTGTACGACCAAGGCTATCTTCCTTTAGAAAACGAAATCTATTTACTTATAAAAAGGAATTAAACTATTTTTTTATAACTACATTATTATCCACCACATCTTTAATAGGAAGAACTACTTTACCGTCTTCTGTATCAACAGTTAAACTAATATTGTCAATTGCTGTAACTGTACCTTCAATTTCTCCTATTTTTACCGTTACACCTACTCCTATATTTTTTCTAGAATAATAACCAAATAATAACCTCGTTACCGCATCTCTTGCCCCTAACCCAAAAGCAATGGTAAACGAAACTAAAATTGAACCTATTAATAATGTTAAATTATTTTTAATTATTGAAGTGTCTATTCCTGCTTGGTCTAAAGCTGTAATAGAAAGGAATATAACTATTAAATAAAAAGCAATATTACCTACCAAATTACCTCCTTTTATTTCTAACGATTTAAACATCGTTTTTATAGTTTTTTTAATTACAGTAGCCAAATAATATCCTCCTATAAAAATAGCTAAAGCTGTTAATAATTTCGGAAGATAAAGAAAGAAATTACTTATTCCGTTAGAAATTACATCAAAACCAAAAATACTTGCGCCTGACATTATAAATACAAGAACTAATAAAGCTTTTAAAGTACTTATAATTATTTTACCTAAATTAATTTTAACTTTTGAATTCCCTAAAATATTTTTTTCATTTAATTTCTCTGACCATTTATTAATATTAGCCTTTGTAATAATTTTTTTAACAATCCATAAAATTATTTTAATAATAATCCACGATACTAATACAAAAAGAATAAAGCCTAAAAGAATAGGAATTTTTTCAACAATCATTTCTAATACTTTTTGAAATGGCGATAAAATATCAATTTTTGATGTTTCCATAATATGTTTTAAATTAATCGTTTCTATTTATTTTTTTTATTTGATTTTCCTCCCGCAATTAAATCTCCTACTGTACGAGGATATTTAACTACAAATAAATCAGCTATATCAATGGAAAATTTAATCAAATTTATATCATCCATAACCTTTTTCTTCAATGGCTCGGGTAATTCTTCGTTATGTAATATTTTTTTGAACGGGTTCTCCATACTATAAATTATTATATATATTGATAACTCTTTCTTTTGCTCTTTTTAAACGCATTTTTACTGCACTTTCACCTAAACACAAAGCCTCTGATATTTCTTTAATAGGCATATCATCTTGGTATTTCATTAATAATATCATTTTATCTTTAGGGTCTATAGCTTCAAGAACTTTTACTAATCTGTCCGATTTTAATTCAAATAATGATTTGTCATCAACTTCATATGAACTTTCATCTTTAATAACATCAGTAGAAATAGTTATTTTTTCTTGTTTTTTAGCCTTATCTCTTTGCACATAATTAACACAAAAATTATATGTAAACGAATACAACCAAGTTGAAAATTTTGATCTTCCTTTAAACATTCTTAATTTAACAAATAAACGAATAAAAAGATCGTGTGTTAAATCTTCTGCTTCTTCTTTACTTTTAGAAAAACCATAACATTTATTATACACTAACTTCGCATATCTGTCATATAAAACAGCAAAAAGACGACTATCTTTCCTTTCCACTATTATACGAACTAAATCTTCGTCACTTAATTTTGTAAAATCAATAATTTCCAAAGGCTATCTTTGTTATTTTATTATGACCATAATATTTATTAAAAGTCACTTTATTTTAAACCGTTAAATCTAGCAATTACAAAGTTATTAAAAAATATTTCTCTTTTTTATTAAATAATGTAACATTTTTATGGTATAAAACGTATAATAATACATACAGAATTAACAATAAAAATAAATGAGACAACTTAAAATTACAAAACAAGTTACCAATAGAGAAACAGCTTCTCTAGATAAGTACTTACAAGAAATTGGAAAAGTAGATTTAATTACTGCTGATGAAGAAGTAGAATTGGCTCAAAAAATAAAAGCAGGAGACCAACGTGCATTAGAAAAGCTAACCAAAGCCAATTTACGTTTTGTAGTATCTGTAGCTAAACAATACCAAAATCAAGGTTTAACTTTACCTGATTTAATTAATGAAGGAAATTTAGGTTTAATTAAAGCTGCAAAACGTTTTGATGAAACTCGTGGTTTTAAGTTCATTTCATATGCTGTGTGGTGGATCCGCCAGTCTATTTTACAAGCATTAGCTGAGCAA
>JAGYHQ010000006.1 GCA_018456245.1 Tenacibaculum sp. | reverse complement strand
ACGGATTTTTACATAGTGGATTTTTACACATATTATTCAATTTAATTGCATTATTTTTTATCGGAAATTTATTCGTAGAATATTTTACTCCTAAACAATTGCTAAACTTTTATATCTTAGGAACTATTTTTGGCGGTATATCATTTATTTTAGGATATACTTACATTCCTCTTTTACAAGAACAAAATACTAATTTAGTTGGGGCATCAGCAGGAGTTTCAGCTATTTTAATAGGAATTGCTACTTATATGCCTAATTACCAATTAAAATTTAGATTTATAGGCTATGTTAAATTATTACATATTGCTTTAATGTGGGTGCTTTTAGACCTTTTACAATTATCAGGCAATAATGCTGGCGGACATCTTGCACACCTTGGTGGTGCTTTATTCGGTTTTTTATATGTAACCCAAGTAAGCAACAAAAAAATTGATTTGTTTAGCTTTTTTAAAAAGAAAAAAACAAACTTAAAAACTGTTTATAAAACCAATAAAAAACAACCTAAAAACAATAATCAAAAAAACGAAAAACAAAAGCAAATTGATATTATTTTAGATAAAATTAGTAAATCAGGCTATGATTCTTTAACCAAGGAAGAAAAAGAATTTTTGTTTAAACAGGGGCGTAAATAATATTCAAAAATATAAAGATAACCACAAAAACTTAGAAGCTCCAGAGACATTATTTTACCTTCTTCTGCAATCGTAAAATACATAAATTTTAGATATGACTTATGAAAACTGCAAAACTATTTACATCTTTAATAAATCTAAACTCAGACATTCATCAATTTGAAATAGAAGAAGGATTTTACTTAACATCTTCTGTTAAACTAAAAAATACTATAATAGAAAAAACTCTACCTGCAATTGGAGGATTAGAATATCAATCAATTCTCAAAAATAAAGTTTTAGCTTTTGCTAATATCGAAGATAACGTAACAGACAAAAACAAATTTGATCTATTACACGATTTTTATTTCTTACTGATAATTTTATAAATGCTCTTTGGCTTATAAAAGACAACAGTATTTACAAAGAACTAGGATATTTATCTTATAAAAATGATACTAATTTTTTTTCCAATTTTATTGCTCAAATAAATTCTAACAATAAAGGAGAAAAAGAAATCACTAATTACTCAATTAGTGAATTAGAAGCTTCTATTCCTTACTATAAAAAAATCAATTCATTAATGACTAATAATAATCATTTTAAATATTCAGAATTAACTCCTGAATCAAATAGGTTAGCTAGATCCTTGTACTTTATTAATGGAGCTAGATTGATTCCAGATATTGGAGTAAAATACACTCTTTTTTGCACATCTCTTGAAGCTTTATTAACAACCCAAACAAATAATATAACTCGTTCACTTGCAAATAGAATAGAAAATATCATTGAAGGAAAAATTCCAAACGTAAAATCGTATATTTATAAGGCTTACGAATATCGTTCTAATATCATTCATGGAAATACATTTGACTCATCAACGTTGAAAAAAGAAAATAAACTGTTAAGTAATATATCAATGTTAGATAGCATTTGTAGATTAACTCTAAAAACTATACTTGATAAACCTAAGTTAGAAAAAATATTTAAAAGTGAAGATATAGAAATTGACAATTACTTTAAAAAATCTACACTTAACAAATAAATATAAATTAAGATAAAAACTTATTCTAAAATTCCCCTTCCTAATTCCTCACATAAATGTAAAGTTTCTTTAACGTCTTTTAATGAAGTACGAGGATTTATTAAACACATTCTTAAAACTACTTGTTTATTTAATATTGTGGTTACTAAAACGGCTTCTTTCGCGTCCATTACTTTTTCTGATATTTGTTGATTTAACAAATCTAACTCCTTTTCTGATAAATTATGATTTGTAGGGTTATACCTAAAATTAATTACAGCCAAAGTAGCTGGTGATTTTATTTCCCAACAATTACTTTGTTTTAAATAACTTTCTACATCTTCTGCTAATTGAATGCTTTTAGTTACTGCCTTTTTAAAAACATCTAATCCGTAAGTTTTAATAGACATATAAAACTTTAAAGCCCTAAAACGACGTGTTAATTGAATTCCGTAATCATAAAAATTAATTTCAGATTCATTTCCCTCAATATCTCTTAAATATTCAGGTTTTTCAGTAAAAGTATGGCTTAACCACGATGAATTTTTAACCAATAAACAACCTATTTCATAAGGCTGAAAAAACCATTTATGAGGGTCTACCGTTAATGAATCTGCCCTTTCAATTCCTTTTAAATACTTTTTGCCTTTTTCTGATAAAATTGCTGCACCTCCATAGGCTCCGTCAATATGAAACCATAAATTTTCATCTTCACAAATATCTGCTATATCATCTAACGGGTCTACTGTTCCTGTATTAGTTGTTCCTGCATTTGCAATAATACAGAATGGTTGTAATCCGTCTAATCTATCTTTTTTAATAGATTTTTTAAATTTATCTATTTCTATGGTAAAATCAGAATTTGTAGGAATAATTCTAATCTGCTCCTTTTTAAAACCTAAAACACGAATTGCCTTTATATTTGATGAGTGAGCTTGGTCTGACAGATAAATAATTGCCTTAGAAAAATCATCGCCACATTTTATATTACGAGCCATAACCAAACCTGTTAAATTTGCCATAGAGCCTCCACTTGTAAAAATACCTCCTCCCCTTTTAACAGGAAAATTAAACATTTTAAGTAACCAATTTATAGTAACAATTTCTAATTCTGCAGCTGCTGGCGAAATCATCCAACCTCCTGAAAAAATATTAAAACCTGTTGCCAAAGAATCTGCCATTGTACTTATATAATTGCTTGGTCCTGGCACAAAAGAATAAAATTTTGGGTGTATAGTTATACTACTATTAGGTATTACGTTTTTCATAACAAAATTTAACACTTCGTTGGCTTCCATTCCTTTATTTGGTGCTTCTTGTAAAAAAACATCATTCATTTCTTCTCTCGTTGCCTTACCTCCTATAATGTTTTTTTCAGAATGGTTATTCCAATGTTCTGCAATTAAATCTACAATTTTATATCCGTAGGCTTTCATCTCTTCAAGAGATAAATCAAATTCACTTTTCATATAAATTATTCTTGTTTCAACAAAAATAACCAACTAAATTCAACAAAACTATTTATAAATGTAAATATTTTATTCTTTATTTAAGAAAATAGGCATTTTGTTTTCTTTATTTTTGTACAATTAAAATTTATAAATTTGAAAAAAGAAATTATTTTTTTATTCCTATTGTACGCTGTTGGTTGTTTTTCACAAACTCAACGTATTAAAATTTTATCTTCTGATATTTCTACGGTAGATGAGGAAAAATTTCCTAATGCTACAATTTTATCAGGTAACGTAAAATTTGCTCACGACGGAGCTACTTTAGAGTGTAAACAAGCCCTATTTTACAGAGATAAAAATATTTTTAAAGCTGTTGGAGATGTTGTTATTGAGCAAGGCGATAGTATAATTCATTATTCTGATTTTACCACTTATAACGGAAATACTAAAATTGTTAAATCTTGGGGAAGTGTAGAGGTTAATGACAAACAAATGAAATTAACCACTGACACCTTGTATTTTAACAGAAATAAACAAACCTTATTTTACCCTAATAACGGAACTATTCGTGATAAAAAAAACACATTAAAAAGTGTTATTGGTACGTATGACGCTAAACGTAAAAAATTTACTGCTCGTAAAAATGTATATATTACAACTCCTGACAACAATCTAAAATCTAATCATTTAGATTATTTTACTGATACTAATTTAGTTTATTTACACGGAGCATCAACAATTACAAATTTAAAAGATAGCACTAAAATTTATTCTGAAAAAGGATTTTATAACACGAATAACAATATTTCACATTTTGTAAAAAACACCAAAATATCATCTAAAAACCTAACCATTTTTGCCGATAGTATATATTATGATAAGAACAAAGGATTTGCCTCAGCAACAAACAAGATTAGGGTTATTGATACCATAAACAACGTTATTACCAAAGGGAATTACGCTGAAATTTTTGAAAAGAAAGACTCCTTATTTATAGTTGATAAAGCTGTCGGAATTACAATACAAGAAAATGATTCTACATACATTCACGGAGATACAATTATGGTTACAGGTAAGCCTGAAAAACGTGTTATGAGAATATACCATAATGCTAAAATATTCAAATCTAACCTACAAGGTAAATGTGATTCAATTTACTCAAGCCAAGTTACAGGAATAACAAAAATGTTTAAAAATCCTGTATTATGGTTAGAAAAAAGTCAAATTACTGGCAACTATATTCAAATTTCATCAAACAAAAAAACTAACGAATTAGATTCTTTAAAAATATTAAAAAACGGATTTATAATTCAAAAAGATTCCGTTAATCCTAATAATTTTAATCAAATAAAAGGACAAAATATTTACGGTAAATTTAAAAGCAATAAAATTGAAACATTGCTGATAAAAGGTAATGCCGAATCTTTATATTATAACACAAATGAAAATACCAAAAAAGTAGAAACCATTACCAAAGAAATTGCGAGTGATATTGAATTTACCTTTAAAAACAACGAAATTTACGAAACAAAATATTTTAAAAAATCAGAGGGAAAAACATATCCTCCCTCAAAATTCCCTAAAGAGTATAAGAAATTTAAAGGATTTATTTGGAGAGAAGATGAACGCCCAAAAACAAAAGATGATATCTTTAAAAATAATAAACCTTTAACCATAAACAATAAAAAAAATAAAATTTTAAAAGCTAAAGATAACTTCATTTATGAAAAATAAAGCTAAACAAGATTTCTTAAAATATCAAGGGCAAACAACACCACACCCATTAGCCATTCCTATTTCTCACGCTAATGGAAGTTATATTTATGACACAAATGGAAAAGAGTACCTTGATTTTGTAGCAGGAGTTTCAGCAAATTCATTAGGGCACAACCCATTATGCGTTAAAAAGGCTATAAATGAACAGTTAGAAAAATATACACACGTAATGGTTTATGGAGAGTTTATCCAAGAGCCTCAACTTGAATTATGTAAAATATTAGCCTCTACTCTACCTGAAAGTTTATCATCAGTTTATTTAGTAAATTCAGGAACAGAAGCAACAGAGGGAGCTTTAAAATTAGCAAAACGATTTACAGGTAGAAGTGAAATTATAGCTGGTAAAAATGGCTATCATGGTAATACCATGGGCTCAATGTCAGTCTGTGGTGCGGAAGAACAAAACAGAGCTTTTCGCCCATTAGTTCCTAATATAAAATTTATTGAATTTAATAATGAAGATGATTTATTAAAAATAACCCACAAAACTGCTGGAGTAATTTTAGAAACCATACAAGGTGGAGCAGGATTTATTGAGCCAAAAAATGATTATTTACAAAAAGTTAAAAAACGTTGTGAAGACGTTAGTGCATTGTTAATTTTAGATGAAATTCAATCAGGAGTTGGGCGTACAGGTAAATTTTGGGGATTTGAAAACTATAATGTAACTCCTGATATTTTTATTACAGGTAAAGGACTTGGTGGCGGAATGCCTATCGGGGCTTTTATTTCTTCTTATGAAATTATGAATTGCTTAAAAGACAATCCTAAACTTGGGCATATAACCACTTTTGGAGGACACCCTGTTATTGCATCTGCAGGACTTGCAACAGCCAAAGAAATTATTAATTCTAATTTAATGGAAGAAGCCATTCGTAAAGAAAAATTAATAAAAGAGCATTTAAAACACCCTAAAATTAAAGAAATTAGAGGAAAAGGGTTAATGTTAGCATTAATTATGGAAACGCCTGAAATAGCAAATGAAGTTATATTAAAATGTTTAGATGACGGACTTATACTTTTTTGGCTACTATTTGAAAAAAGAGCTGTACGAATTACCCCCCCCCTTAACAATCTCTGATGATGAAATTATAAAAGGCTGTAAGAAAATAACCGATATTTTAGAGATAATTTAAAGTTTTTAGTGTTTTTTTTTATTTTTGACAACCCAAAGAGATAAATATTAAGATTTTCATTTTTTTTAATAAAATACTGTAACAAATCTTATTTTTTTTCGTCTTGTAAGGAAATTACTAACCTAAAAAATGTAAAAATGAACAGATTAAAAACTTTTATTTACTACATAATTATATTTTATAATTGTTTAGCATTTTCACAAACCTATACAGGAAAAGTAGTAGACAGTAAAAAAGCACCTATTGCTTACGCTGATATTGTAGCATTAAAAACAGACGATAATAAATTAATAACAGGAACTATTACAGATGAAAACGGAAATTTTGAGTTAAAATTAAACACTGAAACTCCGTTTTATTTAGAAATTAGTTTTGTAGGTTTTGAAACTACAAAAATCTCCTCAACAAAAACTAATTTAGGAATAATAACACTAAAAGAAGAAACTACAAAATTAGATGAAGTTGTAGTTACCACACGAAAAAATTTAGTTCAGCAAAAAGTAGATAGATTAGTTTTTAATGTTGAAAACTCAGTAGCATCAAATGGAGGAAGTGCTTTGGATTTATTAAAACAAACTCCATCGGTACAAGTTGATGACAAACAAGTAAATATAGTAGGAAAACAAAGTGTTAGAATTTTAGTGAATGATAGAATTATACAGCTTTCTGGCGAAGAATTAATTGCATATTTAAGCTCTTTTTCATCTGATGAAATTAAAAATATTGAAGTAATTACTACTCCCCCATCAAAATATGACGCTGAGGGAAATGGAGGACTAATAAATATAGTGCTAAAAAAAGCAAAGGAAAATTCGTGGAGTAATCAAATAAGAACATCTTATATTCAAACAACTTATCCTGCTATAAAATTTGGTAATACGTTTAATTATAGCCATAAAAAGTGGGACATTTTAGCATCGTTAGATACTAAAAAAGGACACGAACAACAACTAACAAAAATAGATATTTATTACCCTAATGGTGTATGGAAAAATACTATTATTAGTAAAAATACAGAAGATTATTTATCTGCAAAGTTTGGGGTAGATTATAAGTTAACACCAAAAGCAAGTATTGGTTTTTTATATTCAGGAAATTATAGAACTCCTGATGAAAAAGAACATAGCATTAACTATATTTTTAACCAAAAAAATAATGTAATAGGAAAAATAAAAAATAACGCAGTTACTAATAATAAAAATAACTACAATAGTTTAAATATACATTATTTACAAAAATTAGATACTTTAGGAAGAAAAATGTCGGTTGATTTAGATTATTTTAATTATCAAATAAATAAAGATAGAATATTTGGCAGTTATAGAAGTGGAAATGTAACTTCTTCACTAGTTTCAAACAATACTGGTAACCAAAATATTAAAAATTATAGTGCAAAAATTGATTTTGAACACCCTACAAAATTTGCCAACTTTTCTTATGGAGCAAAAATAGCACAAACAAAAACTGATAACGAGGTTAAATTCTTTGATTTAACAAGTGGGAATTATATTTTAGATAAAACAAAAAGTAATGCTTTTAAATATACTGAAAATATACAAGCCTTATATTTTGATGCCACTAAAAATTTTAACAAAAAATGGCAAGGAAAAATAGGTTTAAGAGTTGAAAATACTATAACCAAAGGTTTTTCAAGAGAATTAAATAAAACGAAAAACCGAGAGTATTTACAATTCTTCCCATCAGTATTTTTAAATTATGTTTCAAATAAAAATAATATTTGGAATATTTCATATAACAGACGAATTAACAGACCTTCGTTTGGTGCTTTAAACCCATTTAGATATTACATTAGTGCAAATTCTTTTGTTGAGGGAAACCCTAATTTACAACCTAATTTTTCTAACAATTTTCAATTAAAATATATCTTTAAAAGTAAGTTTATAACCGAATTATTTTATAATTTTACTGAAGATATTTATACACAAACTCCACAAATAGATGTGGCTAATAATACTCAATATTATACTTTTAAAAATATTGGTACTTCGTATAGATACGGAATAACTCAAACTATTATTTTTAATCCGTTTAAATGGTGGAATACTACAAATGTATTTTCACTTATTAACACAAACTCAAAACTATATAAAAATATTAATTTAGGAATAACTCCTTACAATGGTTGGGTTTCACAACTATATACAAATCAAATATTTTTACTTAACCAAAAAGGAACACTACAAGCCGAAGCTACATTTGGTATGAGTAGTAAAGGATATTGGTTATTGTATGAAATTAACCCTACGTATTATTTAAATTTAGGTTTAAAAATGCAATTTTTAAATAAAAAATTACAAGTAACAGCCAAGGTTAATGATGTTTTCAAAAGCTCAAATCCTGATGTTATAACCCATACCAATGGTGTAAAACAGATTTATAATAATTATTATGATAATCATTATTTTACACTTGGGGTAAGTTATAAATTTGGAAATAATAAAATCCGTGTAAAAGAAAGACGTCTTGGTAATAAAGAAGAATTAAATAGAGCGAATTAAGCTATAAAAAAAGCCTTAAAATTTAATTTTAAGGCTTTTTTTATTATTTTTTAAACTCAACTGCTGGTAATATTTTACCTACACATTCGCCAAAACCAATACGTATATTTCCATTTTTACAATAACCTCTCATAATTACTGTATCATTATCGTTAATAAACTTTCGTTCGGTTCCATCACTCATTTTAATAGGATTTTGTCCGTTCCACGTTAATTCTAACATTGAGCCAAAGCTATCTTTTGTAGGTCCTGAAATAGTTCCTGACCCAAACATATCTCCTGAATTAACAGGACAACCATTTATTGTATGGTGTGCTAATTGCTGAGCCATAGTCCAATACATATATTTAAAGTTTGAATTACAAACAACCGTTTCCTTTTCTCCCTCAGGTTTAATTGCCATTTCTAAATTAATATCATAACTATGTTTACCGTCTTGCTGTAAATAAGGTAATGGCTCGTGGTCATGTTTAGGACTTTCTACTCTAAAAGGTTTTAAAGCATCTAAAGTTACAATCCAAGGTGAAATGGTTGATGCAAAATTCTTTCCTAAAAAAGGTCCTAAAGGAACTTGCTCCCAAGCCTGAATATCTCTTGCCGACCAATCATTAAACAATACCATTCCAAAAATACTTTCTTCTGCTTCTTCAATAGAAATTCTATGCCCTAAATCATTACAAGCTGTTGTTATAAAAGCCATTTCAAGTTCAAAATCTAATGATTTTGTTGCCCCAAAATTAGGCATTGTTTCTCCGTTATTTGGTTGTTGTTGCCCAACAGGACGATGAATAGGCACACCAGATGGTATTATAGAAGAACTACGCCCATGATAACCAACAGGAAAATGTAACCAATTTGGTAATAAATCATTTTCATAGTCTTTAAACAAACCTACCAAATTTTTTGCGTGTTCTTTACTTGAATAAAAATCAGTATAATCCCCTACACTAATAGGTAATAACATTTCTATTTCATCAATTCTAAAAATAACCGAATCTTTATGTTCTACGTTATCTCTCAATTTACTATTTGTTACATCAAAAATATCAGCAATTCTATTACGAACTAAACGCCAAGTTTTCCTTCCATCAGCAATAAAGTCATTTAATGTATCTTGCAAAAAAATATCATCAGTTAACGGAATTCCTTCAAAATAACCTAATTGATGTAATGCTCCTAAATCTATCGCATAGTCACCTATTCTTGTACCAATGGTAATAATATCATCACGAGTTAAAAAAACTCCAAAAGGAATGTTTTGTATCGGAAAATCAGAGGTTTCTTCAACCTTTAACCATGATTTCCTTTTAGGATTATTTGCCGTTATTTCCATTTATTACTGTGTTTTTATTATTTATTCTTACTAAAATACTAACTTTTTATGCTCTATCATACATCTTTTCGTATTCAAGATTGTACATATTTTTAATAACATTTCTTCTCATTTTCATTGTTGGGGTAAGATGTCCTGAATCAACCGTCCATTCTTCTTTCGTTAAAGTAAATTTCTTAATTTGTTCCCAATTCCCGAATTTACTATTACATAAATCTACCTCTTTTTGAATTCTTGCTATAACCTTAGGGTTATTTATAAACTCTTCATTGGTAGATAATGATTTTAAATCGTGCCTTTCACACCAACCTTTTATAAACTGAAAATTAAGCTGAATAAACGCTGTTGGCATCTTCTCTCCTTCTCCCACTACCATTACCTGCTCTATAAAACGTGATTTTTTTAAACTATCCTCTATTAAATTAGGAATAATATATTTTCCTCCTGAGGTTTTAAACATTTCTTTTACACGCCCTGTTATTGTTAAAAAGCCATCTTCATCAATACTTCCTTTATCTCCTGTATGGAAAAAGCCATCTTTTATTGCTTCTGCTGATTTTTCAGGATCTTTAAAGTAACCTAACATAACGTTAGGCCCTTTAACTAAAATTTCATTTTGTTCTGAAAATTTAACTTCAATTCCGTCTAAAAGTTTTCCTACTGTACCTATTTTAATTCCTCTATTAATTTCATTATTTGCTGCTACAACAGGTGAAGTTTCTGTTAAACCATAACCTTCTACCACAGTAAGCCCAGCAGCTGAAAAAACACGAACTAAACGAGATTGTAAACTTGCACTACCCGATATCATTAAATCTATTTCTCCTCCTAAAGCCTCTTTCCATTTATGAAAAACTAATTTTCTCGCTATTTTTAATTTCTTTTCATACCACTTTCCATTTGCTCCATAAGGCTCATATTTTAATCCTAAACGTACTGCCCAAAAGAAAATTAACCTTTTAATAAATGGTAAATCTGCCCCTTTAGCTATAATTTTATCATAAATTTTTTCACATAAGCGAGGAACAGCCGTCATTATATTAGGCTTTGTTTCTTGTGCATTTTCACTTAACTTTTCAATAGATTCTGCAAAATAAATTGAAACTCCTAAATATTGATAAACATATAATATAACTCGTTCAAAAACATGACATACAGGTAAAAAACTTAAAGCCCGCGTTCCTGCTTCAAGAGGAAATCGTATTGCACAAGCTAAAATATTAGAGATTATATTATTGTGAGATAACATAACTCCTTTAGGTTGCCCTGTTGTTCCTGACGTATAAATTAGTGTAGCTAAATCATTAGGAGAAATATTATTTTTACGCTCCTCTACCTCTTCTTGGTTACTTTCATCTTTACCCAACTCTAATATCTCATTCCAATTCTTCTCTCCTAAAACCTCATCAAAAGTAAATACCTCTTTTAGTTTTGTATTTCCTTTTATTAAATTTAGCTTATCTAAAACTTTTTTATCTGAAACAAAACAATAAGTAGCCTCTGAATGATTTAAAATATATTCATAGTCCTCTTTAGAAATAGTAGGATAAATTGGCACGTTTTGAGCTCCTGTTTGTAAAATACCTATATCGCATATATTCCATTCAGTACGGTTATTGGTAGAAATTACTGCTATTTTATCATTAGGTTTAATTCCTAATCTTAATAAACCTCTACTAACCGTATTCGCTTTATCTATATATTCCTTACTAGAAATAGATTTCCACTCCCCATTATATTTAGTTGAAAATGCCTTTTCTAAATTATAATTTTCTAACTGAGAATAAGGTAAATCAAAAATACGTGTAACTTTAATTGGCATATTTTTAAATTTTGTTATCGGTGCAAAGTATAAAAATTAACTTTTGTAAAGAATAATTTTTATTACTTTTTTGTTAATTTTTCATTAAAACACTGAAAACAAACTAATTAAACCATACAACAAAAGACCTTGTTTTTGCTAAATCTGGTATTTGTTCTAAACTTATTTTTTGATTTGTAAATTCTTTTAACCCCATTTCATCTTTATCAATAGTAAAAGTTGCGTTTAACTCATCAATAAACAATGTTACTGATGAAAATGAAGTTTCAATATTACTTATTTTATTATTTCCATTTATTTCTCCAAAAGTTGAGTTTAAACTTAACCCACTTTTAGTTTTAAATCGTTCATCAAAAATTTGAACACTTTTAATTGTTGAAGTAGAGTCTAACTGTTCTTTAGGAATAATAGTTAATAAATGATTTCCTCCTTTTTCATAAATCTTGTACTCATCATCATCTTGAAAATAATCACTTCCTTTTACTCCTTCACTTAATACTTTTACAATAGAGTCATTTTTAAATATTTTATTTAACTCTTGTACTGTTGTTTTAGAGGTTATTTTCCCTACTTTACCTTTAGAAACCTCAAATTTATTATTTCCGCATTGCACAAAAATTATTGCTAAAAAAACTAAAACTATAAATTTCATTATTTTTTTCATTACGCTTTATTTTATATGTTTACTTTAATACTTTTTTTAAAATACCAAATACACTCCTTATAAAAGTGGCACTTGTTAAAACTTTAACTATCGGGTTTTGACGTGTACTTCTTCTTGTTGTTGATGTTTTTTTCTCTTTTTCCTCTTCTTTTTCTTCTTCGGCTTGTTCTTTATTTATAAGTTCTATTTTCTTATTTAATAATTCATAAGCACTCTCCCTGTCTAATTCTTCATTGTACTTTTTAATTAATTTTGAATTATCAAGAAGTTCCCTAATCTCGTTATCAGTTAATATATCCATTCTACTCATTGGGGCTCTTAACATTGTTCTTGCTAAGGGTGTAGGAATTCCTTTCTCATTTAAAACCGTTACCAACGCCTCTCCTATTCCTAATTGAGTTAATACCGTTTTAGTATCATAATACTCTGAATTTGGGTAATTTTCAGAAACTAATTTTAACGCCTTACGGTCTTTCGCAGTAAATGCACGTAATGCGTGTTGTATTTTCATTCCTAATTGAGCAAGAACTTCTTCAGGAATATCATCAGGACTTTGAGTTACAAAATATAAACCAATTCCTTTTGAACGGATTAATTTTACAATACTTTCAATTTGAGATAATAAAGCTTTTGACGCCTCTTTAAACACCAAATGAGCCTCATCAATAAAAATTACTAATTCTGGTCTTCCACTATCTCCTTGTTCAGGAAATGTTTCATAAACCTCCGCCAACAACTGTAACATAAAAGTTGAAAATAACTTTGGTTTGTCTTGAATATCAGTTAAACGTAAAACCGAAATAATACCTCTACCATTTTCATCAACACGAGTTAAATCATCTACTTCAAATGATTTTTCTCCAAAAAACAAATCTCCTCCTTGTTGCTCTATTTCTATTAATTTTCGTAAAATAGCTCCTGTACTTGATGTTGAAATTCTACCATATTCATTAGAAATTTCTTCTTTTCCTTCTTGTGTAATGAATTGTAACATCTTTTTAAAATCCTTTAAATCTAATAAAGGAAGTTTGTTATCATCACAATATTTAAAAATGATTGATACAATACCTGCTTGAGTTTCAGTTAATTCTAAAATTCTTGACAACAATACAGGTCCAAATTCTGATACGGTAGCTCGTAAACGCACTCCTTCTTGTTCTGAAATTGATAAAATTTCAACAGGAAAAGACTTTGCTTCAAACGGAATTCCTATTTTTTCGTGTCGTTCGTCAATCTTTTTATGCCCTGAACTAGCTTGTGCCAATCCGCTTAAATCCCCTTTTACGTCCATTAATAACACAGGAATTCCTTTTTCCGACATATTTTCTGCCAATACCTGTAAGGTTTTGGTTTTCCCCGTTCCTGTTGCTCCTGCTATTAATCCGTGCCTATTTAATGTTTTTAAAGGAATTTTAACCAAGGCATCTGTTACGGTTTCTTCCCCTAACATTCCTGCCCCTAAGGTTAAAAAATCTCCTTTACACTTATATCCTTCATTTATATGATTAAAAAAATCTTCTGTTCTACTCATTTTTTAGATTAAATTTTTGATAAAAGTAATAAAATTAAAAATTACTATCTTTTATTTTATAATAAAAATAACATTTTATCACTTTTATACAACAAACTTAACTTATGATTTAGCTTTTTTCGTAGATTTGCCCAAAAATTTATTCTACCACTCAACTAACTTATCAACACTTATTTTTAAATGGATTTAAAAACAGAAGAATTAATTAACAAAGGAAAAATGCTACCCTTAATGGAAGAATTCTACACTATACAAGGTGAGGGATTTTATTCAGGAAACGCGGCATATTTTATAAGATTTGGTGGTTGTGATGTTGGTTGTTCTTGGTGTGATGTTAAAGAAAGTTGGGATGAAAAATTACATCCACTTACCCTAATTGATGAAATTATTAACAGAGTAAAAAACACAGCTAAACTTGCTGTTATTACTGGTGGAGAGCCTTTAATGTGGAATTTAGATTATATTACCCAAGAATTACACAAAAATAATATACAAACAAACATAGAAACCTCTGGAGCTCACAAAATGTCTGGCAAATGGGATTGGATTTGTTTATCTCCTAAAAGAAGTAAATTACCTTTAGATGAATGTTATGAAGTAGCCAATGAATTAAAAATGGTTATACACAATAAAGGTGATTTTAAGTTTGCTGAAAAACAGGCTAAAAAAGTTAACAAAAACTGCTTACTTCTTTTACAACCTGAATGGAGTACAAAAAATGAAATGACACCATTAATTATTGATTATGTGAAAGAGAACCCACAATGGAAAATTTCATTACAAACACATAAATATTTAGATATTCCTTAAATTAACATCAATTTGAATTAATCAACAATAATATCTGTAATAAATCATCACTTCTGTTATTATCAAAATTAAAACCTAAAAAATTACAACTCATCTATTAATAAATCAAAAAAACCAACTCCTTATCGAGTTGGTTTTTTAATAATTATCAATTAAATATTTCGTTATCTAAAAATATAAATTTAATTTTATTTACCTGGTTTTCTATCAATTACTGTTGGTGGAGTATTCTCTACTTCTACACCTGGTGCTCCACTAACAATAATAAAGTATGAACGTCTATTTAACTGATGTTCTTCCTCACTACAAGTATTTCTATGAGCATCATCACAGTGATTTAATAACATATCTTCTCCATATCCTATAGCACTCTCTATTCTATTTGGACTTATTCCCCTTGAAATTATATAATCTCTTGTTGATTTTGCTCTTCTATCTGATAACTTTCTGTTATATACTCTTGAACCTCTACTATCTGTATGTGATTCTATCTTTATTACCATATTAGGATTGTTCTCCATTACTGTAACTATATCCTCTAACTCATACTTAGCATCATCCCTAATATAAGACTTATCAAAATCAAAATAGATAGGATTAATAACAATCTTATTACCTATTATTAATGGTCTTAGATTTAAATCTGCTTTTATTTCTTCATTATTAACACCTGTGGCAATAACTGATCCGTTATCAGACTTATAATCTTTCTTTTCTCCTAACACCATAAACTTAGCATCACAAGGTATACCATCAAACTTATAATAACCATTTGACTCTGAAACCATTTGTTTTATTACATTTCCATTTCCATCTAATAATTTAACTGTTGCTTCTGGCAATGGTAAATTCGTATTCTTATCTCTTACAATACCTGTAACATACTGCATACAAACTAAAGGATCTTGGATTAAAAAGCTATAAATATCATCATCTCCTTTTCCTTTTTCCCTATTTGATGAGAAGAAACCTTGTTTTCCTGTTTCATCTATATAAAAACAAAAATCATCTCGTTCTGAGTTAAATGGATGATCCAAATTCTCTGGCTTCGTAAATTCTCCATTCAATCCTATCTTCGACTCAAAAATATCCATTAATCCTAAACCTGGAAGACCATCTGAAGCAAAATACAACTTGTTATCATTGCTTACATATGGAAACATCTCCTTACCTGAAGTATTAATTTCACTACCTAAATTTACAGGTGTTCCATACCCTTCTTCAAGAATATCTACCTTATATATATCTCCTAATCCATAACCTCCTGGCATATCAGATGTAAAGTATAACGTTTTTTCATCTGGACTTAATGCTGGGTGACCTACTGAATAATCATCACTATTAAATGGTAATTCTGTAATATTTGTCCATTTGTCATCCTTTAACGTTGCTTTATATAATTTTAAGTTTACAATATTCTTCTTATCTTTTACTGCTCTTCTTCCATTAAGTGAATTTACTCTTGTAAAATACATTGTATTACCATCTTTAGTAAAAACTGCATTCGATTCATGATAACGAGTATTTATAGGTTTTCCTAACAATTTCTTATTATCTACCTTCAATACTCTTACTCGCTTTCCATCTTCCTTCTCTATCTCCTCTTCCTCTGGCAATGACTTATATAAATTTAAAAATGGTTGATTGTTCCAATCATAAATACGGTTTCTACCTAATTTTATAGGTCTAGATGATGCAAAATAAAACTCATTATTGTGTACAAATCCTCCAAAATCAGAAAATTCAGTATTTATTGCTAAATTTCTTATACTTATCACTTTGTCCTTATACCTATCTTCATTCAACAGATTTCGTGTATCTACTTTTATATTAGCCAAATGTTTCCTATCTAACTTTGATAATATCAAATCTGATTTTTCATAATTTCCATTACTACGTAATGATTGAGCATAATTAAATAAACTCTCTTGAGATACTTTTTCTCCATAAGTATCTACTAACTTCGAATACCAATATTCTGATTTCTTTGTTTCTGCATTCTTATAATAACAATCTGCTATTTGCTTTAAAACATATTGTGAAGAATCTTTAGCATAGATAGCTTCGTAAAGTTTCACAGCCTTTGGATAAGCAAAATGTTTATAATGCTTATCTGCCAACCTAATACTCTGTGAAAAGGTTTGCGTACTCAATAAGGTTAACAATGTTAACAATATTACTTTTTTCATCTTTTTTACCTGTTTTTATTATTACTTATATTACTTACTTAAGTTCATACCCTTAAATAGGGTAGACAAAAACGCCCCACATTCTGTGTAGAACATGGTCACAAATATAGGAAAATAATACTTAAAAAAACAATTTAAAACTTAAAAAGATATAATTTACCCGTTGTGCATTTAGGGTTTAATAGTTTTTTTTATAAATAAAGTTGTGCAATCTGATGTAAATCAGTAAATTGAAGTTACCATACAAACAATTTATTATGCACAACTTTCAAGCAAATTACGACAAAATTTTTAAAGTATTAAACAAAATTGAAAAATTAAATTCATTCATTGTTCAAATTCGCAAACCTAAATTATCAGATAAAGAATTGATTGCCATTAATTTAACTGCTGAATATATGAGTATCGATAGTGAATGTCAATTATTTAGAATTTTACCTTTAAATTTAAAGAACAGAATAGAACGTTCGGTTTATAATAGAAGAAAACGTAGGTTATTTGAATTCGTTTGAAATTATCCAATTATTTTAATGAATTTGAAGAATATTTTATTGTAGATAGTATGCCATTAGAAGTATGTAAAATGTCAAGAGCAAACAGAAGTAGAATATGTAGGGAGAATGTAATCAGTAGTCCTAATAGAGGCTACTGTACAAGTAAATCTATGTCTTATTTTGGTTATAAACTACATGCTGTATGTTCTGTCAATGGGGTGATTAAAGATTTTGATTTAACAAAGGATTCTGTTCATGATATTCATTATCTTCAAGATATTAAAAATCAAATGAAAGACTGTGTTTTATTAGCCGACAAAGGCTATTTATCAGCAAAATATCAATTAGATTTATTTACGTATAGCAACATAAAAATAGAAATACCAATGCGTAAAAATCAGCATAATTTTAAACAACAACCTTATATTTTTAGGAAGTCAAGAAAAAGAATTGAAACTTTATTTTCTCAACTCTGTGACCAATTTATGATTAAACGAAATTATGCAAAATCTTTTCATGGTTTCAAAACAAAAATTTTATCTAAAATAACTGCTGTGACTCTCATTCAATATATCAATAAATTTATATTTGATAGAAATATTAACAACCTAAAAGTTAATATTACCTAAATGCACAACGGGTTAAAAATATATAATTAATCTTTTGCTACTAAAAATAATCGTTTACTTGATAAAACTGCCAATATTAAATAAAATAAACACAATCCCCACATCATTAACCAATACGTTTTTATATCAGAAAAACTTGCTCCTAACTGTGATAAACCTATAAAACCTTTAGCCCCTAATGTACTTGGTGCAAAATAACTTACTATTTGTACCCAAGTAGGCATTGCTTGTGTAGGCCAAGAAAAACCTGTAATTAACAATGCAGGCATTGAAGTAAACATAATTAACAAAATAGCATCTTCTCTACGTTTAAAAAAAGAAGTTAAGAAAATTCCTAAATAAACTATTGAAAGTAAAAAAGGAATCATAAATATTGCAATATTAAAAAAAGAAGAACGCATTGGTATATTATAAAAAGGAAGACATATACCAACCATTATTAATAAAATTACTAAACTAATAATAAGATATGTCATTGATTTCCCTATAACAATAAACAAAGTACCTAATAAAGAATTAAATTCAGGGTATAATTTTTTTACTTTATTGTCTTCTCTTATTGTTCCTCCTAAAATACCTATTGTGTTTAACATTGTTGTTTGAAATATAATAACTAGCACAACAGGAATTAAAAAGGTTGCATAACCCGAATTAACATTAAACAGATTTACCGTTTTTGCTTGTACAGGCAAGGCCGTATTTTTAGCTTGATAAAAAGGATTACCCTCTGCTAATTTTTTCTTTACCTGAATTCCTGCATTCAAAAAACCTACCGATTTCTTCACAGCAGTAACCACCTGTTTATAATATAAAACGTATGATGCATCGGCATAAACCGAAACTGTTGGTTGTTCCCCTCTTTGAAGTTTTTTTGAAAAATTAGACGGAATTACAATAACACCTCTCGTTTCACTTTTATCAAATGATTTTTTTGCTTGTAACAAATCATTATAATACCCGTAAATTTTTGCTTGTTCAGTGGCATCAATCATTCGTAATAATTGTCTACTATGTGTTGTATTATCATTATCTACCACGGCAATAGGTAAATCTTTTAACGTTTCTTTTGAATATACATAAGTATATAAAAACGAAATAATAATAGCCACACCTACAAATGATGAGAAAATAGCTTTATCTTTAAAAATAAACTTAAATTCCCATACCATAGCTTTTATAAAAGCCTGAATATAATTTATCTTCTTTTTAGGCATAACCATTATTTTTTAATCGTTTAACAAATTTTGGAAAAGCTAAAACAAATATTATTACAAATATTAAAATAGATACAATAGGCTCCCACGTAAATTGAATAGCTATTCCTTTTATTGCTCTATTTACATAATATTCGGTAAAATGCGTAAACGGATATATTTTAGCAAAATATTGCATACTTGTAGGCAACCCCTCAACAGGAAAAGTATATGCAGCAAATGATAAAGCAACCGCAGTAAAACCACTTCCTACGGTTAAAGCTCCTCTAAAATCTTTTGATATAGAAGCTATAACCACCCCCATAAGTTGATAAACAATAATTAATAAAAAAGTTATTAACGTAACATTAAATAACCCTATTTTTAAAGGAACACCTACCAACTTGAATAAAAAATAGTTCATCCACCAACCTATAAAAAATAAAATAATTGTATAGGGTAATATTTTACCAAAAAGTGCCGAAAAAGCATTATTATTACTTAAATTATACCAGCTTTCGGTTGTATTATATTTAAACTCTGTACCTAATACATAAATGGTAACCATTATAATTATCATTTGTAACATAGCTGGTAAAAAAATAACCAATAAATAAAAAGCATAATTTACATACGGATTATATAGCACATGAACATCAGTAAGTATAGGTTGAACATCTGCTAATACCTTTTGTAACTGAACATTATTTTGGGTTTCTTTCTTTATTTTCACTCCTGCTGAAAAAGTACCAACGGTTTGTAAAAAATCTTTTTGAATTAACCCCACAGGCAATAAAAACTGATTATTAGTATAACAAACCACTGTTGGGCTTAATCCTTTAACTATTTTTTTACTGAAGTCTTCAGGAATAACAATAAAACCATATACTTCCTGTTCTTTAATAAGCCTTTTTGCTTCCTCTTGACTTTTAACTATTTTGGATAATCTTATACTCGGCGTAGCATCTAACATACTTACCAATTTAGATGAAATTTGTGTTTGATTTAAATCTAAATAAGCAACAGGCAAATCTCTTGCAACACCTTTGTAAAAAATAGCACTTAAAAAGCCAAATAATAACAACGGAAATACCAGCGTATAAAAAATACGCCTTGGTGATTTAATTAAACATTTACATTCTGTTATAAAAACTTTTAAAAATCCGTTTTTCATATCGGTTAATTAAGTTAGGTTTATTCTTGTACCAAAACACTCATACCCGGTCTTAAACCATCTACTTTTTGTGTAGGATATGCTTTTACTGCAAATGTTTTTCTATCAAAATCTCCAGTTGCCTTAGTTGCATTCCAAGTCGCAAAATCTCCTAAAACAGCAATATGTTTCACTTCTAATTCAATTTCCTTATTATTAAGTGCAGGTACTTTTGCATTAAATTTCTGTCCTATTTTGTAATTTGCAAGAAAATCTTCTCTAATATTAAAAACAACCCAAGTATTTGTTAGGTCAATAAGGTTCATAACAGGGTAACCAGCATTTACAATTTCCCCTTCATTAGGTATAATTTCTTGTACTTGAGTGTTTGCAGGAGCAAAAACTTTAGCTCCGTCTTTATAGGTTTCTACTTCGGCAATAGCTCCTTCTGCTCTTGCTACCAATGCTGCTGCTGCTGCTTTATCTTCTGAACGAGCACCATTTTTTGCCATTTGGTATTGTGAATAAGCCGCTCTTTCTTGTTTTTGCATAGCAGTCATTTTTGTATAAGCCTCATCTTTTTTCTGTGCTGGCAATACTTTTTCTTTATACAAATTGTTTACTCTTTCATAGGTTTTTTCTGCCAATTCAGATGCTACTTTAGCTTGTTGCCAAATATTATAAGCTCCTTGTATTTGCTCGGCTCTAGCACCTGCCTTAGCTTTATTTGCTTGTGCTTGTGCTGCTGATTTTGCTGCTTTTGCTTGAGCCATTTTAGCATCAATAGTTGTACTTTCTAACTCTAACAACAAATCTCCTTTTTTTACAAAACTTCCTTCCTCTACGTATATTTTATCTACTCTCCCTGGTACTTTTGGGGCTACATTTATTTGTTTAGCCTCTACTTGCCCTTGTAAATATTGTGGTTCTTCTTTACCAAAAAACCATAATGACAAACCAATTACGCCAATAAATATTAGCAAAGTAATAATTAAACTAAGTGTATTTTTTTTCTTCATTGTATATTATTTTATCGTTTTTTTGTTAAATTGTATAGTTAGAAAATGTTTCACTTTCTCCACAAGTTTGTAATAACTTAGCAAAGGTTTTATCTATTTCAAATAATGCTTTTAAGCGTTTTATTTTAATAGATGCAAGATATAAATTAGCATCGGCAACATCAGTAGAAGTTGCAAAACCTTCTTTAAATGCCTTTGTTCTTACTCTTAAAACTTCTTTTGCAAAATCAATACTTTTTTCTAAACTTACTAATTGTTCTTTTTGTTTTAAAATTTCAGTATAATGTTTTTTTACTAAGGTTTGAATATCAATTTTAGCCTGTTCAATTAAAAGCTGAACACTTTCATTTAAAGCCTTCGCTTCTTGGTATTTACCCCTATTTTGTAAACCTTTAAACAAATCCATTTTTAATCCTATACCAACATACCAATCATCTGGTTGAGTTTTTGGAAGATTTTTAGAATACAAATATTTCTTACCAAACAATGCCACATCAGGAATATAATTTGCTTTTTGAAAATTTATATTTTCTTCAGTAAGTTGTTTTTTAATTTCTGCCTTTACAATATCATAATGATTTTTTTTGGCTAAATTTTGATAAAATTCTAACGGTTTTAAATCATTAATTTCAAATAAATTAGTTGTTAATTTAGTAAATTCTAAATTTTCTCCTCCTAACAATCCTTGTAATGCTGTTTTTGCCAACTCGGCATCTTTTTTTGAAGCTAAAACATTACGTTCGGCATCGGCTACAGCTGTTTGTGCCAACATTGTTTGTATAGGAGCTAACATCCCGTTTTCTTCTAATTTTTTAGCGTTATATAAATGTTTTTTTACCGATTCTAAATTTTGTTCTCTCACCTTAACTGCTTCCTCTGCTAATTGAGTTTGAAAATATCTCTCAGCTAATTCAGAAATTAAACTCCCCTTTATTTTCTCTGTTTCTACCTTTGCAATTTCTGATTCTAATTTTTTAACCTTTACCCCTGTTCTTATTTTTCCCCCTGTAAAAATTGGGTATTTTAAATCTAATGACAACCTCATTACTTGCTGGTCTTGAAATTTATATTTCCAATCCTTTGCCATTAATTGTTGCCCTTTGGCTTTTAAATTGCCTCCTGCACCAATAAGGTGTTTACCCATTCCTATTAGTTCTTTACCAGCACCTAACATTTTTTTACCTGCTCCTTCTAATTGTTTAGCTGCTCCTATTAACTTAGGATCAATACCTCCTAACTGTATTAATTTTTGTAATTGTAATTTTTGCAATTGAGCTTGTGCTAATTGATAATTTGCTAATAAAGGTAATGTTTGTTGTATTTTTCCGTTTAATTGTGCAAACATTGGTATATATTTATTTATTGCCCCTGTAAGCCCCCCTTTATAATCATTAAAATCAAAATACAAATGGTCTGCCATATAAACGTAGCTACCATTTATAGTTAATTCAGGAAAATATTTACCTTTAATTTGTTTTACAGCAAACTCTTTAGCTTTTTGCTGTTTCTCTACTCCTTTTAATTTTTTGTTACCTTCTTTTAATTTTAATACTGCATCATTAAAAGATAAGGTTTGAGCTGAAATTACAATCGATACAAAAAATAAAATTACACTTGTTACTATTCTCATTTTTAATGTTTATTTTAAAGCATTTATTGTTGTTTGGGTTAATAACTTAATATCGTTTGGTGTAATAATATTTTCTTTTAAAACACCTCGTTTTCTTAAATTTATAAATAAAAATATATTCCCTAATATTTGAATAAAAATTTGTTCCCCTTCTATTTGTGAATTAATTTCATTTTTAAATTTTCGTAAAATTAAAGCAATGGTTTCTTTTAATTCTGTTCTCATTTCATCTGAAATTTTTATAGAATAATCAGTCATCATTTTTAATAAAAAAAGAATTTCATTTTCATTTTGTACTGCTATTTTTAAAATTTCATTATAAAAACTTAAAATAACATCTTTAAAAGTATCATACTCTCTTATCTTACTTAATAAAATGTGATTAATATTATCATATTTATCCACATACAAATCTAACAACAAACTTTCTTTACTATTATAATGCCTATACAAATAACCAGAAGAAACCCCAGCCTCTTTAGCTACTTTTGCTATTGATGCATTTGTAGCCCCATCTCTTATAATAATTTCTATTAAAGATTTTTTTATTGCCGTTAATTTTTGGTCATCTATTGCTCTTGCCATAATTAATAAATGAATATTCATTCACTTACGCAAAAGTATATTTTTTTTATTAATTACAACAAAAAATTAAATTTATTTTAAATAATCCCAAGCCTTAAATTTTTATTAATAATATCTATTTCTTTTAATATTGCTTTATTAAAAATAACCAATTACTTTCTATATTAATTATTTATATTTTAACAAAATCCTTAAAAATAGACATAACTATTAATAGTTATAGCAGAACAACTTATTCGTTACAACAACAAATTAATCATTGTAAAAAATGCAACAATTAATAATATTATTCGTTGCATTTGTTTAATTATTTTTTCTGTAAAAAATTACTGTACTACATTTATAACAAAAAAAACCGAGAGTAAAATACTCTCGGTTTTTATAATATTATAAAATTTCTTTTTTAATTAGAAACTATATGTAGCAGATAAAGCAACACGGAAGTTATCAACTCTGTCGATACCTTTAGTTACATAATTACCCTCAGCTGCATTAAATACTCCGTATTGAGCAGAAGAGTAACCTAATTCAGCACCAATACGAGTTTTTCCTGATAACCAAGCAAATCTTGGAGTAACTCTCCATGAATCATGAACTCCAAACACTTTGTAAGAACCTAAATTTTTAACTTCTTCATTGAAACCACCATCTTGGTCATATCCAAAGAATAATCCCCACTCAAATGAAGGAGAAATATTACCCCAAACTTCAGTGTAAGCAGCTATACTTTTGTTAGCAATAGGTTTGTTGTTTTTGTCTAAAGCCCAACCACCTAATAATAATAACTCAGATTGGTTACCACCGTAGTTAGCATAAGCTTTCCAAGAAACTTTACCAAAGTCATATTTAGCATAACCTAAAATACCATAGCTTGTTAAGTTTTTGTAATCTCCAATAGGACCTAAAGTTTCTATTCCTGTAGCTGTAACGTCAACTGTTTTAACGTTAACACCAGCACCTAATACTAACTTATCTCCTTTATATTGAACTTGAGCATGGAATGCAGGGAATCCTGAGAATCTTGCAGAAGATTTAGCACTTTGGAAATCTTGCTCCATAATAATAGCTCCGATAAATTTAACAGTTCCTTTAGTAGTAACTCTTAACTGAGGACTACGGTTAAATGCTGTATATGGGTTACCAGCGTTAAACCCGTAAGTTCCAGGGAATACTTCCATTACAGAAGATGGGTGCCAGTATTGTCCCATTTTAATTTCAACATTTTTACTATCTAATTGTACGTAAGCATGACGTAAGTGGAAACCATTTGTTTCAGAGTTATTTACACCAAAGAAATCTCCTTCAATGTATCCTTTAGCATCCATTCCGAAGAATTTAGGACCTTTAACTGTTGCTGCTAAACGAGCCTCAACTGCATAACCTTGAAAACTTACACGAGAGTTAATATCTTTACCGTTCGCATCTAATACTTCAGGTTGAGGATATTGTAAATAGTTACCATTTCTTGCTGCAGATACGTTACGAGTATCCATAATGTAATCAGCTTTTACATAACCACCCCAAGAAATTGGAGATTGTTTATCTTGAGTAAAACCTGCTACAGATAAAAGAGCCAATCCTAATGTTAAAAATTGTTTTTTCATAATTTTTAATTTTAATAATTCTACTTTTTGTTATTTTGAATTAAGTTAATATTGCAATGTAAATACAGGGCAAAAATACTATTTTTTTATTATTTAACATAAATTAACATATTTTTTTTATTAAACCCTACCCAAAAACAAACTATCCACCTGATAAACAATACTTTTGTATTGATAAAAAATATGTTAAAAGCTATCTAAATTTAGGTTATTTCTGTTAAATATTGTTAAAAACACCCCATTTAAATCATAAGAAACGTCATAATATGATAAAGACTGAGAACTGTAATAAACTAATATATAATGAGAACACTATAATTTAGCAGAATAAATCTTCTGATCTACTCTCCATCTAGTTGGAAGATTAAAAAAGCACCAGTATATAGAATCAAAATTTAACCATAAGATTATTTTCTTAAATATAGAAAAGATCCTACAAAACTTGAATTTGAAAAACTACACGCAACAGTTCCTACTGCAACACCAGATAAAGTATGTGTTAAAATATCCACTATTAAACTATTGTACTATTTCGTGTTTAGAATTTTCAGAATATGTTCTCCATTTATTTAAGCACTCAACCATATCATTTGGTAATTCTGAATTAAATTGTAAAAACTCTCCTGTTTTAGGGTGAGTAAATCCAAGAGTTTTTGCGTGTAACGCTTGTCTTGGCAACACTTTAAAACAATTTTCTACAAACTGCTTATATTTTGTAAAGGTTGTTCCTTTTAAAATTTTATCTCCTCCGTAACGTTCGTCATTAAAAAGAGTGTGACCAATATGTTTAAAATGAGCCCTAATTTGATGTGTTCTACCTGTTTCTAATTTACATTGAACAAGAGTAACATAAGTCAATCGTTCCAAAACTTTGTAGTGAGTTATGGCTCTTTTCCCAAATTCCCCATTCGGAAAAACCGACATTTGTAAACGATTATTTAAACTTCTACCAATATTACCCTCAATTGTACCTGTATCTTCTTCAAGATTTCCCCAAACAATAGCGTAATATAAACGTTCGGTAGTTCTATCAAAAAATTGTTTTGATAAATGAGCCATAGCAAATTCCGTTTTTGCTATAACAAGTAACCCGCTTGTATCTTTATCTATTCTATGAACTAACCCTGGGCGCTCATTAGAGTTTTTTGGTAAATTTTCAATATGATGAAGTAAACCATTAACCAGTGTTCCGTTTTGGTTTCCGTGCCCTGGGTGTACCACCATTCCTGCTGGTTTATTTACAACTATAACCTCGTCATCTTCATAAACAATATCAATAGGTATGTCTTCTGGCTCTAAAACACTTTCTTTTGGTGGATGAGCTAAAACAACCCTTACAACATCATTGGGTTTTACTTTATGATTTGCTTTAACAATATTATCATTAACCAAAACACTCCCTGCTACTATGGCTTGTTGTATTTTATTTCGGGTAGCATTTTCAATAAAATTCATTAAAAATTTATCTACACGCAAAGGCTCCTGACCATTAGTTGCTACAAAGCAATAATGTTCATATAACTCATCATTTTCCTCTTCTTGTTCCCTATTTATCATATATTTTAACTCTCTTTTATCCTCTTCCGTCTCCTAAAATTAAATCAATAACCGAATTTTTAGGTAGTTTATCTCCTAAGCCTATTTGTTTCCCATTATGTTTTAATCCTCTCACTACATTTTTACCAATATCTGGTACCCAAGTTGTATTTTTTCCCACTTTAAATCCTATTGATTTTAAATGTGTTTCAGCCAATCTCCTCGTCCAACCATTTAAATCCGGTATTTTTACGTCTCTGTATTTACTTGGGTTTAACGTTAAATATATTTTACGTCCTTCTTTCACAAAATCACCAGATTCTGGGTCTTGCTCAATAACCGATTTTTTAGGATATTCAGGATTATAACTTGCACTATCAATAACTATAAAATCTAAATCAAGCTCATCTAATCTTTTTTCAACATCATTTAATGACATTTTATGCAAATTAGGAACTTCTATTTTTTGGTCATGATTTGTTGTGTAACCTAACCACCAACGTAAGAAGAAAATTAATAATAATACTCCTACAATAGCAAATGCAATTTGCCTAAAAAAAACTTTACTCTTTAAAAATTGTACTAAACTCATTTCTATTTTTTTATAAATAATGACAAATTTACCATAAAAAAATTATTATTTGTAAAACAAACGTATTATTAAACAAGTTTTTTTGGTAAGTTTGTTAATTGAAAGTAAAATATTCCATAACTTAAATAACTATTTTTAATAAATTATGAAAAAAAATATCGCTATAATTATGGGAGGATATTCTTCAGAAGTAGAAATATCTTTAAACAGCGGAAATGTAGTTTATAAACACATTGATAGAGAAAAATATAATCCTTATAAAGTTCATATTTTAAAAAATAAATGGGTTTTAGTTGATGATAACAACAACGAATACCCTATAAACAAACATGATTTTTCATCAGAAATAAATGGGCAAAAAATAACTTTTGATTGCGTTTTTAATGCTATTCACGGAACACCAGGTGAAGACGGAAAAATTTTAGCATATTTTGATTTAATAGGATTAAAACACACCTCTGCTCCTTTCTACCAAATGGCACTAACCTTTAATAAAAGAGATTGTTTAAGCGTTGTTAAGAATTATGGAATTAAAACAGCAAAATCAATTTATTTTAATAAAGGAGATGAAATTTCAGAGAAAAAAATAATTGAAAGAGTAGGACTCCCTTGTTTTGTAAAGCCTAATAATGCTGGTTCAAGTTTTGGAATTTCAAAAGTTTATAAAAAAGAAGAACTAAAAAATGCAATACAAAAAGCATATAACGAAGACAATGAAATTTTAATTGAAAGTTTCTTAAACGGAAAAGAAGTTTCAGTTGGAGTAATTGAATATAAAAATGAAATAATCATATTAGGAATTACAGAAATAATTCCAGAAAATGATTTCTTTGACCACGAAGCTAAATACAAAGGAAAAGCCCAAGAAATAACCCCTGCTCGTTTATCTAAAACAGAAGAAGAACGAGTAAAAGAAGTGGCTAAAATAGCATATAAAGCACTAGGAATGAGTGGTTTTTCTCGTTCAGAATATATTTTTGTAAATGAAGAACCTCACTTTTTAGAAATGAATACCGTACCAGGTATGACCGAGGCTAGTTTATTACCTCAGCAAGCAAAATACGCAAAAATTTCATTAACTGATTTATTTTCTAACGCAATAGAAATGGCATTAAATAATTAAAAAAGAATAAAATTTATTTTATGAAACGAGCAATTTTTCCCGGTTCTTTTGATCCTATTACATTAGGTCATTACAACATCATACAACAAGGAGTAAAATTATTTGATGAACTTGTTATAGCTATTGGTGTAAATTCATCTAAAAAATATATGTTCTCTTTAGAAGACCGTAAAAAGTTTATTGAAAAATGTTTTAAAAATGAAAAAAAAATAAAAATAGTAACTTATGAAGGATTAACGGTGAATTATTGCAAAGCACATAATATTAATTTTATTCTTAGAGGACTTAGAAATTCTAACGATTTTGAATATGAAAAAGGCATTGCCCACGCAAATAAAGCCTTAACTAATATTGAAACCGTTTTTCTTTTAACATCTCCTGAAACATCTTATATTTCGTCATCAATTGTGCGTGATATTATTAAAAACAACGGAAATTATGCTAATTTTGTTCCTAAATCGGTAAGAATATAAATAAAATACAATGAATATTGAAAAAAAAAATAATTATACTTTAATTACAACAAATAATAATTCTTTTGATGATTTTTTATCTTCTTTTAAAGAAAAACATACCGAAATAGAGAATAAAAACATTATTATTCAAATTTCTGATAAACTTAACGTTATTGGTAAAGATATTTTTGTACTTTTGGAACATGCAAAAGTCCACCAACAAAATGGAACGACTTTTGTGGTAGTATTAAAAAATGTTGATGTTGATGAATTTCCTGAAACATTTAACATTGTACCTACTTTACAAGAGGCAGAAGACGTTTTAGAAATGGAGGAGATACAACGTGATTTAGGTTTTTAATTATAATAAACGCATAGTATATGGCAAAAAAAATACTTTTATCTTTTTTATTATTATTCTCTATAGTTATTTTTTCACAGAAAAAATCTATTGATAATTTAACGGCACAACCTAATTCGTTTAGTGAGAGTACCGTAATTTCTTTTGATTCTAACCACGAACAAGGGGTATATCTTATTATTAAAAATATTTTAGGGAAAACTGTTTTTAGAAAAGGTTATTACACCTCAGTTGGTAAGAGAACTATACACTTTGAACGAAAAGATTTAAAACCGGGCATATACATTTATGCTATTCAAAGTAATAATGAAGTTGTATCAAAACGCTTTATTATAAAAGAATAATGAAATTAACAATATTAGGTTGCCATTCTGCAACACCAAGAGTTAATTCACACCCTACATCACAATATTTAGAAATTAATAATCGTCATTTTTTAATAGATTGTGGAGAAGGAACCCAACGCCAAATGCGTAAATATAAAGTTGGGTTTTCTAAAATTAACCATATTTTTATATCACACTTACACGGTGACCATTTCTTTGGGTTAATAGGCTTAATAGCAACCTACGGAATTTTAAACCGAGAAAGAGATTTACATATTTTTGGGCCTAAAGGAATTAAAAAGGTTACTCTTTTACAATTAAAAATATCAGAAACATACTTTAAATATAATTTAATTTTTCACGAATTATCATCAAAAGAAAGTGAATTAATTTTTGAAGACGATAAAGTTTCAGTTAAAACAATTCCTCTAAATCATAGAGTATACACAAACGGATACCTATTTACCGAAAAACCAAAACCAAGAAAATTACATATTGATAATATTAAACAATACCCTGAAATAGAAACCTGTGATTATCATAATATTAAAGCAGGAAAAGATTTTATTTTAAGCACAGGAGAAATAATAGAAAATTCTGAATTAACAATTAACCCTGAACCTCCTAAAAGCTACGCTTTTTGTAGTGACACAATATTTAAACCTGATATTATTGATATAATAAAAAACGTAGATTTATTATACCATGAAGCCACTTTTTTAAAAGACAACGAACATCTTTGCAAAAAAACTAAACATTCTACCGCCGAACAAGCAGGAATTATTGCAAATAAAGCAGATGTAAAAACCTTAATTATTGGTCATTATTCAAGCAGATATTCTAATTTAGAAGATTTTAAAAAAGAAGCTGAAACTGTTTTTAAAAATGTACAATTAGCCGAGGCTGGAATTACTTTTGAAGGTTAATATTATTTATCTCTAATAAATTCCATACATTTGAACACTATTAATACATTATATGAAAAACTTTTTTATAGGCAGAGTTAAAAGCCTAAAATACGCCTTACGAGGAATGATTTTATTATTAAAAACTGAACATGCAGTAATTTCTCAATTTTCTCTTAGTTTTATTTTTATCGGATTGGGGTTTTATTTCAAAATTTCTCGTTTAGAGTGGATAATTCAGTTATTTTTAATTGGTTTTGTATTAGCTATTGAAAGTTTAAATACTGCCATTGAAAAAATTTGTGATTTTATTCACCCAAATTTTCATGAACGTATTGGCTTTATAAAAGACATTTCAGCAGGGGCTGTTTCCTTTGCTGTAATTACAAGCCTTATCATAGCCTCTATTATTTATTATCCTTATATATTTTAAATTATGAAACGTATTTTTAATACTAGATTTTCACTATTATTTACATTTATAGTAACGTATTTAATATTATCTTTTTTAGTTAGAAGCGCCCTATACATATGGTCTATCCCCAATATTGAATTTTCAATTTTAGGTCTTTTAAAAATATACGGATTAGGTTTATATTTTGATGCAGGAGTATCTTTATTTTTTGTATTATTATACAGTATTTACCTTTTACTAACTCCTAAAAAATTTATAGGAAGTTTAGCTGATAAAATACTTACATACTTTATTATAGGATTAATGTTATTCATTGCTTTATTTGGTTTAATAGGAGAATTTCCTTTTTGGGAAGAATTTAATAACCGATATAATTTTATAGCAGTAGATTATTTAATTTACACTTATGAAGTAGTAGAAAATATTAATCAATCTTACCCTATTCCTTTAATATTAATATTTCAATTTTCTGTAATATTTAGTATATTCTTCATTTACAAGAAAAAAGGAGTTTTACATAAAACATTTACTCAAAAAACATCATTTATAAAACGATTATTAATTGTAATACCAATTATATTTTTATCTTTTTTACATATAAATTTTGCTAAAAATAAACAAGCTGAATGGTCTGAAAACACATATAACAATGAATTAAGCAAAAACGGAGTATTTTCATTATTTGCAGCCTACATTTCTAATGAATTAGATTATAATTCATTTTATAAAACAATGCCAAACAAAAAAGCATATACTATTTTAAAAGAACAATTAAAACAAAATAATCAAACTTATTTAAGTACAAAACAAGATGATATTTCTAGAGTTGTAAAATCAAACTCTTTAGAACAAACACCCAATATAATAATGGTAACTATTGAGAGTTTAAGTGCTGATTTTATGACTACTTTTGGTAATAAAAACAACCTAACTCCTAATATTGAAAAATTAGCTAAAGAAAGTTTATTTTTTACAAATATGTATGCTACAGGAACACGTACAGTAAGAGGTATGGAAGCATTAACCTTATGCGTACCACCAACACCTGGGCATAGTATTGTTCGTCGCCCTAATAACGAAAACTTACTGTCTATTGCCTCTATTTTAAAACAGAAAAAATATGCTTTAAATTTTATTTATGGAGGAGATGGATATTTTGACAATATGAACTATTTCTTCGGAAGTCAAGGCTTTGACATCATTGATAGAGATAGAGGAAATCCTTTATCTGATAACATAAAAACTACCAGATATCCTATTAATGAAGAAGAAATTACTTTTGAAAATGCTTGGGGAATTTGTGATGCTGATATTTATGAACAAGCACTTAAAAGAGCTGATTTTCAATCTAAAGAAAATCGTCCATTTTTTCAATTTATAATGACTACCTCTAACCACCGACCATATTCTTTTCCTGAAGGTAAAATAAATTTACCACAAGGAAGCAGAAAATCTGCAGTAAAATATACCGATTATGCTTTAGGTGAATTTATAAAAAAGGCTAAAACTAAAAAATGGTTTAAAAATACCATTTTTGTAATTGTTTCAGACCATTGTGCTAGTAGTGCTGGTAAATGGGAAATTAATATAAACAACCATCATATTCCTGCTATGATTTATAATTTAAAAAATCAACAAGGAAAAGTAAATAAATTAGTTTCACAAATTGATTTAATGCCTACTGTTTTCGGATTATTAAATTGGACATATACCACTGAATTATACGGAAAAGATATAAATAAAATGAAACCTAATGAAGAAAGAGCATTATTAG
The DNA here is from genome assembly GCA_018456245.1 of Tenacibaculum sp. Classification (GTDB taxonomy): domain Bacteria; phylum Bacteroidota; class Bacteroidia; order Flavobacteriales; family Flavobacteriaceae; genus Polaribacter. Next base: position 21,156 of record JAGYHQ010000006.1, on the reverse strand, counting down.
GAAACTACCGAACATTAGGACTTTTAAAAAACGGAGTTTTCACCCAACTCACCGACCGTAAACAAGTGCAACAATACAAATGGAACTCTAACAAAAAAGAAATGACAGAGCTAAATTCCCAAATAGATACTTTACAAAACATAGCTATTTCATACTACCAAACAGCTAGTGAACGTTTCAAAAATGGTAAAATGAAAGAAACAAAAACTAACAAATAATAAAAAAAGAGACTATTTTAAATAGTCTCTTTTTTTATCACTTAATTTACAAATTAAATTGTAATAGTTTGTTTTCTATTAGGACCTACTGATACTATTTTAATAGAAACTCCTGTTTCATCTTCAATAAACTTAATATAATCTAACATTTCTTTTGGTAGCTCATCTTTTGATGTCATTTTTGTTAAATCTTCACTCCAGCCTTTAAATTCAGTATAAATAGGCTCAACATTTTCCTGCTCTATATTATACGGTAAATGATTTATTTCTTGCCCTTTATATTTATATGAAGTACAAACTTTTAAAGTTTTAAAACCTGATAAAACATCTCCTTTCATCATCATTAATTGTGTAACTCCGTTTACTTGACAAGCGTATTTTAAAGCAACCAAATCTAACCAACCACAACGGCGGGCTCTCCCTGTTACAGCTCCAAATTCATGTCCAACTTTTGCCATTGTATCTCCTACTTCATCAAATAATTCAGTAGGGAAAGGTCCTGAACCAACACGAGTTGTATATGCCTTAAAAATACCAAATACTTCCCCTATTTTGTTTGGGGCAACACCTAAACCTGTACAAGCACCCGCTGCCGTTGTATTTGATGAGGTTACAAAAGGATATGTTCCAAAATCAACATCTAATAATGAACCTTGAGCACCCTCTGCCAAAATTGTTTTTCCTTGTTGTTGAGCTTGATAAAGGTATTCTTCAGAATCAATAAATGTTAATTCTTTCAATATTTTTACAGCTTCAAAAAATTCGTTTTCCAATTCGTTTAAATCATACTGAATATCAACATTGTAAAAATTAATCATAGCTTCGTGCTTATTAGCTAAAGCACGATATTTTTCTTCCCAATTCTCTAACTCTAAATCACCAATACGTATTCCATTACGCCCTGTTTTATCCATATAAGTTGGTCCTATACCTTTTAAAGTAGACCCTATTTTTGCCTTTCCTTTTGATGCTTCAGAAACAGCATCTAACAACCTATGAGTTGGCAAAATAACATGGGCTTTTCGTGATATTATTAATTTCTTTTTATAATTAATATTAAATTTATCTAAACCTTCTAATTCTTTAACAAAAACAACAGGATCTATCACAACCCCATTACCAATTACATTAATGGCTTTATCATGAAAAATACCTGAAGGAATAGTTCTTAAAACGTGTTTTATTCCGTCAAATTCTAAAGTATGCCCTGCATTAGGCCCTCCTTGAAATCTTGCTATTATATCATAATCTTTAGTTAATACATCAACTATTTTTCCTTTTCCTTCATCCCCCCATTGTAATCCTAGTAATAAATCTACTGCCATTTTATGTAATTATTTTAGATTGGTTTTATTTAATAGTATTTATAAAATACGTTATTTTTTTTGTTCTGTTTTTCGTTTTGTTCCGTAAAAATATAATGAATGACTGTGTATGTCTATATCAAAAACGTCTTCTATCGTTTTTTTTATTAATTGAATTCTTGGGTCGCAAAATTCTTCTACTTTGCCTGAATCAGTAAAAATAACGTGATCATGATTTCTATCAAAGTAACTTTTTTCATAACGTGCCATTGATTGCCCTTCAAACTGATGTTTACGAACCAAACCACAATCAATCAACAAATCCATTGTATTATACAGCGTAGCTCTACTAACCCTATAATTCTTATTTTTCATTTTAATATATAAAGACTCTATATCAAAATGTTCCTCAGCCTCATACACTTCCTTAAGAATCGCATATCTTTCGGGTGTTTTTCGGTGTTTATTTTCCTCTAAAAAAGCCGTAAATACATCTTTAACAACATCTTGATTTTGTACAGAACTACCCATAAATTTTACTTTAAAAAAAACAAATTTACGCTTATTATATTGATATTAAAAAAGTAATAATAATATTTATAAATTATTTAAATTCTATCTATTTTTTGCACTCCTTCAACCTTTTTAAGGTTATTAACAAGCGTATTAAGTTCATTATTATTTTTTACATTAAAGGATATTTCTCCTTCAAATATTCCTGAATTACCTGAAATATTAATACTATTTATAAATGTATCTGAATTGGTAATTATTTGAGTTATGTTATTGGCAATCCCCTTGCTATCAATACCTGTAATTTTCAATGTTACTGTAAATTCTTGTTTGGTAGAGTCTATCCATTTCGCTTTAATAATTCGGTAAGAATAATTAGACTGTAATGAAATAGCATTAGGACAATTTTTTTTGTGAACTTTTATTCCATCATTAATAGTTACAAATCCAAAAACATCATCTCCTGCAATAGGTTTACAACATTTTGACAAAGAATAATCCAATTTTCCTTCTTCATTACCAAATACTAAAGCATCATAATTATTATTAACCTCTTCTTTATCTCCTACATTTTTTGATGGTGATTTTTTAAACGGATTTTTAATGAAATTAAGAATATAATTATTACGATATGCAACAAATTCCTTAAATTTTGCATTATCAATAACACCATTACCTACCCTGTAAAATAAATCAAAACTTGTTTTTAATCCCAAAAAACTCGCCATTTCATGAACAACTTTTTCATTATATGTAACTTTTAAATGACGCAATTTTCTTGCTAAAATAGCCTTTCCTTCTTCTGCAATTTCTTTTTCATCTGCCTTTAAAGCCGATTTAATTTTACTTCTTGCACTGGCTGTAATAACAAAGTCTAACCACCTAACATTAGCTTTTTTCTGAGATGATGTAATTACCTCTACTTGGTCTCCACTTTTTAAAACATGACTTAATGGCACCAGCTTACCATTAACCTTTGCTCCCCTACATTTTAAACCAACATCGGTATGTATTGAAAAAGCAAAATCTAATGCTGACGCTCCTTTAGGTAATTGTTTTAAATCTCCTTTAGGGGTAAAAACAAATATTTCTTTTGAATATAAATTTAATTTAAAATCTTCAACAAAATCTACAGCACTTAAATTTTGAGTTTCAAGAGTTTCTTTAAGCCTATTAAGCCATCCTTCTAGCCCACTTTCTTTAACATTACCTTGCTTATATTTAAAATGAGCTGCATAACCTTTTTCAGCTATTTCATCCATTCTTTCCGAACGTATTTGAACTTCTACCCATTTAGATTCTGGCCCCATTACAGTAATATGTAAAGCCTCGTAACCTGTTGTTTTTGGTTGTGATATCCAATCACGCAAACGAGAAGGATTAGGTTTAAAAAAGTCCGTTACAATAGAATATATTTTCCAAGCCTGAAACTTTTCATCCTCTTGGATTGACTTATAAATAATACGAATTGCAAATTTATCATAAACTTCATCAAAAGTTACTCCTTGTTTACGTTTCTTCCTGTTAATAGAATAGATAGACTTAAATCTACCCTTTATTTGGTAAGAAAAATTTTCTTTATCAAGTGATTTTTTAAGTGTATCCTTAAAACTTTCAATATAATTATGTTGTTCTTCCTTACTTTCCTTTATTTTATTTAAAATATCATTATACACCTCTGGCTCGGTATATTTAAGACCTAAATCTTCAAGCTCTGTTTTAATATTGTAAAGCCCTAATCTATGAGCTAAAGGAGCATATATATAAAGGGTTTCTGATGCTATTTTTAATTGTTTATGAGGGGGCATAAATTCCATAGTTTGCATATTATGCAATCTATCAGCTATTTTAATAAGAATTACACGTACATCATCATGTAATGTTAATAGCATTTTACGGAAATTCTCTGCTTGAATTGAGTAATCTTGATCCTGTTTTAAGTTTGATATTTTAGTTAATCCACTAACTATACGAGCAATTGTTTTACCAAATAAACGTTCAATATCTTCTACTGTATAATCAGTATCTTCAACAACATCGTGTAATAATGCCCCTGCAATTGATGTTGCTCCTAAACCAATTTCATAAGCCACAATTTTAGCAACAGCAATAGGATGAAAAATATAAGGTTCACCTGATTTTCTTCGTTGCTCAGAATGTGCTTCTAAAGCAATTTCAAAAGCCTTACGAATTAACTTTTTATCATCTTCTGATAATGTTTGATACGTACCTTTTAATAAATCTTTATAACGATTTGCTATCTCTTTTTTTTCTTCCTCTATTGTTGCAGAATACCCCATTTTCAACATATTTAAATGTGAGGAGTGAAAATACTATAAAGTTTTTTATTAAGCAAGATTTTTGTTTATTGTTAATCTATTTTCTTCAATAAATTAAAATATTCTTTGTCTTTTAGCTTCAAATGTAATAATAGCACATGCAACTGATACATTCATTGAATCAATTTCTCCTTCCATAGGAATATTAATATTTTGCGTGGCACAATCTCTCCAAATTTGGGTTAATCCTGTTGCCTCTGTTCCTACTACAATAGCTGTTGGTTTTGTATAATCTTCTTTATAATATTCGTTTGAATTTTGTAGTGTTGCACTATATATATTAATATTATTTTCCTTTAAAAAAGATATTATTTCTTCAGAAGAACCTGTTACAACCGTATTTGTAAACACACACCCAACACTTGAACGTATAATGTTGGGGTTATAAATATCCGTTTTAGCATCTGCAATAAAAACAGCATCTACATTAGCGGCATCTGCAGTTCGTAATACTGCTCCTATATTTCCAGGTTTTTCTACACCTTCTAAAACTAAAATAAGAGGATTTTTATTTTTAAACTTAATTGAATTTAATTCAATATTTTTCGCTTTTACTACCGCAATAATCCCCTCAGTAGTATCTCTGTATGCTAATTTAACATATACATCTTTTGATACTTCAATTTTATTAATTGAAGTTGAGAAAGTATTATTTATCTCTTTTTTTAAGAACAAATTTGCTTCAAATAGTATAGTATCAATTTCATAATTTCCTTTTAAAACAAGCTCTATTTCTCGTTTTCCTTCTACTATAAAAAGATTTGTTTTCTTTCGTTCTCTTGATTTCTCTTGTAATTTTAATAAATCTTTTATGTACGAATTTTGAACACTACTAATTATTTTCATAGTTGCAAAGGTAAGTTTTTTCACAAAAAAAGACTTGAAAATTATTTCAAGTCTTTTTTATATTAAAATTTTAAATACTAGCCGTTAAAAAAACTATTCTTTTTTGGTTATATAACCTTTAATTTTAAGCATTTTTCTTTCTTCTTTCGCATTTGAATAAATGGTAATTGCTTTAGAAAAACTACCTAATCTGTTAGTATTGTAAGAAACCTCAATTTGCCCTTTTTCTCCTGGCATAATTGGTTTTTCTGGTTTTTTAGGAACTGTACATCCACAAGTAGATTTAACATCCTTAATTTTTAAAGGAGCATCTCCTACGTTTGTAAACTCAAAAACTCTACTACCGTTAGAACCTTGCTCTATTTTTCCGTAATCAATAGTTTCTTTTTCAAACTTAAATTCTTGAGCATTTACGGTTAACGCTAAAAAAAATACTACTACAAATGATAAAATTGTTTTCATGATTTTTAATTTATTATTTTTACTAAACAATAGCAAATACTATGCCAAAAATACATTTACAAACTTGTAATTGTTGTTTAATACATCATTAAAAAAATGTATTTTTGCGGTTATATTATCAAAAATAATACCAAATAAGATGAGTATTCAAGCAAAATATAACGCAACAGAAATAGAAGAAAAATGGTACAATTACTGGATGAAAAACAATTATTTTCATTCTGAAGTAGATGAACGTGAACCATATACGATTGTAATCCCGCCACCAAACGTAACAGGAGTGTTACATATGGGACATATGCTGAACAACACAATTCAAGATGTGTTAATTCGTCGTGCAAGATTGCAAGGAAAAAACGCATGTTGGGTTCCTGGGACCGACCATGCCTCTATTGCTACTGAAGCAAAAGTTGTTGCAAAACTCAAAGAGCAAGGAATTAAAAAATCTGACTTAACACGTGAGGAATTTTTAAAACACGCTTGGGAGTGGAAAAATGAATACGGAGGAATTATTTTAGAGCAATTAAAAAAACTTGGAGCATCGTGCGATTGGGAACGAACAAAATTCACAATGGACGATGACTTATATGAATCGGTAATTAAAGTTTTTGTTGATTTATACAATAAAGGTTTAATTTACAGAGGTTACCGAATGGTGAATTGGGACCCTGAGGCAAAAACGACCCTTTCTGACGAAGAAGTTGAATATGTTGATAAACAAGGAAAGTTATACCATATTAATTATAAAATTGAAGGTTCAAACGACGTTTTAACCATTGCAACCACTCGTCCTGAAACTATTTTAGGAGATTCTGCGATTTGTATTAACCCAAATGATGAACGACATGCTCATTTAAAAGGTAAAAAAGCAATTGTACCAATTTGTAATCGTGTAATTCCTATTATTGAAGATGAATATGTTGATATTGAATTTGGTACAGGATGTTTAAAAGTAACTCCCGCTCACGATGAAAACGATAAAATTTTAGGCGATAAACATAATTTAGAAGTAATTGACATCTTTAATGAAGATGCTACATTAAATGGTTTCGGATTACATTATGAAGGGAAAGACCGCTTTGTAGTTCGTAAGGAAATCGTAAAGGAATTGGAAGATTTAGGTTGTATGGTAAAAATTGAAGACCATACCAACCGTGTTGGAATTTCAGAAAGAACAAAAGCCGTAATTGAGCCAAGACTTTCTGACCAATGGTTCTTAAAAATGAAAGATTTGGCAAAACCTGCCATTGATGCGGTTTTAGGAGATAATAAAGAAATCAACTTATTCCCTAAAAAGTTTGAAAATACTTACAGACATTGGATGGAAAACGTTCGTGATTGGAATATTTCTCGTCAATTATGGTGGGGGCAACAAATTCCTGCTTACTATTTTGGCGATGGAAAAGATGATTTTGTAGTAGCTGAGAGCATTGAAAAAGCAGTTATTTTAGCACAAGAAAAATCAGGAAACAACTCACTGTCGGCGTCCGACTTAAAACAAGACCCTGACGCACTTGATACGTGGTTTTCATCTTGGTTATGGCCGATGTCAGTTTTTGACGGAATTAGAAATCCTGAAAATGAAGAAATTAAATACTACTACCCTACTAACGATTTAGTTACAGGACCTGATATTTTATTCTTCTGGGTGGCTCGTATGATTGTTGCTGGTTATGAGTATAAAGGCGAACGTCCGTTTGAAAATGTATATTTAACAGGTTTAGTACGTGACAAACAACGCCGTAAAATGAGTAAATCTCTTGGAAACTCGCCTGATGCGTTGAAATTAATTGAGGATTATAGTGCTGACGGAGTGCGTGTTGGGTTATTATTAAGTTCAGCAGCGGGTAACGATTTAATGTTTGATGAAGTGTTATGCCAACAAGGAAAAGGACTTGGGAACAAAGTTTGGTCGGCATTTTATTTAACATCACTTTGGGAAGTTTCAGATAAAATTGAGCAACCACAATCAAGTAAAACAGGGATTGAATGGTACAAAGCAAAATTCAACAAAGCATTAACCGAAATTGAAGACCATTATAGTAAATATCGTTTAAGCGATGCTTTAATGACGATTTACAAGTTAATTTATGATGATTTTTGTGGTTGGCTTTTAGAAATTGTAAAACCAGCGTATCAGCAACCAATCGATACTAAAACATACAACGAAATTATATCAATTTTTGAAGACAATTTAAAGATTTTACACCCATTTATGCCGTTTATTACGGAAGAAATTTGGCAAACGATGAAAGAGCGTTCTACGGATGAGGCGTTAATTATTTCAAAATATCCAAAAATTGAAAGTTTTGATGAGAGTTTAATTTCGGAATTTGAATTTGCATCGGAAGTGATTTCAAACATTAGAACGATTAGAAAAGAGAAAAATATTGCGTTTAAAAACACGATTGATTTATCGCTTATAAACAATGAAAATGTAGGCAACCGTTTTGATGACATCATTAAAAAACTGACAAATATTGCTGAATTTAATTATGTTTCTGAAAAATTAGACGGAGCGATGAGTTTCCGTGTAAAATCTAACGAATATTTTATTCCTATTTCGGCTGATAATATTAATGTAGAGGAAGAGATTAAAAAACTTACCGAAGAATTAACTTATACGGAAGGTTTCTTAAAATCAGTTCAAAAGAAATTATCTAACGAAAAATTCGTAAACGGGGCACCTGAACAAGTTATCGCTAATGAACGTAAAAAAGAAGCTGATGCCTTGGCTAAAATTGAAACAATTAAAGCTAGTTTAAAAGCGTTGAAATAAGAATTAAAAATCTATAAAAGTGACTAGAACCATTCCTATTCCATTGAAAAAAATTATAGGTTCAGAACAAGCTGATTTTATATTTAGGAGTAAACGAAATCATCCATTAAAAAAAGCTTTAAGACAATTATTTTTTCATTAATATGGAATGGTTTTGTAAGTATTTTTGTGTTTGCTTTTATTATTCCAAACATAAAAAAATTAACAAATGATGATTTTGAAAAAATAAATTTATTTGAAATAATTTTTGCAACTTTTCCTGCCATTATAATATCTATATTTGTTTTTACAGGCATCTATTTGTTTATTGATTCTCTTATAAAAATATTTCAAAAAGGAGCTTATTTTGCAATTACTAAAACTCGTTTTATTAAATATAGAAATGGTAAAATATCTATTACTGATTGAGGAATGTTTACAGGAAACATTACTATTAATGCTAAAGAAAATTCCGGAGATATAGAATTTCAACTAAAATCAGGAAAAACACAAAGGCGGAAAAATAGTCCGGGAGAGTTTATCTCTAACTTTATAAATATTGCAGGAATTGATAATATTTTTGAAATAGAAAAACAATGTAGATTAAGAATATCTGAATATCAGCATAATTAAGATATTTTAAAATTACATTCAAATTATACAAACAATAAAATATAGTACAACTGTTTACTTATCTACAAGATTTTATGTAGATTTGCCACCTAAATTTATTTTAAATTACAGATGAAGATATCATATAAATGGTTACAGCAATTTTTACAATTAGAATTAGATCCTGAAAAAACAGGAGAACTACTAACCGATTTAGGATTAGAAGTTGAAGGAATTGAAAAAATTGAGAGTATAAAAGGAGCTTTAAAAGGTATTGTTGTAGGGGAGGTTTTAACGTGCGTAAAACACCCTAATGCTGATAAATTAAAAATAACTACGGTAGATTTAGGAGAAGAATCTCCTTTACAAATAGTTTGTGGGGCACCAAATGTAGATGCAGGGCAAAAAGTACCTGTTGCAACCATTGGAACAACATTATACGATGATAAAGGAAAGGATTTTAAAATTAAAAAGGGTAAAATTCGTGGTGAAGAAAGTTTTGGAATGATTTGTTCATCGGAAGAATTAGGTTTAGGAAAAACTAATGACGGAATTATGGTTTTAGATGAAAGTTTAAAAGCAGGAACTCCGTGTGCAGAAGTTTTTAATATTGAGACCGATTATATTTTTGAAATAGGCTTAACCCCAAACCGTGCAGATGCTATGAGCCATTTTGGTGTAGCAAGAGATTTACGTGCCGGTTTATTACAAAATGATATAAAGCTAGAATTAATTTCTCCGTCAGTATCTGATTTTCATGTAGATGAACGAATTTTAAAAATTGATACAGATATTGAAAATAAAGAATTAACTCGCCGTTATTGTGGTATTACAATGACAAATATAACGGTTAAAGATTCTCCTAATTGGATTAAAAACAGATTAAAAGCAATTGGTATTACTCCTAAAAATAACATTGTAGATATTACAAATTATGTAATGCACGAATTAGGACAACCACTACACGCTTTTGATGTTTCAAAAATAAAAGGTAATAAAGTTGTTGTAAAAACATTAAAAGAAGGAACTAAATTTACATCTTTAGATGAGGTAGAACGTTCACTTTCTTCAGAAGATATTATGATTTGTGATGCTGAAGAAAATCCACTGTGTATAGCTGGTGTTTTAGGCGGATTAAATTCTGGAGTAACTGAAAGTACATCATCTATATTTTTAGAAAGTGCTTATTTTGATAGTGTTTCTGTTCGTAAAACAGCAAAACGTCACGGATTAAATACTGATGCTTCATTCAGGTTTGAACGTGGAATTGATATAAATTTAACAAAATACGCTTTAAAACGTGCAGCCTTATTAATTGAAAAATATGCTGACGGTAAAGTATCTTCTGATATTTCAGAATTTTACCCTAAAAAAGATGAAGATTTTAATGTATTCTTATCTTTTGAAAATACATATAAATTAATAGGACAAGAAATTCCGAAAGAAGTAATAAAAAATATTTTAACCTCATTAGATATAAAAATAAACAGTATTACTGAGGTTGGTTTAGGATTATCAATCCCTTCATACCGTGTTGATGTTCAACGTGAAGCCGACGTAATTGAAGAAATTTTAAGAGTTTATGGGTATAATAATATTGAATTTTCACACAAACTAAACACTTCAATATCTTTTGATAAAAATACAAAACATAATATTGAAAACATTGTTGCAAATCAACTTACATCTTTAGGTTTTTATGAAACAATGGCAAATTCATTAACAAAGCCTGATTATATTAACTTATCGGATAATTTAAAAGAAGAACATAATGTTGAAATTTTAAATGCGTTGAGTAATGATTTAAAAGTTTTACGCCAATCAGCTTTGTTTAGTGGTTTAGAGAGTGTTGCATACAATATTAACAGAAAAAACAATAATTTAAAATTTTATGAGTTTGCGAAAACTTATCATAATTACAGTAAATACGAAGAAAACAAACATTTAACGTTATTTGTTACAGGTAATAGAAATGATGGTAATTGGAAAACCTCTACAGAAACCTCTGATTTTTTCTATTTAAAAGGAATTGTAAACTCTATTTTAACAAGACTAGGAATTTCAAATTTAAGAACATCTCCTATAAAATCTGATATTTTTACAGAAGGGATAATTTTAAGTTTAGGAAAAACAAAATTGGTAGAAATAGGAGTTATTAAACGTTCTATTTTAAAAGAATTTTCTATAAAACAAGATGTTTTATTTGCTGATTTTAATTGGGACAATTTAATTACTTTAGTTAGCAACAAAAACATTAAGGTAGTAGATTTACCTAAATTCCCTACGGTAAAACGTGATTTAGCTTTATTAATTGATAATAAGGTAGAATTTCAAGAAATATACAATTTAGCTTTTCAATCAGAAAAACAACTGTTAAAAAATGTTGATTTATTTGATGTATACGAAGGAGATAAATTACCTGAAGGAAAAAAATCATACGCATTAAGTTTTATACTTCAAGATGAAAATAAAACTCTTACCGATAAACAAATTGATAAGATAATGCAAAAGCTACAAAAAACTTTTGAAGAAAAAGTTGGAGCTGAATTAAGATAATAAAAAAATGCCTTTTAAAAAGGCATTTTTTGTTTTAATAATTTTCTATTTTACCCCAAAACATATAACAATTATATTTTTATTGTAGCATATTAAAAAAATATTTTTTCTATTTATTTCATTTTATGAAAGTTATATTTTTATGATAAAAAAAGTGTTATTTTTTTCATTTTTCTATTGCCTGATATTATAAAAGATTATATATTTGCACTCGCAATACCACTCGCGGGAGTAGCTCAGTTGGTAGAGCGTCAGCCTTCCAAGCTGAATGTCGCCGGTTCGAACCCGGTCTCCCGCTCAACAAAAAAATCCTCTGAAATTTCAGAGGATTTTTTGTTTATAAAAACTTTATATTTTTTTATTGCTTTAAACTAGTTTCAAACGGAATTCTATTAACAATACTTCTTCCTAAAGTTACCTCATCTGCAAATTCTAACTCATCCCCTACTGATATTCCACGAGCAATGGTTGAAGTTGTTATATTATATTTTTCTATTTGTTTATAAATATAAAAGTTTGTAGTATCCCCTTCCATTGTAGAACTTAAAGCAAAAATAAGCTCTTTTATTTCGCCATTTTTCACTTTTTCAACTAAACTATCAATTTCTAAATTTTGAGGACCGATACCCTCTATCGGAGAAATTTTCCCCCCTAATACGTGATATAAACCTCTAAATTGTGCTGTATTTTCAATTGCCATTACATCTCTAATATCTTCAACAACACAAACTATTTGCTCATCTCTTTTGGGGTTGGCACAAATTTCACACAAATTGGTATCTGAAATGTTATGACATTTTTTACATGACTTTACTTCATTTCGTAAATTGGTTAAAGCCTCTGTTAAATATTTTGTGTTTTCTTGTGGTTGTTTTAGTAAATGTAAAACCAGTCGTAAGGCAGTACGTTTACCTATCCCCGGTAATCGGCTAACTTCATTTACTGCATTTTCTAATAATTTTGAAGAGAAATCCATAAACGCGAAATTATATATTATGAATTACATAGTAAAGAGTTAAATATTATAAATTTATTAACAAGATTAAAATTATATAATTTCATTACTTTATAATTAAAATGTACCTTTGGCTTACGTAAAAAATTAAAATAATGAATACAGAAATACGAAATTTAGAACCTAAAGAAGTTTGGAATCATTTTACAGACCTAAATGCTGTTCCACGACCTTCTAAAAAAGAAGGACGAGTAATTGAATTTATGACAAAATTCGGTGAAAATTTAGGATTAGCAACATTTGTTGACCATATTGGAAATGTTATTATACAAAAACCTGCAACCAAAGGTATGGAAAACTGTAAAACAGTAATATTACAGGGGCATTTAGATATGGTTTGCCAAAAAAATTCTGACACAAATTTTGATTTTGAAACCGAAGGAATTAAAATGTTTGTTGACGGAGATTGGGTAAAAGCAAAAGGAACAACACTTGGTGCTGATAACGGATTAGGAGTTGCTACAATTATGGCAATTTTATCTTCTAAAGATATTCAACATCCACCTATTGAAGCATTATTTACCATTGATGAAGAAACAGGTATGACAGGAGCTTTAGGTTTAGAGCCTAATGTTTTACAAGGAGAAATTTTATTAAATTTAGATACCGAAGAAGACGATGAAATAGGTATTGGTTGTGCTGGTGGTATAGATATTACAGCTACAAGAACGTATAACGAAGAGCCTACTCTTGAAAATTCAACCGCTTTTAAAATATTTGTAAAAGGATTAAATGGAGGACATTCAGGTATGGATATTCATAAAGGTTTAGGTAATGCCAATAAAATTATGAATCGTGTACTTTTTGGACTTTACGAAAAACATAGTTTTAGAATTTCTGAAATTGATGGAGGTAGTTTACGAAATGCTATTCCTCGTGAAAGTATTTCTACTATTGTTGTTGAAAATAACACAAAAGACTTTATAAAATTTGAATTTAATAATATAACTAATTATATAAAAGAAGAATTTACTTCATTAGAACCTAATTTAACTTTTGAAATGGTAGAAATTGAAACGCCTAAAAAAGTAATGGAATTAGAGGTTCAAGAAAAGTTTTTAAAATCAATTTACAGTGCTGTTAATGGGGTTTACAGAATGAGCCCTGATATTGAAGATTTAGTTGAAACTTCTAATAATATTGCACGTGTAATTGTAAAAGAAGGAAATATTAAAATAGGATGTTTAACACGTTCATCTTCTGAATCTAATAAGTGGGATTTAGCAAATTCATTACTTTCTTCATTTGAATTAGCTGGTTTTAATGTTGATTTTTCAGGCTCTTACCCAGGTTGGCAACCTAATGTAAACTCTGAAATATTAAAAATAGTTACTTGTATTTACGAAGATTTATTTAAAGAAAAACCTAATGTTGCTGCTTGCCATGCAGGCTTAGAATGTGGTATTTTAGGGCAAAATTATCCTAAAGTTGATATGATTTCATTCGGACCAACAATAAAAGGAGCTCATTCCCCTGATGAAAAAGCACAAATTTCTTCAACACAAAAATTTTGGAAATTTTTATTAGAAATTTTAAAAAATACTCCTACAAAAAACTAAATCAATTAGTTACAAATTAATAATAATTTATAAATAAACCATATCTAAAATTTAGATATGGTTTATTTGTTTTTTTGAGTAAAAAACAAATAAAAAATGTCATTTATTTTAATAAAGTGTTATATATTCGCGTTTAGATTTTTTTTACATAAATTTTTAGTAACGCTTATTTTTAAATAAAAAATAAATTAAAATGAAACAATACATTTCACTATTGCTTGCTATTGCCATAAATTTCGTATTTACTTCTTGTAAAAATGACATTAAGAATAATAACACAAAAAATTCATCTGAAAAAACAAAAATTGAAAACGTAAAGTATGTTTATGATGATGGTAGTGTAAAATTAAATATAACAGTTAAAGAAACACCAAAAAGAGCTGCAGCTTTCTCTCAATTTATGACAGAGATGTTATTGTCTTTAGGTTTAGAAGATAGAATGGTTTTAGGAACTACAGAAGGAGAAATGTTACCAAGTTTAAAAGATGCTTATGAAAAAGTACCTACCAAAATAGTTGGGCACCACTACCCTATTACTCGTGAAGCATTTTTACTTTTAAATCCTGATTTTGTATCAGGTTGGGACGGAACAGTAAAACCAGAAACTACAGGTAGTGCAGAAGATTTAGTAAAAAGAAATATTTACCCTTATACTGTAAAATCTACAAATAGTGGCTCAACTTTAGAAGATGTTTTTGAAGAATTTTATATGTTAGGTAAAATATTTGATGTTGAAGAAAAAGCTGATTCTCTTGTTAAAAGTTTAAAAAACAAATTAGAAAAAGCTAAAGTAAACTTTAAAGATGCTCCTAAAGGAAAAAGAAGAAGAGCTACAGTAATGGGACCAACAGATAACGGAGTTTACGTTGCAAGTTCTTTAGTAAGTGATTTAATGGAAAAAGCAAATGGAGTAAATATCTTTAAAGATTTAGAGAATGATTGGGAATTAGTATCATACGAAGCTATTGTTGATAAGGACCCTGAAATTATCTTCATTTACGGTTCTGCTAACGGAATGACAATAAAAGAAAGAGTTGATTACGTAAAAAAACACCCTGTTTTAAAAAATGTAACAGCTGTAAAAAACAATAATATACATACTATTTTAATGCCAGATACAGCACCTGGTATAAGAAATGTAGATTTAATAATAAAAATGAATTCTTTATTTTATAGATAGATTTCAATTATTATCATTTTTAAATTAAAATTAAAAAAGGAGTAGAGTAATAAATATAATTAAAATCTACTCCTTTTTAACGAAAAAAACAAAGAAGTTTTGAATAAATACAGTTTTTACATAATAATTCTTTCAATAGCTTTAATTATTTTATTTGTGCTTTCTATAGGCGTATTTACAATGAATTTAGCTCCTATAACAGCCTATAAAATAGCGGTTAATAAACTATTTTCATCAGAAATATTTTTAACCGACTGGAAACCTATTTACGAAACCATTGTATGGGAAATTCGTATTCCTAGAGCTATTTTAGCAATTATATGTGGTGCTGGGTTAGGCATTTGCGGTGTTTTAATGCAATGTGTAACTAAAAATCCTATTGCAGACCCTTATATTTTAGGGTTAGCATCAGGAGCATCAACAGGAGCTGTATTTATGATAGTTATAGGAGGGGCTTCTATAGGTATTGTATCTATCTCTGGAGGTGCATTTGTAGGTGCTTTGATATGTAGTGCTTTGGTTTTTGCAATAGGTACAAAATACGGTAAAAGTTCTTCTACTACAAGATTAATTTTATCAGGATTAGCGATTTCAACTATATTTTCGGCGTTGACTGATTTAATTATATCAATGGCTAAAAATGCTAATCAGGTAAAATCGGCTATTTTTTGGAGTATGGGAAGCCTTGGTGGTGGTGTTTGGGATGTTCTTCCCCTACCCTTCGTTACTTTAATTATAACCTTAATACTAACAATTGGTATTTCAAAATCATTAGACTTGCTACTGTTTGGTGATGAAAATGCGATAATGCTTGGCATGAACATAAATGGTATGAAATCTGCTATTGTTATAATAACATCATTGCTAACTTCTATTTTAGTATCAGTAACTGGTGCTATTGGCTTTTTAGGACTTATAGTTCCTCATTTAAGTAGATTAATATGCGGAAATGACCATAAAAAATTATTGGTTACATCTAGCATAGTTGGGGCTATACTTTTATTATGCTGTGACTTATTTGCTAAAAACTTTTTTTATCCAAAAGATATACCTATCGGAATTATAACTTCTTTAATAGGAGGACCTTTCTTCTTATGGATGCTAACTGGTAAAGATTATTCATTTAAAAAAGACTAACCAATGAAATTAGAGATAAAGAATATAGGTGTTGAGTTGGATAATAAAAAAATTATTCATGATGTTTCTTTTAATGTAAGAAAGAACTCTTTTCTTGGTGTTTTAGGACCTAATGGAACTGGTAAATCTACCCTTTTAAAAAGTATTTACGGGGTACACAAACCTTTTAAAGGAGAAATTAATATTGACGGAGAGCCTCTACTAACAATGCCTAGAAAAGAAAGAGCAAAAAAAATAGCCGTTTTAGCACAAGAAACAGGTAATAATTTTGATTTTTCTGTTGAACAGATTGTTAAAATGGGGAGATATCCTCATAAAAAAACATTAGAAAATTATTCTAAAGAAGATACTGAGATAGTAGAAAAAACATTGGTTAAAATGAATTTGCAAGACTTTAAAAATAGGTCTTTTAATAAACTTTCTGGGGGTGAAAAACAACGTGTATTAATTGCCCGTGTACTGGCACAAGAAAGTGATTTTATAATTTTAGATGAACCTACTAACCATTTAGATATAGGTCATCAATTAGAAATTATGAATATAATAAAAGAACTCAATATTACTGTTTTAGCTGCTATTCATGATATGAATATAGCATCTTTGTATTGTGATGACCTAGTTATACTAAACAAAGGAAAAGTATTTAAAAAAGGAATAGTAGAAGAAGTAATAACCAAAGAAAACTTATTAGAAACTTTTAATATAAACGTAGATATTTATGAAAAAAACGGAAGAAGAAATGTATTATACAAAGCAATATAAGTAGTAAGTTATTATTTTTTATATAAATAGTAACATATTATTAATTATAATAATATTAAATAACACAAAATTAAAAATAAATTAAACACAATTATATAACTTAAATTAATTAATAACAAAAAATGAAACGATTATTATTTATTAGTATGTTATGCCTGTTAGGGTTTACAGGTTTAGCACAGAATTCACCTATTAAAGGTAAAGTAACTGATACTTCTGGTAAAGGTATTTCTGACGTATCAGTAGTTTTACAAGGTACAACTAAAGGAACTTCAACAGATGATAATGGTAACTTTACCCTTAATGTTACAAGAGGAGAAAATACAATTGTTTTTTCTTCTGTAGGATTTAAAACTGTTAAAAGAAAAGTTAATACAAACAAAAGCACTAAACTAAATGTAGTATTACAAGAAGATATTACAATGCTTAGTGAGGCTATTATTAGAACAGAGCGTAAACTACAAGTAAATAAATTAAATATTAAAAGTTTAGAAGCTCCTATGACAACTCACACAGTTGGTCATAAATTATTAGAGTTAACTAATGCTACTAATATTGAAGATGCAGCTAAACAAGTTCCTGGTTTTACATCTGTTAATCGTTATGGTGGTTTCCAATTCTTTACTGTTAGAGGTTTTGAAAACTTCGTTTTATTATATGACGGTGTTAGAGATGAAAGACACAATATTGCAAGAAGTTCTACTACTACAAACTTAGCAAATGTTGAAAGAATTGAAGTATTAAAAGGACCTTCTGGTGATTTATTTGGTCACTCTGCATTAGGTGGTATTATGAACATCATCAGAAAAAAACCGTCTTATGTATTAAAAGGAAATGCTAATGTTACTGTTGGTAGTTTTAACACTGCTAATGTTACATTAGGTATTGGAGGGCCAATAAGTGATAAATTAAGATTTAGAGTTGATGCTGGTAGAAACAAAACTAACGGATTTAGAAATGTTGGTAGTTTAACAAGAAATGCTTCTGTTATGTTTGACTATACTCCTACCGATAATGATAAATTTGAACTTTTATTACAATATAGTAATGATGATTATGATTTTGATTTAGGTATTCCTGGAACATTTGACGGTAAGCCTGTAGGTAAATTTAATCCTAAATTAAACTATTCTGACCCTGCAGACTTTTTAACTGATGTTAGAAAAGAATTACAATTTAACTATACTCACAGATTTAATGATAATATATCTTTAACTAACAAATTCTTTATTACTGGTAATACTATTAGATATTTAGGTGATGAAGTATTCTTTGTTGACCCTGATGGAGAACATTTCCACAGAAGAAATTACGGAGGATACCACTTTGACCGTATTGCAAACACATTTGGTGATCAAATAGATTTATCTTTAAAATTTAATACAGGTAATGTTAAACACAAAGCTATTGTTGGTTCATCTTTTAACTACTTAAATAGAAAAAGATACTATGATGCTATTACTGTAACAGGACCTAATCACACAAATAGTGCTAATACATTAAATATTTCAGTTACTGACCCTATAACTAGCTTAGGACAAGAAAAAACATTAACTAGAAGTGAAATGTTAATACAAAAAGATTTAGTTGCTGCTGTATATTTACAAGATTGGATTACTTTTTCTGACAAATTTAAAGTTTTATTAGGAGCAAGATATGACCATTATGATAACAACTTTACACCAAAGAGTCTTATAACAAATCTTGCTGAAGAGAGTAAAGCTTCTCAAGGTAACTTTACTTATAGAGCAGCTGTATCTTATCAACCTGTTAAAGATTTCTTAACTATCTATGGTTCTACATCTTCTTTCTTTAAGCCTGTAAGAAACCATGGTCATAGAAACGGAAAATTATTTAAACCAGAATCAGGATATCAAGCTGAAGGAGGAGTGAAAATGGAAATAAAAGATAAACTTCACTTAACTTTATCAGGATTCCATATTAAAAAGAAAAATTTAGTTTTAGGGCACTCAGCTCAAACACAAGCACCTGCAGCTACTTCTAATGGATTTGAATTAGATATAGAAACTCAACCAGTTAAAGGTCTTTTCGCTAAATTTGGTTATACTTTTGTTAATGCTAAATTTGTTGATGCAGTTGGAGAAAATGCTTATTTACAAGATAAAGCTCCTTTATGGTCTCCTAAAAACCAAGCAAACCTTTGGTTAAACTATGAATTTTCTAATAAATTAAACGGATTAGGATTAGGTTTTGGTGCTAATTATGTTGATAAAACATTCCAAGATGCAGGAAACAAAACTTGGATACCAGCATATACAGTACTTAATGGTGTTATCTATTACCAAACTAAAAATAACATAAAAATTAGTTTTAATGTAGATAATTTAGCTAATACTTTATACTATAGCAGTTCTTTAGGTGCTGGAGATTTATGGGATTATGAAGAAGGGTTTGGTTATCAAATGCCAGCACAACAAATTTACCCAGGTAAAGAGCGTAACTTTAAATTAAGTATTTCATACGAATTCTAAGTTTTTTTTTTAAAAACATTGTGTTTAATAAAAAAATAGGCTGTTAAAAACAGCCTATTTTTTTTGTTAAAAGTTAAATTATTATCTATTTAGCTCCTTTGCTAAAACTTTTATTAATTCCTTATTATACTCGTAATGGTCAGATAATAAATTCCATATCGTATCTTCTGAGGTTATTTCAAAATCATCTGCTCTCTTTTCATCTTTAATTTTATCTAAATCATCTAACCATTCTTCATCGTAATAATCACCTAATTTTCTTAAATCTTTACTAAATTTTTTAAATTCTTTTTTAAACTTGTATAATTTATCCATTCTTAGTGATAAATCTTTATACATTTCCTCGTATTTTTCAAGTTTTTTATAAACTTCTTTATTATTTTCCATAACCAATATTTTTATTACCAAATATAATTTTAATGTTTAAAAATATTAAATAATTTCTTATTTTTTTACATCCTTTTGTTCAGTATTTTTTTACTTATCCTTTTTTTGGTACGGTAATTGTTAAGATAGTGCTGTTAACAACAAATTATATACTATGAAAAAAGTTTTTAAATTATTCGGAATTTTAAGTTTTATACTTTTAACATTAACATCTTGCTCTAAAGATGATGACCCTAAAGACAATATTTTATTCGCAGGAACTTATAAAGGAAAAATTACTTATATAAAAGGACTTAAAACAATTTCAAAGGCAAAAGGCTCTGTATTCGTATCAAAAGTAGGAGATACATATAGTTTTAAATTTTCAGATGATATTCCACCTTTAAGAGGTATAAAAATTGAAAAAGGAGAAAATAAATTTGATATTGGTTGGGGAAAAGGAAGTATTATTGTTATAGATGAGTCTAAATTAAATATTAAAATGATAAAAGATAGTGCCTTTTGGACTGCCAACTGCAAACGATAAAACATAAAAAGTAGGTGATATCTCACCTACTTTTATATACTTACCAATAAATTGTTTTTTTAATTACAAATATTTGATTTATTATAAATATTTTTTTATAAATTTGCGTAGTGTTATTTTTTTAAAATTATTAATATTATTAGATCGTGATATTTTTTTACATCAACCGTGTTACTATTTTTAAAAAAATAATATTAAAGTTTTAAATTGCCCTATTTTCAAATTTAAGAGTGGCAACAGGTATAAAGAAAATTTATTTGTTGTCACTTTTAAAAAAATAGTGTTAAAAAATAATAAATGATATAATTTTTTACTATTTTCTCATGTGTGTTAAAAAAACTCCCTACAAAATATAATTTTGTAGGGTTTTTATTTTTATACCAAAATGTAACTTTTTAGCTATAAAAAAATTATTTTTGCACTTTGTTATAATAAATACTCAACTTTTAAATTAAACTTATGAATAAAAAAAACTTTATTTTACTATTAA
>JAGYHQ010000028.1 GCA_018456245.1 Tenacibaculum sp. | reverse complement strand
ATTAGCCGGGCGTGGTGGCATGTGCCTGTGGTCCCACCTACTCAGGAGGCTGAGGCGGGAGGACAGGGTAGGAGGATCACGTGAGCCCTGGAGGGTAAGGCGGCAGCGAGAAAAGATCGCAGCACTGGACTCCCGTCTGAGCGAGACATCAAGACAATGCATCAAAAAAATAAAACATAAAATAATATAAAACAAAATAATATACAAAGAAATGCAGTGAAATGATGTGATGTAATGTGATGTGCTGTGCTGTGCTGTGCTGTGCTGTGCTGTGCTGTGCTGTGCTATGCTGTGCTGTGCTGTGCTGTGCATTTCATTGTAATAATTAATCGCTGTAAAAGTACAAAAAAGTAAACATAAATACAATAAAATTAAATTTTTAATTCTTTATGTTTACTTTTTTTATAAGTTTACTTACGGCTAGTATGAAACGCTTTTAACAAAAAAGTCACTTTTTTAACCGTTAAAAAATGAAAAATATATTGTTTTTTACTTGTAAAAAGTAGAAATAACCAAAGCTAATAAAATTTTTCTAATTAGTAATATCTTTTATGTACTCCTTAACCTCAATAATTGATTTAGGTGTTGCTATAATTTCTTTGTTTTTATTTAGTATAAAATAAGTTGGGGTAGCGTCAATTAAATATTTTTTAACTGTTTCATTTTCAAATTTATTTTTAGGATGAGTTCCTAAAACATTATGCCAACCATATAATCTTTTGGTAAATTCATTAAAACCAAATTCATCGCCTTCAATAGCAAAAGCTATAACTGATGTTTTTTTAAAACCTTTCATAAATTTATAAAGATCTGGTATATCTTTTACACAATGAGAACATGTTGTACTCCAAAAAATTAATAGGTAATTATCACCATCATTTAAACTTGAAAGGCTATAACCTTTACCTTCTTCTTTCCAATAAAAATTTGGTGCAATTCTACCAATTGAGGTTTGTAAAAGTTCTAACTTTTTTCTCTTAAAATCTTGTTTTATAATATTTCTAGGTAATTTATCATAATATTCTTTAAACAACCAATCTACCATTTTTGTATCTTTCTTATTGGTAAAAGTTGTTATAAAATACGTTATTATTTGATGTTTAACAGTTATATTATAAGAAATAACTTCCATTACTTTTGATATAGACTTTTTGTATAATTTTTCTTGCAACAATGGTGTTTTTGCTTCTCTTAAAAAGAAAACAAAATCAGCAACATTATTCACTAAAAATGATGAGTTATACAACTCTTTGCTATTAAAATTAATATTATTAAAATAATTATCTGAAATACCTTTTAAATAATCTTTTGAATTTTCTACAATATTTAATGAATTATAACTTTTAGATGCCTTAATAAAATGATTAACTAACATTCCATTACACTTTTCTTCATAAGAATCTTGTATTTTATTTAACTTTTTTAAGGCTTTTTTATATCTCTTTTTATCTTTTTCTTCCTTTGTTGAAAAATAATGAAGCTGAATAGAATTTAATTCTTTTTGTGCTAAAGAAATTGCATTTTTATACTCACTATATAATTTATTTTCTTCAGATTTTGCAAAAATTACCGATTGCTCTGGAAATTGAGAATCAAAACTCAGCTCAATATCTTCATTATTAAATAAAAAATCAACAAACCCTGCTCCTTTATCTTTATACGAAACCCTATACATACCTACTTTAGTACCTTTAGGAAGAGTAAATTCAAATTTACCTATATATTTTTTTACTCCATTAACTTCAATATTCTCTATTTTCATATTTGTATGAGCTAAATATTTTTGTTTTGTACCTTCTAATTTTTGTAACAAAACCCAATCTAACCCTTCAGCAGAAGATATTGTTCCTTTTACCGTATATTGTGCTTGTGTGATTGACGCTACAAGCATTAATAAAACAAATAATTTTTTCACCATTTTACTATATTTATTTATAATTTACTTCAATAAGTGTACCAAAATATTATTATACACTAATTAAAAAAATCTAACACATCAAAATAATTAACAATAGCTTCCTTCATTAAAACCGATTGTTCCCCTGGTTTTAAGTTAGGAAGTTCAGTTACCATTTTATAATGAGGCCACCCATCATCATCAAAAAAATCAAACTCATAATAGCCATAAGGCTCTAATAATTTACAAATAGCAATATGCATTAAATTTACTTTTTCATCTTTTTTAAACTGCCTATATCCTTGCCCCAATTCTTGCACCCCTATTAAATATATTACACCATCTAAATCTAATTCTTCCCCATCAGCAAATTGCTTTGATAATATTTTTATTAAAAATTCCCATTTTTGTTTTAAACTCGTACTTTTATCCATAAATCATTTCATCAATGAAAGGCAAATATACAAACGAGTTTGTTATATTTGCCAAAGCTATACACACTTTAAATATATGAATATAATTGATATAATAATTGCCTCACTATTATTATTTAGTTTTGTAAGAGGATTTATGAAAGGTTTTTTTATTGAAATTGCTTCGTTAATAGCCTTAATAGCTGGTGTATATGGAGCAATTAACTTTTCACACTTTTTAAAAGATTGGCTTATAGAAAATATTGAATTAGAGGAAAATTACATTTCATTAATTGCCTTTGCAGGAACCTTTATTGTAATTTTATTAGCCATAATTATTGTAGGAAAAATTTTAACAAAAATTGCAGATTCAGCCTCATTAGGAATTTTAAACAGAATACTAGGTGGTGTTTTTGGGCTACTAAAAATTGGGGTAATTATGGGAATAGCCTTCTTTTTCTTTGAAAAAGTAAACAATATTATCCCTTTTATAGAACAAAAAACGCTAGATAAATCAATTTTATACGGTTATATTGTTGATATTACCTCAATAATCTTACCTTCAATAATTTAATTAACCTTTGTATTTTAAAGGTAAATGAACCACCTTTTTTGTTTCAAAGAAATCTTCATTAAAATAGTTAGATAAATTATAAATTGTTGCCTTTGGGAAATTTATAAGCTCGTCAATTAAATCACCTCCTTTTAAGTAAATAATTCCGTTTTTAAGTTCATGATTTTGTTTCTTATGAACCTTATTTTTTACCCAACGATGAAATGTTTCCATTTGTGCAACGGCACGGCTTACAATAAAGTCATACGTATCTTTTACCTCTTCTACCCTGCCATGGGTAGTAATTACATTCTCTAAACCTAAACCACTTACAACTTCATTAACTACTTTTATTTTTTTACCTATGCTATCTACTAAATGAAACTTAGTTTCTGGGAATAAAATTGCTAACGGAATACCTGGAAACCCACCACCTGTACCAACATCCATAACCTTTGTATTTGGCTGAAACTGTATTATTTTAGCAATTCCTAAAGAGTGTAATACGTGGCGTAAATACAATTCATCTATATCTTTACGAGAAACAACATTAATTTTTAAATTCCAATCTTTATACAATTCTTGCAATTTAGCAAACTGCTCTTTTTGTGTTTCTGTAATATTTGGGAAGTACTTTAAAATAATATCCATTAGTATTTATTTTTTTACAAAAATAGAAAAACTAATTACTTAAGTTTAATTAGCTTTAAATTATTTATTTTGTTACGTTATCATTATTAAATTAACTAAAAAGGAATTCCATCTTTTTTCAATATCTTATTTTTAACTTTTTTTAAGTATAAATACTTTTTGTTATAATCAATTAAGGCTTTGCCTTTTTCTAAAACATCGGCACCAATTATTCCGTGTACACTTTCTTCTCCGTGTTGTTGTAAGGCTGTATTTACGTGTTGTAAATCAAACAAAACCAATTTATTATTCTTAACCTTCCAATCATTAATTTTTAACGTATTATTTTCAGATTTTTTGGTTTCCATATCAACAGCCCCTGCTCCTGATGCCTTTATTTCACTTTCCTCGGTTGTTAATTTAAAATAATCAACTAAATTTAACCCAACACACGAATTAGAAGCCCCTGTATCTAAAATAAACCTACCTTTAACTCCATTAATTTTAGCTGATAATTCAAGATGATTAGTCTTCATCTTTTTTAGTTTAATTCTAACGTATTTTTTCTTATTTAATACTTTCTTTATACTTGGCATTTTAATTGTTTTGCACAAAAATACATTAATTTAAAATTGCTTTACTATATTAGCTAACCAATTAATTAAGAAAATGATTACTGATACACATACACACCTATATTCTAAAGATTTTGATGAAGACCGTGATGAAATGATACAACGAGCTAAAAACGCTGGTGTTTCTCGTTTCTTTATTCCTGCGATTGATAGTTCTTACACGCAATCAATGTTAAATTTAGAAAAAAATTATCCTAATGATGTTTTTTTAATGATGGGGTTACACCCAACATCAGTTAAAGAAAACTATAAAGAAGAATTAGAACACGTTAAAGAATGGATTAACAAACGTAATTTTTACGCAATAGGTGAAATTGGAATTGATTTATATTGGGATAAAACCTTTTTAAAGCAACAACAGGAGGCTTTTTCTACTCAAATTAAATGGGCAAAAGAAAAAAAACTACCTATTGTTATTCACTGCCGTGATGCTTTTGATGAAATTTTTGAAGTATTAGAAAGTGAAAAAGGAAACGATTTATTTGGTATTTTCCATTGCTTTACAGGAACAAAAGAACAAGCTGAAAAAGCAATTTCATATAATATGAAACTTGGAATTGGTGGGGTTGCCACATTTAAAAATGGTAAAATTGATAAATTTTTAAACGATTTTGATATTAAACACATAGTTTTAGAAACCGATTCCCCTTATTTAGCTCCAACGCCCTACCGTGGAAAACGAAACGAAAGCAGTTATATAACAAAAGTTATTGATAAATTAGTAGATATTTACGGACTTTCATATGATGAAATAGCTAAAATTACTACTGAAAACTCAAAAGAAGTTTTTGGTATTTAAAGATAGATAAGTGTTATTATAAATCCCTTTTTTCAGAAAAAAACTTTTTCAGTAATTCTCCACATTCATTTTCTAAAACTCCTGAAATAACTTCTGTTTTAGGGTGTAATTTTGTTTTTAAAACACTAAAACCTAATTTTGGCTCACTTGCCCCATAAACTATTTTACCTATTTGTGCCCAATAACTTGCACCTGCACACATCTGGCAAGGCTCTAACGTTACATATAATGTGCATTCTTTAAGATATTTTCCTCCTAAAAAGTCTGATGCTGAGGTATATGCCTGCATTTCTGCGTGGGCTGTTACATCATTTAATGTTTCTGTTAAATTATAGGCTTTTGCAATAATTTTGTTTTTAAAAACAATTATCGCCCCCACAGGAACCTCTCCTTTTTCAAAAGCAACTTCAGCCTGTTGTAAGGCTTTCTTCATAAAATAAACATCATCAAATGGTTCCATTTTTATATTTTTTTAACTATTGAAAACAAATATAATTGAAAATTGCGTGTATATACTACACTCAAATTAGTTATTTTTGTAAAAAAATTAAGTTGTGATTTCAATAACAACACAAAAAGATAAGAAAATATATTTTGCTTCCGACCAACATTTAGGAGCCCCTACTCACAGCGAAAGTTTAGTGAGAGAAAAACGATTTGTAAAATGGTTAGATGAAGTAAAAACTGACGCTGAAGCAATTTTTTTATTAGGCGATTTATTTGATTTTTGGTTTGAATACAAAACCGTTGTACCAAAGGGTTTTGTTAGAACATTAGGAAAACTTGCTGAAATTAAAGACAGTGGAATTCCTATATATTTTTTTGTAGGAAATCATGATTTATGGATGAGAAGTTACTTTGAAAAAGAGTTAGATATTCCTGTATATTATTCTCCTCAAGAATTCTGTATTAATAACAAAACGTTTTTAATAGGTCATGGAGATGGTTTAGGACCCGGAGATAAAGGTTATAAACGAATGAAAAAAGTATTTACTTTTCCTTTATTTAAGTGGTTGTTTCGTTGGTTACACCCTGATTTAGGTGTTAGTTTAGGGCAATATATGTCGGTTAAAAATAAAATGATATCTGGTGATGAAGATGCTAAATTTTTAGGAGAAGACGAAGAATGGTTAGTACAATATTGTAAGAAAAAATTAGAAACTAAACATTATGATTATTTTGTATTTGGGCATCGTCATTTACCTTTAGATATTCAATTAAAAGAAGATAGTAAATACATTAATTTAGGTGATTGGATAAAATATTTTACCTATGCCGTTTTTGAAGATGATAAACTAAATTTAAAAGAAAATATTGTAAAATAAAAAAAGAGCTTAAAAGCTCTTTTTTTAGTAAGAAATACAATTAATTATAATTTTGAATTTTATTAAAATGTCTTATCTGCATAACTCTTTTAGTCATTCTTGGGTGAGATGAAAACATTTTATGAACAAATCCCATAAGTTCAGGAATTTCTTTCTCTTGTAATAAAAATTCATCAATATTTGTATCATTTGCTAAACTTTCACACCCAAGAGCTATTGCTACCAAAGCATTTTCACTTGCTTGTAAATCATTTGTAAGAGCCAAACCGATTCTATCTGCTGTTAATTCACATGCTCTACTATAAGCTGAACCAAGGAAAGGAACAATATGTGCTGGTTTTATCAATAAATTTTTCCAGAAATTTGTATGCCCTGCTGCATGATGACCAAGTTCATGACCTATAATTGTAGAAAGTTCATTTAATTTATCTCTTTCTAACATTAAATCTACAAGGTCTGACATTAATATAACATATTTTGATGAAAGAAACTTTATTGCAGCTGCATTAATTAAACCATTTCCGTTGTAAATAAATACATCTGGCGGATTAGGAATATTTAACTTATCACAATGTTCAACAACTATATTATGTATTTGTGGATATTGTTTTGAAGTAACTTTTACACTATCTCCGTATATTACTGCTTTAAAATAAAGGCTAAAAATCCAAGTTGTTAAGATAATAGGCACTGCCCATAAAAATATTAACCCAAATGTTACAAATAATAATATTAACCAAATTGAAACACCAACTATTTTCATAATAGTTAAGTATGTTTTTTCTTTTTCGTGCCTTAGGGAATTAATGTTTAGCATATTTTTATTAAAGTTTATTATTAATTTGCTGTGTTAATTCTTTTTTAGAAATTATTCCATTGTGTTTCCATTTTTCAACTCCATTTTTAAACAAAATAAACACAGGAACTCCTTGAATATTATACTTTTTAGCTATTTCCTTGCTATTATCTACATCAACACGCATTACAACTGCCTTATCTTTATACTCTGTTTCAATTTCATCAATTATGGGAGCCATTTTTCTACAAGGAGAACACCATACGGTATGAAAATCTATTAAAACAATTTTATTTGTTTTTAACACCTTTTCAAAATCAGCTAAACTTAATGTTTTTATATGCTCATCTTTACTAATTGTTGATTTTGTTAAAGGTAAACCTTCATGCTCCCAAGCCTTTATACCTCCTTCTAAATTATATATTTTATTAAATCCGTTTTTTTGTAAAACTTTTGCAGCCATAACACTTCTTCTACCCGACCTACAATAAACAGCAATAGCTTTACTTTTATTAATTAAATTTATTTTATCAATAAATTCATCACTATAAAAATTTATTGTACTACTACCCTCTATACGCCCACTGGCAACTTCTTTTGGCGTACGAACATCAAGTAATATTGCATTTCCTGAATCTATTATTTTTTTAAATTCTGCAACATTAACATCTTTTATAAAAGGTTTTGTTATGTCTGCTTTTTCAGAAATTTTATTATTTGATACTGATTGTTTACAGCTAATTAAAGTAATTGAAATACATATAAATAAAGCAAATATTACTATATAATTTTTATTTTTCATAGGTTAATTATTTTCAGTTATTTCATTTACAATTTTACAAATTAAATCCGTTTCGTAACCTCTATATTGTAAAAAATTAATTAATTTTTTCTTTCTTTTAAATATATCTTTTTCTGAAATTGATTGATTTTTTTTATTAGCAAGTTCATATAAAGTAGAAAGATAATCATTATCATCAATCTCTTTAAGGGCAGTTTTAATGTTGTAATTTGAAATATCTCTAAATTTTAGCTCCCTTGTAATTCGCTGTTTTCCCCACTTTTTTATTCTGAATTTCCCTCTTGCAAAACTTTTAGAAAACCTTTCTTCATTTAAAAAATTATGTTCCATTAAGTGTAGTAAAACCTCTTCTTTTACCTCTGGAATTAAATCATATTCTAACAGTTTTTTCTCTACTTCCTTATGGCAACGGTCTTGATAAACACAGTAACTCTCTAACTTTCGTTTAATTTCTTCAATAGAAGTAAATGATTTTTTTTGCATTGAACAAAAATATAAAATAAGTTTAATATTTTATTAAATTAATACAACCTACGTATTTTATGTTATATCTTTATAAAACCATACAAAAACATAAAATATATAAATCATACATCACAAGTTAATAGATTGATTTAGCTAATCTTAATTTTTTTATAAAATTATAGTTTCAAAAACTTTCGTATATTTATGTGATGTAGTGAAATACTCCGCTACCGCTCCGTCTTTCACTACATCGGCTCACGGCTTCGCCGATGATGTGTGAACTCCTTTCGCTTCGCTCAAGAACTTCACACATCTTCGCCTTAATGCAATTTTGTTTTCTCCAAGATACTCCGTATCTTTCCTAAACCAAAACTACATTAAGCCGTGAGCCGTTATAAACGATTAAAACCAAACTAAAATGAAAAAATATATCTCAATTTTAATGTGTCTGAATTTCCTAATAATGAATGCACAGGATAAAAAATTAAAGATGATTTCTGAATATTCTTCTAAAAACAATGAAATCAGAGACATTTTACAATTTGAAGGCATTGAATATCATAAAATTAAATTTACTGGAACAAAACTAAAAAATAAAAGTTATAAAATAACTTGTAAAGAAATATGGAATGGAAAAATAATTAAAGATTCAATAGTATTTAATAGTAAATCGATAGGAATAAAACAATTTGAAACTGTAAATGACACGGTTTTAAATTTAAAAGTTATTTCAAAACTCACACACAAAAATAAATTAAAAATGACTTTTAAATTCCCAAGATTTGCAATAAATAGAGAGTATGATGCTATTGAAAGTAATGAATATAGTTTAAGAAATATTGCTCAAGAAAGTAAATTGAAAATTGATTATAACAAAAAATTCTATTTACTTGCATATATCTTACCTTATGAAAGAAAAGACGGTTCAAAATCTTGGTGTGAGGTTGGAACAAGTGGTAAAGAAATTGATAAGTGGGGAGAAAAATTTGGAATCAAACATTACTTGTTATTTGAAATGAAATTTGAATAATAAAAACTGCAGTTAACATTGTATAAACAAAATAGCGAGTAAATTGCTTAATTTAAAGTTTACGTTTATTTACAAAGTCGGTGCTAAAATGAAAGTTAAATAAAGGCTTATTTAAGTCGCTACTTCATTTATATATTTCACGTTAACCCCCTAATAAACCATTAAATTACAACCTCTTAAATCAGAATTATCAAAACGACCAATAATTTCAAAAGTTTCATTTTTATAAACTTTTCCAAGGTCTTGGGTTGCTATAAAACTGCACGAATTGTAATTTGCTAAATCAATTACATTTATTCCTCCTACTTTTTCCTTTGGTAAAATTGTTAGAGGGTCTTCAGTATCACGAGCAAAAACTTTCATCCACGGTGGGCATTCAAAAATTCCATTTCCTCTTGAGTATCCTTGGCTTAGTAACTCGGTCATACCATATTCTGAATGGATTTCCGACACTCCAAAACCTTTTTGTAAAATACTGTGCAATTCTTTTCTAATAATTTCTTTTCGTCGTCCTTTCATACCGCCTGTTTCCATTATAATGGTGTTTTTTAATGAAAATCCGTATTCTTCTACCAAATCTAACAAAGCAAATGAAACGCCTATTAATAAGGTTTTTTGTCCTTTTTGTTCTAAATAATCTAAGGTTTCGGCTAACGTATAAAAATCATCTAAATAAAAACCACTTTCCTTTTTACCTGATTTTTCTATTAAATCTGCCACCATATAAATTAATGATGAGCCTTTACGTTCTAAATAATTTGGTAATAATGCTAAAATGGTGTAATCTTCAATATTTTTATAAAAATGTTTAAATCCGTTTAAATAACTTTTTTCGTACCACGAAACATCAGTTACTAAATGCTTACTTGTTACACTTCCTGTTGTTCCTGAACTTGTAAATATTTCCTGAACGTTATCTTTAGAGCTTAAAACTTCTTTTGTTTTAAAAAATTCAATAGGTAAAAAAGGGATTTCTTCAATGGTTTTTACACTTGACGGATGTTTATACAACAAATCACAAAACGAACGATATATTTTATTATTCGTAAACTGATGTTTAAAAATTTCTAAAGAAATTTTTGTGAATTCTTCTTCCAATTTTATGTTAAAAACCTTTGTTTGCATATTAAGGGCGAAAGTAATACTATTTATGCAAAAAGAGTTGCAAAAGCCTCTTCTATTTTACCCACTAAAACCAATTTAATATTATGTTTTTTTGATGTAATTTTATTGTATTTTGATACTACAAACGTTTTATAACCTAATTTTTCAGCCTCTAAAATTCGTTGGTCTATTTTTGAAACTGGGCGAATTTCACCAGCCAAACCAACCTCTGCTGAAAAACAAACATTTGGGTTAATTGCAATATCTTTATCTGATGATAAAATTGATGCAACCACCGCCAAATCTATTGCTGGGTCATCTACATTAATACCTCCTGTAACGTTTAAAAATACGTCTTTTGCACCAAGTTTAAAGCCTGCTCGTTTTTCTAAAACGGCTAAAATCATATGCAATCTTTTTAAATTGTAACCCGTAGTTGAACGCTGTGGAGTTCCGTAAACCGCAGTACTTACTAATGCCTGAATTTCAATCATTAATGGGCGAATTCCTTCTAAGGTTGATGCTATTGCTGTCCCGCTTAAATCATCATCTTTTTTAGAAATTAATATTTCAGACGGATTTGAAACCTCCCTTAATCCGTCTGAAAGCATTTCGTAAATTCCTAATTCTGAAGTAGAGCCAAATCTGTTTTTATTTGAACGTAAAATCCTGTATGTATGGTTTCTATCTCCTTCAAACTGCAAAACCACATCAACCATATGCTCTAAAATTTTAGGTCCTGCAATATGTCCTTCTTTATTAATATGCCCTATTAACAAAACAGGAGTTGCCGTTTCTTTGGCAAATTTTATTAATTCAGCAGATGTTTCTCTTATTTGGGAAATACTCCCTGGCGATGCTTCAATATTATTTGTGTGTAATGTTTGAATAGAATCAATAATTAATACTTCTGGCTTTATCTCTTCAATATTTTTAAATATTTTTTGAGTGTTAGTTTCAGTTAAAATTAAGCAATTTGAATTATCTACTTCTTCCAATCGTTCAGCTCGCATTTTTATTTGTGATTGGCTTTCTTCCCCCGAAACATATAATACTTTTTGGCTGATTTTTAAAGCCACCTGCAATAAAAGGGTAGATTTACCAATCCCCGGTTCTCCCCCTAATAAAGTTACCGAGCCTTTTACTAATCCGCCACCTAAAACAGTATCTAACTCGTTATTATTGGTTTTAACTCGTTCTTCATTATCAAGTTCAATTTCCTTAATTTTTAAAGGTTTTGAAACTGTTTTTGATATTTTTGATTGCTTCCACTCTCTTTTTTCTTCCTTTTGTACTATTTCTTCTACAATAGTATTCCACTCGTTACATCCACTACACTGCCCCATCCATTTTGGGTATTTTGTACCACAATTTTGACAATGAAAAACCGTTTTTACTTTAGCCATTTTAATTTTATTGGAATACTATTAATATTATATTAACTTATAAATTTTTATATACCTTCGTAATTTCAGATAAATGCTTTTTTGCATAAGGTATTTTTGTTGTTTTTAAAAAATGTAATGTTCTTTCTTTATCTCCATTTTTTAACAAATAAAATTCACAAAAATTTCTTAATAAAAAAGTTCTTGCAATTCCTAATTCTTCAATAACTTCAGATTTATCTTCTTCATCAGGCTCTTCTCCTTCAGGAAATTCTCCATCAGGATGTTCATCTTCTATATTCTCATAAAATGTAGATTTTGCAATACAAAAACTTAAAAACTCATCTTTATATTCCTGCATTTTTAATAAAACTTCCTCAAAAGGAATATTTAATATCAAATATAATCGTACATCTGCTTGCCTAATCATCTGTAAATCATATGAACTATCAGCCAAATTAAATTTTTTTCCAAACTCTGTAAGAATTTCATTATATAAATCACTTTTATATAAAGTTATTAAATCCTCTGCTGTTGGCGGGTTCTTTATAAATTTAATTTTATATGCCATTTTAATTTTATTGAGAATAACAAAGAAACAAAAAAAGAGCATAACTTTTTAATTTTATGCTCCTTTTATACTAAAACTATACTATTAATAAACCACTTTTATTAAATAATAATTCTTTTTACCTCTTTGTAATAATAAATATTTTTCTGCTATTAAATCTTCTTTAGTAATAACATAATCTTCAGCTACTTTTTCTTTATTTACTGAAATAGAATTTTCTTTTAAAGCCCTACGAGCTTCCCCATTAGATTTTAAGAAACCTGTTTTAGATGATAACGCTTCTATCATATCTAATCCGTCTTCTATATCTCCTTCTGATACCTCTGCTAATAAAACTCCTTCAAATATATCTAAGAAAGTTTGTTCATCTAAACTCCTTAAATCCTCTGCTGTAGATTTCCCAAATAAAATATTAGATGCTTTTATAGCCTTTTCTAATTCTTCTTCCGAATGAACAAAAATAGTAATTAATTCAGCTAATTTTTTCTGTAAAACCCTGTTATGTGGTGCTTCTCTATGCTCTGTTATTAATTTTTCAATTTCCTCTTTACTTAAAAAAGTGAAAATTTTAATATACTTTTCAGCATCTTCATCAGAAGTATTTAACCAAAATTGATAAAATTTATAAACCGAAGTTTTATCAGCATCTAACCAAACATTTCCCCCTTCTGATTTACCAAATTTTGAGCCATCAGCCTTTGTAATTAATGGGCAAGTCATAGCATACGCCTTAACATCTTCCCCAACATTCATTCTACGAACTAACTCGGTACCTGTTGTAATATTCCCCCATTGATCAGATCCTCCCATTTGTAATAAACAATTATAATGTTTATGTAAGTGGTAAAAATCATAACCTTGTATTAATTGATAAGTAAATTCAGTAAAACTCATACCTGGTCCTTCGCCTGAGAAACGCTTTTTAACAGAATCTTTCGCCATCATATAATTTACCGTAATTCTTTTTCCTACATCACGAGCAAATTCTATGAATGAAAAATCTTTCATCCAATCGTAATTATTTACCAAAATAGGTGAATTATCAGCCCCATTATCAAAATTTAAAAATCGTGATAATGTTCTTTTTATACCTGCTACGTTTTTAGCTAAAGTTTCTTCATTTAATAAGTTTCTTTCGTCTGATTTCCCTGACGGGTCGCCAATCATTCCTGTTGCACCTCCCACCAAGGCAATAGGCTTATGCCCTGCTTTTTCTATATGACACAATAAAATTATAGGAACTAAACTTCCTATGTGAAGAGAATCAGAAGTTGGGTCAAAACCAATATATGCTGATGTAACTTCCTTTTGTAATTGCTCTTTAGTTCCTGGCATAATGTTATGAACCATTCCTCGCCATTCTAATTCTTCTACTAAATTATATTTCATCTTAATATTTTTTTTGAAACAACAAATATAAATAAAACTTAATTTAAATAACTTTAAAAAAGTATTTTGGACGCTTATACTTTATAAAAATAAACAGGAGTACTAACTAATTAGCTAATACTCCCGTTTTAGAAAACAAAAAAATACTTACTTAATTATTTTTCTCTTCATAATCTGCCCACCAAGGATTAAATTTATCGTCTTTTTTATCTTTACTCATATTTAAAAGTTCCTCAACATTATTACCATATCTTAAGTGCATATGTCTTGGATTATCGTGTGGAGATCTTGAAATTACGTATTTAAATTTAGAACAATCTCCTTCAAAATCTTTTACCTTTTCAAAAACGTCCCAAATAGATGTTTTTGACGGTGGGTAATAATGAGGATCTGGTCTGCTACCTATAAACTGATAACCACATTTTGCCAACTGTTTATTTATATCTTCATGACTAAAGAAAGTCATTTCAGTAATAGTTCCTTTTTTTTCTGATGTAGATAAAATTAACTTACTAAAGTTTCTAGGGTCATTTAACGTTTCTGGCTCACTTTGTTTCATAACAAAAATACCATTCATTCTTAAGTAAGAGAATTGCTTATCCCATTTTTCTACTTTTTCAATTTTACCCTCTTTTTTTACTTCTTTTTTATTGGCAGGTTTACAACCTACAAAGGCAATAACTGCCATTAATAAAAATACTGATACTTTTTTCATCTTAAAAAATTTTAAATGATTATTATTTTTAATAATTCTTTCGCAAATTTAATAAAAAACAATGATTAGTGTTACTTTTATTAAAAATATGTTAATATGTTTTTATGATAAAAAAGGAGTAACTAAAATTAATTAGCTACTCCTTTTAAATTGATTTATAAAAAACCAAAAAATGAAACGACTATGTTATTTTTCTTGATTTAGAATGAATAATTTACCCCAACTGAGAAATTACAAGTTGGTGATGGAGAAATAAATGTATCTCTAGCATAATAAGTTTCAGCATAATATTCATTAAATAAATTATTTACAGTAACATATACTCTCCCTTTATTTGAAGATAATTTATTAAAATTATAGAAAAGAGTAAGGTTTGTTAAATTGTAACCTCCTGCATAATAATTGTAAGGTTTCCCGTTACTATCGTTTTCTACTCCTACAAAGTAATCTGAAACATGTCTGAAATTAACATTAACACCTAAACCAATAGGAGAAGTATAATTACCTTCAATAGTGAAGATAGCATCAGGTATTTGTGCTAACTCTGCTCCTTTATCTGGTCCATTTAAAATTTCAGTATCACTAAAGGCAAAAGTACCATTAAAATATAATCCTTCTGTTGGAGTTACTTTAACATTTGCTTCCACACCACTTCTTCTTGTTTTACCTTGGTTTACATAACTTCCGTCAGGTAATTTTCTTACTTCTTGTGAAGAGTTTAAGATATACCCTGCAACATCAGCAGATAGCCATTGGTTTTCATATGATAAACCAGCCTCATATTGCCATAATTGAGCAGGCTTTAAATCTGATTGAGTATATTTTGCCTTAACTTCATCTCCTGTAGTTAAATAGAAACCATTTGACACGTTTACACGGAAATCTAATCCTTTAGCAAATGTAGAACGGAAACCTAACTTAGGGCTAAAATGAGATAAATCATTAATACTATAAATTTTTTCAGGACCTCCTTTTTCGTCTTTAATAACATGATATGTACCTCCAAAAGCATCAAAACGTAAACCAATAGTTGGTTTAAATAAATCATGAACTTTTAATTCACCTTGTGCAAATGCCGAACCTGTTTCTATAATTGAAACATCTTCTAAGTAAGGATCTCCTTGTCTTACTCTAAAACTAGTATGATATCTTTTACGACTTGTTCTTTCTCCATTTAATTCTATACCAGCAATCCAATCAAAATCTTTTTTACCTAATTGAGTATTACCATTTACACTACCACCTAAAGAAAGTACTCTTCTTGTGTTACCTCTCTCTGATTGTCCTCCCCAACTACCAAAACTAAATTTAGCAAATCGTGTAAAATCTTGTTGTACAGCATACCCAAATAAAAGTAATGTTACATTATCATTAATTTTATAGCTATAATCTATACGTTCAGAGAAGAAGTTTTTCCCTCCCCCGTCATTCTCAGCATATTGGTCTGGAAATCTACGCATTTTTTTATCCTCAAATTGGGCTCTTGTCATATACCCCGGAGCACCAAATTTACTCTTATGTCCACGGAATGATAATGCTATTTTAGATTTATCAGAAAGAGGGAATGAAATTCTACCATCAACATTTCCTTTAGTAATATTAGCATTTTTAATATATCCATCAGTTTTTAATGCTTGAAAAGCAAAATTAACTTGAATTCTTCTATCATTTCTCCCAACTTTAAAGCTTGTTCCTTGTGCATATTGTGCATCTAAAGTTGCAAATGAACCTCCTTTTATGCTTACATCTTTATAATCTCCTGTTTTTCTTGTTTCTAAAGCTACTGTTCCTCCCATTGCATATCTACCAAATAAAGCAGATGAAGGACCTTTATAAACTTTAATTTTACTTAAGTTTAAAGGAATAAGAATTCCCATATCTGCATATCCTTCTCCGTGCCCTTCAGCTTCGTTTAATGACACACCGTCTATTTGCATACCTGCACCACCTGCATGTCCTCCGTTAAAACCACGGATAGAGAATTGGTCAGCAATTCCTCCTTGCCCATAAGCAACAACATTTATACCTGGTACTTGTTCTAAAAGTCTTAAAGGTTGCTCTGCAGAAGTGATGTTTTTTATATTTTTAGTAGAAATTACATTAACAGTACTTGCACTATTTTTAAGTTTAAATGATTGTCCTTTTACCGTTACCTCTTCTAAAACATCATCTAATTGTTCTAAAACAAAATTTAAAGTAATATCTTCATTCTCTTTTATAGTTACGTTTTTTGTTATTGATTTAAAACCAACATAACTTGCTTTTACAATATAATTTCCTGAGTGAACGTGTTTTATTTCATACTTACCATCTAAATCAGTTGAAGCACCTTTACTTGTATTTAAAATACTAATATTAGCACCCACTAAACCTTTACCTGTTTCCTCTCCTTTTACAGTTCCAACAATACTTTGTGAAAATGCTGTAATACCATAAGCCAGTATTGTAAAAAATGTTAATAAATACTTGTTTTTCATAATTATTAAATTTAAAGTTTATATTAATTTATTATTGTTTTACTATTCTAAATAAATACCTGTTCTCGTAGTTTATTTGTAACCTTTCAGAAACATTTACATACCATTCATCATTATATTTTAATGGTATAAAATGGCTTGGTCTTAATCTTTTAACCTCAACATCAAACCCTTCTTCTGAAAAAACTTTTACAATTTCATCTAATGAATGTAGTACTAAAGGAGTTTCTGCCCAACTATCAATCTTCTCTTTTATTGACGCTATGTTTGAGCTTTTCATAAAATCACAAAAGTTAATGTAATAAATACCCTTATCCTTTAAGTAACTTTTTATCTGTTTTGCGTGTTCAGCTAAATCTTTAATAAAAAATAAAACCGAATTACTTATAACAATATCAAATTTTTCATCATTGTTTCTAAATTCTTCGGTTGTGTAATAATTAATCGGAAAATTTTCTTTTCTGCTGTTGGCTGTTTTAATTGCTTCACAGGATAAATCAATCCCAACAGCTTTATTAAAAGGGTAATCTTTATACAAATGTTTTAAAAATGCCCCTTGGTTACAGCCAAAATCTAAAATGGAATAATTAACAAAATCATCTGGTTGTAATTCATTAATAATATTTCTCCACTCTTTAATATGCCCATCTTCCATTTCTTGCTCAGCTTGTGAGCCTTCTTTTGTCCAGTTTTTATATGTTTTCATTTTAATTTATGTT
This sequence comes from Tenacibaculum sp., assembly GCA_018456245.1. Taxonomy (GTDB): domain Bacteria; phylum Bacteroidota; class Bacteroidia; order Flavobacteriales; family Flavobacteriaceae; genus Polaribacter. The sequence goes on along the minus strand of JAGYHQ010000028.1, from coordinate 3,388 downwards.
ATATTACTTATTTTATATTAATAACACTGCAAATATAGTGTTATTATTTTTATTAAAGTAATATTAATTTAGTAAAAAAGTATTAGAAGAAATTATCTTTTTATAGAGTATTAATAAAAAAATGTTATTTTTAAAATTGTATGGAAACAAAAAACGCAATTAACTTATTAGTTAATTGCGTTTTAATTAAGCGGTCTGGACGGGAACGAAATAAAGCAATTTAACACGATTATTTTTCTCTTAAAAATAATAATTTCCTCAATAAAATCAATACATTTAGCTTATTATCAACACCTAACAATAATTTAATAAAATTGAATAGATTTTAAACAGATTTAAAAAATGTTGGGGAAATGTTGGGGAAGATTTTTTTATTAAAAAAAGTATGGTATTTTTGTTATATCAAATGTTATAAAAAATGGCAACAATAAAGTACAAACTTTATAAAAGTAAAAAAAATACACAAATTTATTTAAGATTATCATTAGGACGAGGTAAAAGTGTTGAACGAAAAACAGGGCTTTTTATAAAAAATAGTGATTGGAGTACTGCAACAGGATTACCAAAACAAAATACAGCTACTAATAAAAATCTAACAACTCAACTCCAAAAATTAGAAATTTTTACTTTTGAGAAGATAAATAACACTGACCCACAAGAAATTACAGGAGAATGGTTACAATTTCAAATAGACTTATTTTTTAAGAGAGTTGCAGAGCATAAACAAAGTGAATATGTTACTGACAATATACAATACATTATAGACCATTCTAATATTATACAAAACTCAAAAGGTGGCGAGGGTTTAGGAAAAAGCCGAATACAACAATATAAACGCCTTAAAGTACTATTTGAAAATTTTGAAAAGAAGAAGAAAGTAAAATATAAAATAAAACAGTTAAATAAAGCAGTCTTTGATGAGTTTAAAAAATGGTTGTCTGATAACAAATATGAGGCTAACTATTATACAAAAAAAGCAAGTGATTTAAAAACCGTCTGCAATAATGCTAAAGGGAGAGGTGTTGAAGTTTCTGATGATTTTCACGGAATAAAAACTATACAAGCTAAAACGTACGGAGATGATGAAAATGTAATAACATTAACACTTCAAGAAATTGAAAAAATAGAACAATTACAAATAGACGATAAGGAATTAAACAATGCTCGAAAGTGGTTAATTATGGGGTGTTTCATCGGGCAACGAGGTGGTGACCTCCTCAATAAAATAAACAAAAACAGTTTTAAACCATACGGTGAAAACTATGTAATAGAACTAATACAACAGAAAGGAAATAAACCGATAATTATACCTGTATCTCCAAGAGTAAAAGTGATATTTGATAATGGGCTACCCTACTCAATACATACGCAAAAACTAAATAAGTTATTAAAGAAAATTTGTAAAATGGCTAATATTGATACACCAACAATGGGGAAAGTACAAGAAAAAAACAGACGAGTTAAAAAAATTCGTCCAAAATGGCAATACATAGGAACTCATACATTACGGCGTACTTTTGCTACTTTGCATTACGGGAAAATACCAACTCCTTACATTATGAGTGTTACAGGACACAAAAAAGAAAGTACCTTTTTACAATATATAAATCAAAGTGAAACAAAACATATAGAGGTGTTTAATGAATACTTTAAGAAACAAGAAACTCCAAAGTTAAGAGTAATAAAAAATGTATCAAATGGATAAACTAAATATATTACCACCCAATACAGAACTTGAAACTCCAAAAGTTTTAAAACAATTAGCAAAATCTCATCGTTATTTAGCAGAACTTAAAGGAAGTTGTAAAACAATACCAAATGAAAGTATCCTAATAGACACTTTAACTCTACAAGAGGCTAAAGATAGTAGCGAGGTTGAAAATATTGTAACAACACACGATGACCTCTACAAAGAACACATCAACCTCAACATTAAAAATATTTCAGCAAAAGAGGTATATAATTATGCCACAGGACTAAAAAAAGGATTTCAAATTGTAAAAAATGAAAAATTATTATTGAATAAACATATTTTATCTATTCATAAAGAATTATTACAAAATGATGCTGGATTTAGAACACAAGCAGGAACTAAATTAATTAATTCATCTGGCGAGGTAGTATATACACCCCCTCAAAATGCAAATGATGTCTTAGAATTAATGGCAAATCTTGAAAAATATATTAATGATGATGATTTTAGTGATGTAGATGATTTAGTAAAAATGGCTGTTATTCATTATCAATTTGAAAGCATACACCCATTTTATGACGGTAACGGACGAACAGGACGTATCATCAATATTTTATATTTAGTTTTAAAAGGTTTGTTAGATATTCCTATCTTATATTTAAGTAGATACATAACCCAAAATAAAGCAGATTATTACAAAGTATTACAAGGCGTAAGAAAACATAACGATTGGGAAAGTTTAATTTTATATTTACTTAAAGGAGTTGAGGTTATAGCAAAACAAACGATTGATTTGGTAGAAAGCATTAAAAATCTGATGAGTGAATATAAAAACAAATTACGTACTGATTTACCAAAGATATACAGTCAAGATTTACTAAACATTTTGTTTAAAACCCCTTATGCTAAAATAGAATTTTTAGAAAGAGAATTAAATATAACAAGACAAACAGCATCTATTTACTTAAATAAGATTGCTGATTTAGGTTTGTTAGAAAAAACAAAGGCAGGTAAAACAAATTATTACATAAACAATAGACTTATAGATGTTCTGATGAATGTTTCAAGTTAAGATAAATGTAAAAATCTAACATTGAAAATTTCTTGTGTTAGAAAAATTAGAAAATCTTAACATAACAATAATAACGTGGTAAGAAAACGAGAAAATCTTAACATTATAAAAATCAACTAAAAAACATTGTTCAAATGGAATTAAAATTTTATTACAGTTTCAAAGAGTTTAAAAATGATTTTGAGGACAATTTTAATAAGTGGCAAGAAAATTATCCAAATGGAAATTTAAGAGATTTTAAAGAAGAATACTTAAAAGAGTACGAATATTTTTATAAAACAGATGAAAGTTCTAATGAAGTTTATTTTTGTTTAGGTGATTTTTATAATGAAACAGAGTTTATAAACTTATTAGAAAGTTACAAGAATACAGGTGAACAATATTTAGAATTGGATATATTTTTAGATAAAATAAGTAATAATGAAATTGTTATAGAGAAACTTTACGGAGAAGAAATCTATATAGCAGAATATGACCGTTATGATATAATCGAGCATTCAACCCTAATAGACAAAAAAAATATACAAAAAATAGCACCTTTGTTAATAGATGTATTTGATTATAGTATTTCTTTAAATAATTTAAAATATAAAGACTTTCAATATTCAGTAGTTAAAATAGAA
>JAGYHQ010000005.1 GCA_018456245.1 Tenacibaculum sp. | reverse complement strand
GCGAAATATTGATTTGATAAAAGTGTTAATTAAAACAGTTGATAAATTACTTGGACGAGCAGAGGGAACATCAGAAAAATTAATAACTTTTGTAACCGACCGAGCAGGACACGATTATCGTTATGCCATAGATTCTACAAAACTTAAAAATGAATTAGGTTGGGAGCCATCATTGCAATTTGAAGAAGGAATTGAAAAAACAATAAAATGGTATTTAGAAAATGAAGATTGGGTTAAAAATGTAACTTCGGGTGATTATCAAAAATATTATGATAAAATGTACGAATGATGTATAATACATAAAAAGACCTCAAAGTTTTTAAAAACTTTGAGGTCTTTTTATCAAATTTTGTTTAAAGAATTATTCTAAACGAGTTAAACTCAAATCTTTGTTGTATTTAACTATGAATACCCCTTTATTATTTGTTGAACCAAAGGTCTTTTTTTCATAATTAAATTTATTAGCAGTTCTTAAAGAGGCTCCTTGTTTAAATGTTTTGTACAAACTATTTCCTGAAGCTAATCTCATTAAAATATCATAAGTAATATCAAAACCTTTTATTGCATATTCTGAAGGTAAAGAGTTGTTTTTTTTTTTATACTTTTTATTAAATATTTTGGTTAACTCATCAGAATTGTCAACAAAAGTATTAGTAACATATGTAAATTGTATTTGCCCTAATTTATTATTATCAATTTTATCATATGCTTTGTTTTTATCAGCAGTAAAAACACGGATATTAATACCTTTAGGTAAGGCAATCATACTATTTAAAACATCAGAAACAGTAATTGCATCATCAGAAGTTATGATAATCCAACAATTAGATTCTGGTTTCATTCTATCAGTAAAGTTTTCTCTTTTTATATAACCATTTTCAGATTTTAAAACATTTATATTACTAAGAGGATCGTGTGTTTTTAATTCTTTAACTATTTTATTAATTTGAAGGTTAGAAGCTGATTTTCCATCACCAACAATAAAAATAGTTTCTCTTTCATAGTTACTTTTTAGGAACTCTATTAGTTTATTAATTTTTGTTTTTATATCAGGAACAGTTTTAATTAATTTAGATGATGAAAATTTATCTTGATGGTTGGAAAAATGAGGGAAAATAACAGGTGTTTTAACATTGTTAGCAAGCATTTCTACTTGTTTAGAATAAAAAGGCCCTATGATTACATCTTTTGTATTTAAGTTATTGTTAGACAATATTTTTGATATGTTTTTGTCTCTATTACCCGTATCAAATACATCAGTTTTAACGTTAATACCTTGCTTAATTAAAGAATCAATAGCTATTTCAGCTCCCATATAAAAGTCAGTTACCATGTTAGGTAAAATCCCATTTTTACCTTTAAAAATTTTGTAACTATTTACTGAATTATATTCGTTAGCTTTAAAAGGTAGCATAATTGCTAATTCAATAGTTTTGTTAATATCAATATTATCTTCGTATATAGTATTGTTATTACTGTTTAAATCTATTTTTTCATCTTTAAGCCTTATTTTTAATATATCTCCAATATTTAATTTATTGTATATTAGTTCAGGAAGATGTGGATTTAAAGAAACTAAATCATCTTTAGAAATGTTATAAAAACGGGTTAAGCTAAACACAGTTTCTTTAGGGTTAACTTTGTGTGTGATATAATTATCTAAGTCGTCCTTTAAAGATATAGGTATTTCCCTTTTTATTTTCCCTACTTTTAAAATATTACCAATGCTTAATTTATTATTTTTTAATTCAGGATATTCAGGGTTTAATTCTATAAGTTCTTTCTTTGTAATATTATATCTTCTGGTTAAACCATATACCGTTTCTTTTGGTTGTACTATATGTGTTTTGTATTCGTAAAGTTTTTTTGTTACTTCTGTAGTATTTAAAGAAGAATTTTTTGTATTTTCTTCTATTTCTTTTTTATAACTATTTTCCGTTTTAAAATTTTTATTATTAGGTATAAAAATTACGGTATTTTCAGAAGGTCTACGTTTAACATTTGGATTTATACGTAATAAATCCCTTGTTTTCATATTTAAACGTTTTGCAATGTCTCGCATTGTTTCTCCTTTTTTAACTTTATAAGAAACATAACGTTTCTGTTGACCACAAGAAATGGTAAATGTTAGTATAAGGATTGCTATTAAAAACTTAATCTTACTCATATTTTTATCAATCTTTTTTGTATTATAACGAGGTTATTCCCATTCTATTGTTGCAGGTGGTTTAGAGCTTATGTCATAAACAACTCTATTTACACCTTTAACGTTATTAATTATTCTATTTGATATTTTTTGTAAAAAATCATAAGGTAAATTTACCCAATCAGCAGTCATACCATCAGTACTTTCAACAGCACGTAAAGCTACAACTTTTTCATATGTTCGTTCGTCTCCCATTACACCAACCGAGTTAATTGGTAATAAAATGGCTCCTGCTTGCCATACTTTATCGTATAAACCGAATTCTTTTAGTCCGTTTATAAAAATATAATCTACATCTTGTAATATACAAACTTTATCTGCTGTTATATCTCCTAATATTCTAATTCCTAAACCTGGCCCAGGGAAAGGATGTCTTCCTAAAAGATTTTTATCAATTCCCATTGATGTTCCTATACGGCGTACTTCATCTTTAAAAATCATTCTTAATGGTTCTACTACTTTTAATTTCATATAACTAGGTAGCCCACCCACATTATGATGACTTTTTATAGTTACAGAAGGACCACCATTAACAGAAACAGATTCTATAACATCAGGATAAATAGTTCCTTGAGCTAACCATTTAGCATTTTCAATTTTTTTTGATTCATCATCAAAAACCTCTACAAAAACACGTCCTATTATTTTACGTTTTTCTTCTGGTTCAGTAATTCCTTTAAGGGCTGATAAAAAACGTTCTGAAGCATCTACTCCTTTAACATTTAAGCCCATTCCTTCGTATTGTTTTAAAACATCTTTAAATTCATTTTTACGAAGTAATCCGTTATTAACAAAAATACAATGTAAGTTTTTACCAATAGCTTTGTTTAATAATACAGCGGTAACAGTAGAATCTACACCACCTGATAACCCAAGAATTACTTTGTCATTTCCTAATTCTTTTTTTAAAGAAGAAACCGTTTTTTCAACAAAAGAATCAGGTGTCCAATTTTGTTTTATTTCAGCAATATCAACTAAGAAATTTTGTAATAATTGTTTTCCGTCAGTTGAATGATATACTTCTGGATGAAATTGTAATGCATAAGTACTTTCTCCTTCAATTCTATAAGAAGCATTTTTAACGTCATTTGTGCTAGCTAATAATACTCCGTTAGTAGGTAATTTTTCAATGGTATCAGAATGGCTCATCCATACTTGGCTTCCTTCAGAAATATTTTTAAATAAAATATCTTCACTTTTTATAAAAGATAAATTTGCACGCCCATATTCTCTTGTATTTGAGGGAGATACTAATCCTCCACAAAATTGAGCTAAATATTGAGCTCCGTAACAAATAGCTAACAAAGGTTTTTTGCCACGTATTTCCGATAAATCTGGGTGAGGAGCTTCATCTGAACGGACAGAAGAAGGGCTTCCTGATAATATTACAGCCTTAAAAGTATCTAATTTTTTAGGGATTTTATTGTAAGGATGAATTTCACAATAAATATTTAGTTCTCTAACTCGGCGTGCAATTAATTGTGTGTATTGTGACCCGAAATCTAAAATAAGTAAGTTGTTGTTCATTTGTGAAGATATCTAAAATAAATCAAATAATTAATATTTATATACGATAGCATTAATACTCATACCAGCTCCAACTGAAGCCATAATTATAATGTCTCCTTTATTTAATTCTTGGTTTTCTATTTCTCCGTTTAAAACTAAATCAAGAAGAGTCGGTATTGTAGCTACCGAGCTATTGCCCAATTTATGAATACTCATAGGCATAATATGTTCAGGAATAGGTTTTTTGTATAAACGATAAAAGCGTTTTACTATGGCTTCGTCCATTTTTTCATTAGCTTGATGTAAAAATATTTTTTTTACATCATTTATATCTACACCACTTTTATCAAGTGCTGTTTTCATAGCTAAAGGCACATTAATTAATGCGAATTCATATATTTTTCTACCCAACATTTTTATGTAACGGGTATTTTCATTTTTACTTGTGTTGTATGATTTTCCGTTGTATAAAAAATAAGTTTCATCTTTAGAAAAAGTTTGAGTTGCGTGGCTTATTATTCCTGCATTTGAATTCTCTTTCTTTTCAATAATACAAGCTCCTGCACCGTCAGCAAAAATCATAGAATCACGGTCGTTCTCATCAACCACTCTTGATAATGTTTCTCCACCAATTACTAAAACTTTAGATGCTATTTCAGCTTTTATAAAAGCATTGGCTTGTATTACAGCTTCTACCCAACCAGGGCATCCAAAAAGTATGTCATAAGCAACACAGTTAGGATTTTCTATTCCTAATGAATGTTTTACACGAGATGCAAGGTTAGGCATAACATCACTTTGACAAGAATCAATTTTTACATCACCATAATTATGAGCAAAAATTATATAATCTAATTCCTCAGGATTTATTCCTGAATTTTTTATTGCTTTTTCTGCGGCAATTGTACCTAATGATGATGATGTTTGATTTGGTTTAGCATAACGTCGTTCAGAAATATTTGTAATTTCTTTAAACTTTTTTACTATATCTTCATTTGTATTATCAAACTCACTTCCGTCAGGATTTAAAAAATGACTGCTTAAAAATTCTTTATTTTCTTTTTTAATTTCTGGAATACACGACCCAATTCCTGTAATTACGCAAGATGTCATACCTTATATATTTTTATTTTTGAAGGAGCAAAGGAACAATTTTTAAAAGTAAAAACCTATAAAAATGAACACTTTAATAATGGTTAATTATTTTTTTATTATCAGTTTCAATAGTTTAAGTTTAATTATAAATAAGAGCTATCAAAAGAAAAAGGGAGTAGGGATATTAAGGATTCTGTTACAACCACTTTTCCTATTTCTCCCATAAATATTATTTCAATAGGCTCTTTTTGATTAAATTCATATTCATATAATGTTTGCCTACAAGCACCGCAAGGCCCTACAGGATTCTTAACTTTTCTTTCTGATGAAGAAGCTGTAATAGCTATTTTTTTAACTACCATATTTGGGTATTCTGAGCTTGCTTTCCATATTGCTACACGTTCAGCACACATACCAGAAGGGTAAGCTGCATTTTCTTGGTTATTTCCTGTAATTATTTTGCCGTTGTCAAGCAGTATTGCACAACCAACACTAAATTTTGAATATGGGGCATAGGCTTTTTTACGAGCTTCGACTGCTTCTTGCATTAAATTAATATCATCATTAGGTAATTCAGAAATATCATTATAAAGAAAAGCAGGGGTGTTAATTGATATTTTTTCCATTTATTTTTTTCTGTTTATTTACAAATATATGATTTTATATTTTTTATTTACTTAAAATAAAAAAATACAGTTACTTTAGTAACTGTATTTTTGGTTATAACAATATATTCATTATTATTCCTTACCCCCATCTAACTCACCTTGCCATTTTTTTAATTCTTCCCATTTACCTTTAAAAGCAAGTTCTGCTTGTTTTGGCCAAGTTGAAGGGGTGTGCATTTTAAATCTTTCTCCTCCTGAATTAAGTATTTCATTACATTCTTCAACAGAAGTTTTTGATAGAGCTTCCCATGTTTTTATTCCGTTATTATGAAATAATTCTTCTATTTTAGGACCTATTCCTTCAACAATTTTTAAATCATTTTCTTTTATATTTTTTTCAAATACATTTTTTGCTGCTAATGCATTAAAAACAAATGATTTTTTATTTATTTTTTCGTCTTTGTTATATTCATTTACATTCTTTGATTTTTTGCATGAATTTCTACATATTAGGCAACCTAAAATTGCTCCTATTATTCCTGTAAGTATTGGTATTAAAAAACACATATTATTTTATTTTTTTAAGATTATTTTATTTTTACAACTGTTCTTCTATTTTTAGCTTTTCCTTCAGTAGTATTGTTACTAGCTATAGGACTGTCAGGACCTTTCCCTTTTACAGTTATTCTTTTACTTGGAATTCCTGTGTTTTTTGAGAAGAAATTTGATATAAAAGTAGCTCTTCTTTTAGATAAATTCATATTAAGTTTTCTGCTTCCTGAATTGTCAGTATGTCCTACTACTAGTAACTCAGCTCCATCTACATTGTTAATGTATTTGTTTATTTTAGCTACTTTTAGTCTTTCCATATCGTTCAAATCAATTCTATCAGAGTTAGTTTTGAAATAAACTACAATAGGATCTGCATTTATTTCTTTCTTTAGTAAATCCCAATCATATTCACTCTTGGTTTCCGAAACAGCACATGTAATAGGACCATAATAAATACCATTTTGAAGAGTCATTTTGTCATCTATTATTCCGTCTATATCTAAACTTTTAGAAGAAATACCTTTTGATATAAAGTATTTTTTCACCTCATTTGCTCTGTCAAATCCTAAATTAGGAAATAAAGGAGATTTTGGTTCCGTAGAAGTGCAATATCCTGTTATAACTACTTTTTGGTTAGGATTTTTTTCTAACTTCACTTTTAAATCATCCGTAATTTTACCTACATTTGGGTTTAAAGGTTTTAAGAAATTTAATTCGTTTTCTTTAAAATTGAAGTTTTCTTGACACGAAAGATTCATTGAAGGGCTTTTAAATACCAACCCATTTAAGAATGTAAATTCTTGTTTCCCAGTTTTTACTGTATTAGATTGATTTGTTACTTCCATTTTAGGTTTGCAACAAAGTAAATTTTGTAAAAAAGCTCCACCTAAAAGAGTAATTATCAACAATACAATTAAGATAATTCTTTTCATTGTAAATTGTTTTTTCGCTAAAATAAGTATTTTATATTTTATTTTCAAATTTATTAAGCAATAAAAATATAAATAAGTCGTTATTTTTAGGAGTTGATTATTTTTTGTAAAACATTTTGCCAATATTTAATTAATAATGTTGACTTGTGTTAGAAATATTGTAAATTGCAACACTGAAAAAAATAAGAATTAATGAAAAACAAATTGAAATTTTTTAGTTTATTAATATGTTCTGTATTAATTATTTCCTGTAGTGGAATAAATTCTTCTAGAAAGAATTCTAATAAATCTAGATTAACAGGATGGAACTTTAATGATCCTAATTATGGTAATTATATTAAAGGTAAATATGTAGATAAGGGAACACCTCCTCCAGGAATGGTACATATTGAAGGGGGGACTTTTACAATGGGAGCTGTTCAAGATGATGTTATGTTTGATTGGAATGCCACTCCTCAAAGAGTGCATGTACGTTCTTTTTATTTAGATGAAACGGAAGTTACGAATGCTGAATATTGTTTGTTTTTGCAGTATATGAAGGATGTTTTTCCTCCAAGTGAGCCAGAATTTAAACATATTTACAAATCTATTTTGCCTGATACATTAGTTTGGAGAAAAGGATTAGGGAATACAAATTTACTTTCCGAAAATTATTTACGTCATCCTGCATATGCTGAATACCCTGTGGTTGGGGTTAGTTGGATACAGGCTAATAAATATTGTAAATGGAGAACAAATGCTGTTAATCTTAAAATATTAATAGATAAGGGAGTTATAAAAAATATCTTTAAAGAAGATTCGTTAAAGTTTAGAGGTAAAAATAATTTTGATACAGATACTTATTTAGCAAACCCAAATGCTCTATTTAATGGAGATTCAACAATATATAAGAGTAAGCATTCAAAAAGAAATAATAGGCGAGTTACATCTTCTGAAGGTATTTTAACTCAGAAGTTTAGATTGCCGACAGAGGTGGAATGGGAATATGCTGCTAAAGCAACATTTGAAAATAGAGAATATAATAACATTAGAGGAAGAAAAAAATATCCTTGGAAAGAAAAATATACACGAAACAGAAGAGCATCTAAAAGAGGTGATCAATTAGCTAATTTTAAACAAGGTAAAGGTAATTATAGTGGTATTCCTGGTTGGAGTGATGATGGTTCTGATATTCCTATTGCAGTGAAAAGTTACCCTCCTAATGCTTTCGGGTTATATGATATGGCTGGTAATGTAGCTGAATGGGTTGCAGATGTTTACAGACCTATTGTTGATTCTGAGGCAAATGATTTTAATTATTTTAGAGGTAATATTTTTAGTAAACCTCTTATAAATGATGATGGAAAGGTGGTGATAGTTGGTAATAGTGATATAGAATATGATACATTAGTAAATGGAGATATTGTACCTAAAGATTTACCTGGTAGTGTAAGATATGTACCAATTACTAAAGAAGATGTTTTTTATAAGAATAACTATGTGGAAGCTAATAATGCAGATATACTTGATGGCGAGAAGAGTTCTACTAAAAATTATGATTTAGATAAAGAACAGTATATAGAGGAAATAGGAATGTATAATTCTCCAATGAAACCAACGCTTGAATTAGATTCTATAGGTAATGTGGCAAAGTTAGAATATGATAACAAAAAAAGAACCACATTGATTAGTAATAAAACAAGAGTTTATAAAGGTGGTTCTTGGGCTGATAGAGAATATTGGTTAGATCCTGCTCAAAGAAGGTATTATCCTGAGTTTTTGTCTACTAATTACATAGGTTTTAGATGTGCTACAGATAAAGTAGGAACTATGATGATGAATAAAAACAAAACCCCTAGACCACATTTTAGAAGAGGAAACAGATAGTAATGTTATTAAAATTAAAAAGCCTTGATTATTAATAGTCGAGGCTTTTTTGTATTTGAGTTATGAATATATCTGAGATTTATAAATTATACAGTAAGTTTTTTTTAATTGATACTGATACTAGAAACATAAGAAAAAATACTATATTTTTTGCTCTTAAAGGGGCTAATTTTAATGGGAATAAATTTGCTGAAGAAGCAATTAAAAAAGGTGCTATATATAGTATTGTTGATGAGGAGGAATATGTTGTTAATGATAAAATTATACTGGTTGACGACGTATTAAAAACTCTTCAAAAATTAGCTGTTTATCATAGAAAAAAAATGAACATCCCCATTATAGCTTTAACGGGTAGTAATGGTAAAACAACAACTAAAGAACTAATAAACTGTGTTCTTTCTAAAAAGTTTAAAACAACTTTTACAATAGGTAATTTAAATAATCATATTGGTGTTCCGCTAACATTACTTTCAATAACAAAAGATACTGAAATAGGTATTGTAGAAATGGGAGCAAACAACCCTAAGGAGATTGAATTTTTATCAAATATTGCACTGCCAGATTATGGCTATGTTACAAATTTTGGAAAAGCACATTTAGAAGGGTTTGGCTCTATTGAAGGAGTTATAAAAGCAAAATCTGAATTGTATGATTTTTTGATTAAAAATGATAAATTAATTTTTGTAAATCCTCTTGATGAAATTCAATTAGAAAAAACAAAAAATGTAAAAAGAGTTTTATTTGATGAGAATATCACTTTTTTAGAAGCAAATCCATTTGTTAAATTATCGTATTGTAATGATGATATACAAAGTAATTTAATAGGAAAATATAATTTTAATAATATTGTAGTTGCAATTACTATTGGAAAATATTTTGGAGTTACAGAAAAAGATATTAAAGAAGCAATTGAGGAATATATCCCTAAAAATAATCGTTCTCAAATTGTAAAAACTACGTTTAATGAAGTTGTTTTAGATGCCTATAATGCCAACCCTACAAGTATGAAATTGGCTGTAGAGAATTTTAATACTTTATCAAAAGAATTTAAAACTCTTATTTTAGGAGATATGTTTGAATTAGGTAAAGAAAGCCTAAAAGAACATCAATATATAGTAGATTTAGCTGAAAAACTTACATTTAAAAATGTGTTTTTTATAGGTGAAAATTTTTATCAAACTACTACAGAATTCTATAAATTTAGAACATTAGATGATTTTAAGGAATATATAAATAGTAATCCGATAAAAAATAATACCATTTTAATTAAGGGGTCACGAGGAATGGCTTTGGAAAAAATAGTGGATTTTATTTAATAGATATATGATAATCTATTAATTTATTTATTGGGCGTTTAATTACATTGGTAATGGTTAAGTTGTATTTTTTTGCCACGCTTTCTAATATATCTTTAAAATAAAATGCTATTGAACCAACAAAGTAAATAGGTGTTTCGGTTGGTTTATTATATGGTAATATTCTGTATTCAAAGAATTTATCAAATCCTTCTTTTATTATTTTTTTAATGTATTCTTCATCTTTAAATTCTAACATAAATTTAGCAAAAGAAGCTAAATACATGTTAGGTTTCGGTTTTAAATAAAGGTTTTCTTTTACAAAATCAGGGTTTAAATTAAAATCTACTTCAAAATTTTCAGATATGTATTTTGGCATTTTTTTGTAGTAAAAATCACGAAGTAAAATTTTACCAAAATAATTACCGCTAGCTTCATCCATTATTGTGTATCCTAATGACGGACTTATTTCTTCTATACTTTCTCCATTAAAATAACAACTGTTAGAGCCTGTACCAAGAATACACACAATGGCAGGGTTGTCTCCTGTTGTTGCATATACAGCAGCAAGAGAGTCTTCAGCAATTTTAATATTGGCATTTACAAAAAAATCTTGAAGTATATTTTGTATTTTCGTTACAGATTTAGGAGTTCCACAGCCTGCCCCATAGAAGAAAATTTCACTAACGTGTTCTTTTATACTGTCAAACTCTTCAGTATTAATAATTATATTTACTAATTCTTCATTAGATAAAACTGAAGGATTTAATCCCACGGTTTGTGTTTTTAAAACAATCTCATTGTCTTTTAGGCCAATCCAGTCAGTTTTAGTAGAGCCTCCGTCTGCAATTAATATCATATTTTTTTATTAAGTAGAGTAAATATTTTAAACGTAAAAAGACGCTTAAATAATTATTCAAACGTCTTTTTATAAGATGTACTATTTTTAAAATGGTAAGTCATCAGGTTCATTTGCTGATAAATCTTCTGTAGTTTCAAATGTTTGAGTAGGTGGAGGTGTACTTTGAGTAGGTGTTGCTTGGCTCAAATTCTCAATTCTCCAACCTTGTATAGAGTTAAAGTATTTAGCTTGTCCTTCAGGGTTTATCCACTCACGACCACGTAAATTTATTGAAACTTTAACGTCTTGACCTACTTGAAAATTGTTAAGCAAATCACATTTGTCTTGTATAAATTCAATTAATAACATTTGTGGGTATTGTTCATCAGTAGTAACTACTAACTCACGTTTTCTAAATCCGTTATTACCAAAAGTTTGTGTTTCGTTAATTAATTTAATTTTTCCTATTACTTCCATTTCTATATCTATTTAATTAATAGCACTTTTTAAGTACTTTATATCATATTTATGTATGCAAAAATATGTTTTTTTTTGTCATAAATTCGTATAAAATTTTATTGTTATTTTTTAAAGTTATTAACACTTTAAAATCAGTTTTAATTTATTGAAATATAAAAACAAATAAAATAGCTTGTTAATTGTAGTGTTTTTCTTAAATATTTATTAAAAATAACTATATTTTATATGATAGATAGTTGTATATATTGAAAAATATTAATAAAATTACTATTTTTGGACAGGTTTTTGATGTATTTTTTGCTGAGTTAAAAAATATAAATGTTTAGGGAGGGGTAAATAATTTTAAAAGAGTAAGGTAATGACATTAATAGAAAGAGCAGAAGAATTTGAAAATAGAAAATTCAGATTTGTAACAACAAGTGATAGAATTTTAGCATCAAGAGAAGTTAAGGCGTTAATATTAGAAATTAATGATGTATATAAAGAAACAAAAGATGCTAATTTAATGGATTTAATGAAACGTTTAACAGTTATAAAACAACGTATAGAAAAACGTCTTAAAGGTAAACCTCTAACAGCTTAATTATTTAAGCTGTTTTTTATT
The DNA here is from genome assembly GCA_018456245.1 of Tenacibaculum sp. Lineage (GTDB taxonomy): Bacteria > Bacteroidota > Bacteroidia > Flavobacteriales > Flavobacteriaceae > Polaribacter. The sequence goes on along the minus strand of JAGYHQ010000005.1, from coordinate 49,696 downwards.
TAATGTTTTTAAGTTTAGAGAAAATTCTATTTATCTAAACTTTCATAAGTTGAATTGTTAGATATATACTCAGGAACAATTCCTTTCATAAGTTTTACTGAATATTCGTAATTATGACTTTCGTTTTCTTTGCAAAGATTTTCTATTTTTAATTTAACCTCTTTTTCATCAATCTCTTGCGTTTTCGCAATCATAATTTTTTCATTATAAGTAGGGGTGGTGTTTTCTCCGTCAGCCAATAATTCTTCATATAATTTTTCACCAGGGCGTAAACCTGTAATTTCAATATCAATATCATCAGGGTATTTTAAACCAGATAAATGAATCATTCTTTTGGCAATATCAAATATTTTTACTGATTTTCCCATGTCAAATATATAAATTTCCCCACCATCGCCCATAGTACCAGCCTCTAATACAAGTTGGCAAGCCTCAGGGATTGTCATAAAAAAACGAGTGATATCTTTGTGAGTAACGGTTAAAGGACCTCCATTTTCAATTTGTTTTTTAAATAAAGGAATAACAGAACCATTAGAGCCTAATACGTTTCCAAACCTAGTGGTAGTGAATTTTGTAAAGGTACTTCGTTTGCTTAAACAACTAACGTACATTTCAGCAATACGTTTAGTTGCTCCCATAACGTTAGTAGGGTTTACAGCTTTATCGGTAGATACCATAACAAAACGTTCTGCTTTATATTTAATAGATAAATCAGCAATATTTTTTGTTCCCTTTATATTAGTTTGAATGGCTTCATAAGGGTTTTCCTCCATTAAAGGGACATGTTTATATGCAGCAACGTGATATATTTTGTTCGGTTTGTATTTACTGAATATTTGTTCCATTTTAACAATATCTTTAACATCAGAAACAATGACTGTAAAGTTTTTAATACCTTTTCTTATTAATTCTTGTTGAAGTTCATATAATGGGGATTCAGCTTGGTCAATCAAGATTAGTTGCTTGTAATTATAATTGCTTATTTGTCTTGAAATTTCCGACCCAATAGACCCTGCAGCACCTGTAACGATAATAGTTTTTTCGTTAATATCTTTTTTAATGATTTTATTGTCTAATGAAATAGTTGTTCTATCTAATAAGTCTTCAATTTTTACTTCTTTAATTTGCTTTGAATCAAGCCCTCCGTTAATCCAAGAAGATAAAGGTGGAACTATTTTTACTTTTATGCCAAGTTCTAATAATGTATCGGTTAATAAAAGTAGTTTTTCAGGTTCTATGTTTTGTATAGATATAACTATTTCGGTTATTTCTTTCTCTTCAATAAAACTTTTAGTAATATCCTTTTTAGAATAAATATTTATTTGATTTATTTTCTTTCCAATTTTATTTTTATTGTCATCTATAAATCCGATTATATTGTATCTGGTATCATTATTTAAAGCCTTGTAAGTTATTAGCCCTGAATCTCCTGCTCCGTATATTATTGTATTAATGGTGTTAGATAATTCAGAAGATACTGTTCTATATAATGTTTTAAAGATAAGTCTACTAATTACTAAAGAAAATATAGTTATAAAATAATGAGTTAGTAATATAGTTTTAGGTATTGTAAATGATGGAATTAGTTGAAAGAAATTATTAATTCCAATAAAAAATGTAATAATTAAGGTAGGTAATGTTACACCTAAAAAAATGTTGAATACATCTCTAGTATCTGTATGCCTAATTATTCCTTTGTTAGTTCCTATTAACCAAAAAGAAATAAAAAATATTATAGAGATAAATGGTAACTGATATAATAATTTATTTATATCAAAATCTAAACTTGTATTAAACCTAATAGTATAGGCTAGTATAAATGATAAACAAACTAAAATAACATCAATAACCAAAATAAGCCAATGAGACGCGTGTTTTCTTAAGTATTTTAAGAGTAATTCTCTGAACATATTAGGTTAGTTATTTAGTTTTTTAGTTTTTATTTATTATAATAAAAGAGTTTATTATATTTTTTTCATTTGTTGTTTTATCATTTGAATATGCTCTTTAAGCATATCATGTTTGTCTAATTTTTGAGCTTCTTTTAATAAAATAGTTGCTTCACGTTTACGGCGTTTAGCCATTGCAATTCCTGCTAATTGTAATTTTGTCATAGCCATATCATGATCCATATTTAAACCAAGAGTTACGGCTTTACGTAAATGTTTTTCTGCTTGTGTAATGTTAGTTTGTGATAACATAATTCCGTGCAGATAGTTATAATAGCCTTGTTGTTTTTTTAACAAAGCACTTTCAGGTTTTTTTATGTATGATAACCATTTTTTAGCTCCCTCAAAATCTTGCTTACGTACTCGTAAAAAGGCTAATAAAATAAATTCATTTTTATAATAGAAAACAATAATTATTATTGCTAGTAGAATTAAAGCAATTCCGTTTCCAATATTTCCTAAAGTAAATTGATAAACAGCCCAAGCAGTAATTAAACCTGCTAAAACTAATTTTATATTTTTATTGAACATGATTATATCTTTTTCTATATTAAAATTATTGTAAATAGTGGGGTGCAAAGGTACAATTTTCTTTCAATTTTAATAAATTACTTTTAATGAAATTTTAGATGTATTTTTGTGGTAAATCTATTTACCTATACTTTCTCCCATTCTTACAAATGTTTCTATTTTGTTACTGGTGTTTTTTAAAATATCTTCATCAATAGTAATTTTATCTTTATCAATCAACATTACAATTGTTGAACCTCCAAAGGCAAAATATCCCATTTCATCTCCTTTTTTTATTGGTTTATTTGCTTCATAGGTTTTAAAAATACTACCAACCATTGTTGCGCCTACAGGGGCTATAATAATATCTCCTTTTTGTTTAGTAGAAAGGGTGCAAAATTCTCGTTTGTTTTCACAAAAAACTCTAGCAAAATTGCTGGCTAAAGCATATGGTGATACTGAAAAATATCTTCCTCTTATTTTTCTTGTTTCCGAAGGGGTGCCATTATAAGGGAAATGAAATCTATGATAATCATTAGGAGCCAAACGTAGTATTAATAATGATGAATTTTTATATTTCTCGGCTAATTGTTCGTCTTCTAAAAATTCTGTTAAAGTAAATTTTCTTCCCTTTATGAAAAAACTATCTATGTCAGAAATATCTTCAAAAGCCAATAATCTCCCATCGCTAGGTGATACAAATCCGTCTTCAATTTTACGAGCATTAGGTTTTAATTTTCTGTAGAAAAAATCATTAAATGAAGTAAATTCAGGAATTGATTTTTCAAATTCGCTCATATCAATATTAAACTGATTTACAAATTTCTGAATTTTTTTAGTAGAAGATGGTTTGTTCATTTTTGCACCATACTTTCTAGAAATAAATTTACGTTTTATAATAGGTAAAATAGCTTTTCTACCGAAAGGATTATCATATAAAAACTTTAAAGTTCTTTCAGCAGGTGGAGTTTCTATTTTTATTTCTCCCGTTTTTCTATCTATAAATTTTATTTGCATTTTATTCTGTCTTCTTCTAATCTACACTTTTTAAAGCACTTAAGATTTCATTTAAGGTAGCCCTATTTTTTGCAGATATAACCGCTAAATGTAATAAATTTCCTTTTCCTGACTCAATACTTTCTGTTAAATTTTCTAATGATTTTTTAACATTGTTTTCATCTCTTTTAAATCTATTTTTATCTGTTTTATTACAATTTAAAGTATTATTTGATATTTTTTTAATTTCTTTTTCAGGAACTTTTGTTATTCCATCTAAATTTTCAGTTTCATTAATTATTTTTAATGTTTTATTGTAAATATCTTCAGTTAATTGTTCTAGATGGTAACTACCTGCCCAAGGATCTATCGTTTTTGTAATATTGGTTTCTTGTTGTAAATATAATTGTATTTTTTTGTTAAAAGAGTTTGTTTGTGAACTTTGAACACCTCCTAAAATACCAGCCATAGTTTTAGTTACTGTACGAGTTATATTGTTAGGTATATCTTGTTTGGTTAAACTGTAATCATTGGTTTTACAATGTATTTTTAAAGCTAATGATTTTTCCTTAGGATTAAATTCTTTAATTAAGTGTGCCCATAACATTCTGCAAGCTCTTAATTTTGCTATTTCTCTAAAATGATTTATTCCAACAGATAAAGTTAGTGAAATATTTGAGACAAGTTCGTCTATATTTAAACCTATTTTTAGTCCTTTTTTAATGTAATTTATAGCATATGCTAAAGAATGTGCTAATTCAATTTCTTCAGTAGTTTTATCTTCTTGGATTTTATAACCAGCGATAGAAATAGGATTAAAGTCAGGTATATTTTTATTCGTATATTCAATAATATCTTTAATTATTTTAATTGAATAGGAGAGAGGAAAAGTGAAAATATTATTTTGAATAATACCTTTTAATTCTTGTTGTTTAATGCCCTGTTCTTCACTAGCAATTATATAAAAAGCTAAAAATGGTAAAATATTTTCATCCATATTAAAAGAAATAGGGTTTTCTTTTATAGAAATTTTACTCAAACAATCTTTCATATCATCAACATTATTAATGACGTTCTTTTTAGTTATTTCAGAAAAATTTAAATACTGATTAATATCCCACGGATTAAGAACATACATTGTAGAATAAATACCTCTTAAATAAGGTGCAATTCCAGCAATAAAATCTTCGTGTTTAAGAGTTTTTACTTCCGTATTCTTACTCTTATCAAGAACTATATTTGATATATCTTTTCTACTCATTTTTTAATCGTTCTTGTTCTAATTTTTCTGATAATCTTCTTTGTATAATTGGTTGAATTAATGTTTTTTTAGCACGAATTTTTACAAACGGATATAATTCTAAATCGTCTTTTATTTTTTCAAATTTATTTTGATGTTTGTTTGTTCCAATTAAAACCAATTCTTCAGAATTAAATTGATGTTGTTCTTTATCTGCCGATTCTTGAATTTTTCGTTGAATTACTCCCTCTTTTAATTGTTTTAAAAGACCTCCTCCTTTTTCAATTAGTTTAAATATTTCTAATGCTTTTTCAGCTAATTGTTGTGTAATTTCTTCAATATAATAAGAGCCGTCTACAATATTTTTATTAGATGATATCTCACATTCATCTTTTAAAATTAATAATTGATTTCTACTTATTCGTTCACTAAATTCATTTGATTTACGAAAAATTTTATTATAAGCGTTATTTGATATAGTATCTGCCCCTCCTAAAATACAACTCATACATTCAGTTGTTGTTCGTAATTTATTTATATTGTTGTTATATAGGGTTTTATTACGTAAAGTTGGCTCTGCGAAAATATGTGCAGGTGTGTTTTTAGCCTCGTATATTTTTAAAAGAGAGCTCCATAAAATTCTAAAAGCTCTTAATTTGGCTATTTCAAAAAAATAATTGTTTCCTGCTGAAAAATAAAAATGTATTTCATTGCTTGCCTCTTTGCCAAAATAATTAAGATATTCGTTAGCATGGGCTAGGGTATAGGCTAATTGTTGAACAATATTAGCTCCTGAATTTTGATATATTGATAAATTAACACCAATACAATTATTCGTGGTAGAAATAATTTTTTCTAAATTTTTATGGTCATCTTTTAAGTTAACAAACCAATTACCTGTTTTTGCTAAATTGCCAATAATATCAATATTAAAATAAATATTTTTTGAATTACAAAAATTTGATAATTCAGCTATAAAATCAGGGTTTAGGAAAGAAAAATTAAAATATATTTTTGTGGAATTGATATCAATATTTTTCAATACTTTTTTATAATTAAAAGTATTTTTAGTATGAAAATAGATTGAGGTTGCTCCGTGTTTTAATGCATTATTGGCTAATGAATTGGTAATTTCTTCATTATCAATAAAAAATGATTGACAAACACAAAAATCATTTTGAGGGATATTTATTTGTTGATGAGTTCTGTCTTCTTTTGTGTAAAAAGGTTTTACAATGATTTTTTCATTTGTATGCCACAGTAATGTATTATAATCAGCTCCTTTTAAATCTACTTGTATTTTTTGTTTCCATTTTTTAGGAGATGTACCTTCAAATAAATAACTACTCATTATTTTTGTTTATTAAACTCTATAAGATAAATATCTTCATTTTCTTTTTTCATTAAATACTTTTCACGGGCGTATCGTTCTAATTCTAAAGAGTCTTGTAGGTTTTTTATAGTTTCTTTATCTTCTTTTATTTTTTGTTTATGATACTTAATCCAAGTTTCTAATTCATTAATTTCTTTATTAAATTTTCTATGGTTTAAATATGAATTTTCATCAAAAAACAACATCCAAATGGTAAACACCGTTAAAATTATAACGTATACATTAGTTATGATTTTAAAAAATCTGTTTTTTTTCATTTCTTTTAAGCTCATAATTTATAATCGTTCATTAATAACAGTTCTAACAACATTAATGGCAACATCATTATAACGGTCATTAGGTATAATTATATCAGCTAATACTTTCGTAGGTTCTATAAACATTTGATGCATTGGTTTTAATGTAGTTTTATAACGAGATAAAACTTCATCAACATTTCTTCCTCGTTCCGCAATATCTCTTTTTATTCTTCTAATTAATCTTTCATCAGCATCTGCATGAACAAATATTTTAATATCACATAAATTACGTAATTCTTCATTAGTGAAAATTAAAATTCCTTCAATAATAATAACTTTTGCAGGATGTGTTTTAATGGTGTCTTTAGTTCTGTTGTGAGTTCTGAAAGAGTAAACAGGTTGTTCAATAATATTTCCTTCTTTTAAACTTTTAATGTGTGATGTTAAAAGGTCAAAATCAATAGCTTTTGGATGGTCAAAATTTATAAGTATTCTTTCTTCATATGATAAATTATCGGTAGCCTTGTAATATGAATCTTGAGATATTACACAAACTTCATCAGTTGGTAATTCATCTAAAATTTTTTCTACTACAGTTGTTTTTCCACTACCTGTACCTCCAGCAATACCTATAACGAAGACTTTTTCCATAATTTTTTTTATTAAAAGGATGTATGCAAAGTTAGTGATTTTAAAGTATAAAAAAAGTGTAAACTTTTTTAAGTTTACACTTTAAATAAGAGCCGATGGAGGGACTCGAACCCACGACCTGCTGATTACAAATCAGCTGCTCTAGCCAGCTGAGCTACATCGGCTTTTTGCCTTCAAAAGTGGTGCAAATATAATAGCTTTTTTAAAATTACCAAATAAAAAAAATATTTTTTTAATAAATTTTATTCTGCTTTTATAACGTGTTTATAAACAAATATTTATATAAAATTAAAAAAACCCAAACAGTAAAGTTTGGGTTTTTAGTATAGCAAGATTTATTTTTAAAATTATTTTATTTTATCTACAATAGCCTTAAAAGCTTTTGGGTTGTTCATTGCTAAATCAGCTAAAACCTTACGGTTTAATTCTATATTGTTAGCTTTTACTTTACCCATAAACTGTGAGTAAGACATTCCGTATAAACGAACTCCAGCGTTAATACGTTGAATCCATAAACTACGGAAGTTTCTCTTATTGTTTTTACGGTCTCTGTATGCATATAGCATAGCTTTTTCAACCGCGTTTTTTGCTACTGTGTAAACGTTTTTTCTACGTCCAAAGTAACCTTTTGCTTGCTTCAATATTTTTTTTCTTCTATTTCTTGAAGCTACTGAATTTACTGATCTTGGCATAATTCAAATTGTTTTTTTGTAGTAGGCGGTTTAATTAATAAATAACTAAACACTTAATAAAAGCCTAACTCCATGGTTAATAATTAAATTCCCTTAGCTAACTAATTATCCTAATAATAATTGTTGCTTAATGTTTGCTTCATCCGACTTATGTACTAAAGTTGAATGAGTTAAAGCTAATTTACGTTTTTTAGACTTCTTTGTTAAGATGTGACTTTTAAACGCGTGCTTTCTTTTAATTTTACCAGTACCTGTTAACTTAAAACGTTTTTTGGCACTAGATTTGGTTTTCATTTTAGGCATCTCTATATAGTTTTTATCTTGCTTTACTATCTTTATAGTTTAATAAACTATTTAATTTTATTTCGTTTTTTTAGGAGAAATAAACATAATCATACGTTTACCTTCTAATTTTGGCATTTGTTCAACCTTTCCGTATTCTTCAAGTTCCTGAGCTAATCTTAATAATAAAATTTGCCCTTGTTCTTTAAATATTATTGAACGTCCTTTAAAGAATACATATGCCTTTAATTTAGCACCATCTTGTAAAAACTTAATGGCGTGCTTTTTCTTAAATTCATAATCATGTTCGTCGGTTTGAGGTCCAAAACGTATTTCCTTAACAGTAACTTTAGTTGCTTTTGATTTTAAGGCTTTCTCACGTTTTTTCTGCTCATACATGAATTTTTTATATTCAATTATTTTACAAACAGGTGGCTCCGCATTTGGCGAAATTTCAACTAAATCCAACCCCTGTTCAATAGCTAACAGTTTAGCTTTAATTAAAGGATAAACGCCAACTTCAACGTTATCACCTACTAAACGAACTTCTTCAACACCACGAATTTTCTCATTAATTCTGTGTTGGTCTTCTTTAATTACCCTTAGCGGTCTACGGCCGCCTTTTCTTCTAATTGCTATAACTTATAAATTTAAAATTACTATCTTACTTATTTGGTAAAAAAGGAACTAATGTTTTTTGAACTTCCTCTTTAATTACAGAGATAAATTCATCTATTGTGAATGTTCCTAAATCACCTTCACCGTGTTTTCTTACAGATACCGTGCCATTTTCTTCCTCATTTTCCCCTACAATGAGCATAAACGGAATTTTGTTCATCTCGGCATCACGTATTTTTCTACCGGTTTTTTCGTTACGGTTGTCAACGAGGGTGCGAATTTCGGAATTTTCCAGCAGATTTAAAACTTTTTTCGTGTATTTTTCATATTTCTCACTGATTGGCAGTATAATAACCTGTTCAGGAGTAAGCCAAAGGGGGAAATTACCTCCTGTATGCTCTAATAAAACGGCAATAAAACGTTCCATAGAACCGAATGGAGCTCTGTGTATCATTACCGGCCTATGTAATTCATTGTCATTACCTTTATATTGTAAATCAAAACGTTCAGGTAAGTTATAATCAACCTGAATAGTTCCTAATTGCCAACTTCTTCCTAAGGCATCTTTTACCATAAAATCTAACTTAGGACCGTAAAAAGCAGCCTCGCCAGATTCTATTACATAATCTAACCCTTTATCTTTTGCTGCATTTATAATAGCTTGTTCTGCTTTTTCCCAATTTTCAACTGAACCGATATATTTTTCAGGATTACTTAAATCTCTAACAGAAACTTGTGCTGTAAAATCTTCAAATCCTAATGAACCGAAAACGTATAATACTAAATCAATTACATTTTTAAATTCACTGTCTAATTGATCAGGAGTACAAAAAATATGTGCATCATCTTGTGTGAAACCACGAACTCTTGTTAAACCGTGTAATTCACCACTTTGCTCGTAACGATATACGGTACCAAATTCAGCAAAACGTTTTGGTAAATCCTTATAAGAATAAGGTTTAAAGTTGAAAACTTCACAGTGATGTGGGCAGTTCATAGGTTTTAATAAAAACTCTTCATCTTCTTTAGGAGTAGTTATTGGTTGGAAACTGTCCTCTCCATATTTAGCGTAATGCCCAGAGGTAACATACAGCTCTTTTTGCCCAATATGAGGTGTCATCACCATTTCATATCCTGCCTTTTTTTGTGCATCTTTTAAGAAGTTTTCTAAACGACTACGAAGAGCAGCACCTTTTGGTAACCACAAAGGTAATCCTTGACCAACTTTTTGCGAAAAAGTAAATAATTCTAATTCTTTTCCTAATTTTCTATGATCACGTTTTTTAGCTTCTTCTAAAAGTTCTAAATATTCAGTTAATAATTTTTGTTTTGGAAATGAAATACCATAAACACGTGTTAACTGTTTGTTTTTTTCATCTCCTCGCCAGTATGCACCAGCAACACTCATTATTTTAACTGCCTTAATAATTCCTGTATTTGGTATATGACCTCCACGGCATAAATCAGTAAAATCACTATGGTCACAAAATGTAATATCTCCGTCAGTTAAGTTTTCAATTAACTCAACTTTATATTCATTATTTCTTTCCTTATAGTATGCTAATGCTTCTTCTTTTGAAACAGAACGCATTTTAAATTCAGCTTTTTCACGAGCTCTTTCTAAAAATTTCTTTTCAATTTTGGCAAAATCTTTTTCTGAAATTATTTCATTACCAAAATCAACATCATAATAAAAACCGTTTTCAATAGCAGGTCCTATAGTTAATTTTGCTTGAGGATAAAAATCTAAAATAGCCTGAGCTAATACGTGTGCTGATGAATGCCAAAAAGCCTCTTTTCCTTCATTATTATCAAACGTAAATAAGGTTAAAGCCCCGTCAGAAGTTAATTTTGTAGATGTTTCTACAGTTTTATTGTTAAATTTTGCAGAAATTACGTTTCTGGCAAAACCTTCACTAATGTTTCTTGCTACTTCTATTACAGTAGTATTCTTTTCAAATTCTCTAACGCTTCCGTCTGGTAATGTAATCTTTATCATAGTCTTATAGTTTTAGTGTTCCCTTACAAGTGGGAATTTTTACAAGACACAAATATATTGTAAAACTATGCGTATTGCAATATTAAATTAAGATTAATTATTTTTTTAATTAATTAAAAAATGAATATAAAAATATAGGAAAGGAGCTAAGAAATATAAACTATCTAATCGGTCTAATAATCCACCGTGCCCCGGCATAATTTTACCACTATCTTTTATGTTTGCTTGTCGTTTAAACTTACTTTCAATTAAATCTCCCAAAGTACCAAATGAAGAAACAATAATTGCAATAATAACCCAGTTTAATAACGAAAAAATATTTACAAAACTTCCTATAATAATACTAACTAGTACAGAAAAAACTAACCCTCCAATAAAGCCTTCAATGGTTTTTTTAGGTGAAACACTTTTAAAAAGTTTGTTTTTTCCTATTTTTCTACCTACTAAATACGCAAAACTGTCATTTGTCCAAATTAATACAATAACACTTATAATAAGTTTAGGGGTGTAAATTCCGTTAACAAAAGGAAGTAAAGCTAAAAAAGTAAAAGGAAGAATTATATATTGTACACATAATATTAATTTATGTATATGTTTTTTTATAGGAAATACTTTTAAAGTGAATAGATAATACAAAAGTACTACAGAAGATATTAATGTTATAACTAAAAAAAATAAAATAGTGCTGTTTAAAGCTATATAACTAAAATATAAAGTAGGAATTGGTAGTAAAATATAAGGTATTATATTTTTTAAATTGATAATTTTAGAAAATTCCCATAAACAAATTAAAGCAAATACCAGTATAAGACCCAAATAGGTTTTTGATGAAAAAATTATGGTAAAAAGAAATAAAGCTACAAATACAACTGCAGAAATACTTCTTTGAATAAGGTTTTGCATATTATAAATCTTCAAATAGTAATAAATACAAATTTTTTGAATTAGATATACCATAATCCAAAAAATCGTCACTTGATTCTTTAATAGAATAATTTTTTACCGAGCTTATATTGGTAGGAATATTTCCTTGAAAGTTGGTTTTAATACCCGTTAAACCTTCTCCCGTGTTTTTAACTAATTGACTTGTGGTAGCATAAACAATAAAGTGTTTAGAAAACTCATTTAACCTATTATATCCTAATTGGTTTGATGAAAATAATAAACTACCTTCATTAGCAATTAGATGTTCGCAGGTTGTAAAGAAAGGTATTGCTCCGTTAAAATTATGTTCAATAGTTATATCTAAATTAGCAATTAATTTAAGTAAATCTATGTCGTTACAATACAATTTTTTCCAATTGTTTTCTAATAAAATATTATTGATGTTTTCTATAACTTCATCAATTTTAGTACAATATAAAAATTTACCGCCTTTACTTATAAAATTATGTACAAAAGCATCATCAATAGATAAGTTTGATTGTTTTTGTTCAATCTCTTTATCCGTTGATAATGATTCCTTTTGTGATTTGAATATTTTTTTAAAAAAACTCATATTATTATTATATGAAAAAAATTATTCTTCTTCTTTTTCTTCTGTTGTAATTTCCTTTTCTTCTTCTTGTTCAAAAGGTCTTTTACCGAATATTTTTTCTAAATCTTCTTTAAAAATAACTTCAGTTTCTAATAATCTTTCCGCTAAAGTAGTTAATTTATCTTTATTTTTCTCTAAAATATTAATTGCTCTTTTATATTGTCCTTCAATAATTTTAGAAATTTCTTCATCAATTGTTTTTGCAGTTTCTTCACTATAAGGTTTTACAAAAGAGTCATTTCCTGATGAATCATAAAAAGTAATATTACCAACTTCTTCGTTAAGCCCATAAACAGTAACCATAGCACGAGCTTGTTTTGTTACTTTTTCTAAATCATTTAACGCACCTGTTGAAATTTTATTAAAAATTAACTTTTCAGCGGCTCTACCACCCATTGTGGCACACATTTCATCAAGCATTTGTTCTGTTTGAACAATTTTTCTTTCCTCAGGTAAATACCAAGCAGCACCTAATGATTGTCCTCTTGGAACAATAGTAACTTTAACAAGAGGTGCAGCGTGCTCTAACATCCAACTAACAGTTGCATGACCGGCTTCGTGAAATGCAATAACTCTCTTCTCTTTTGGTGTAATTACACTGTTCTTTTTTTCTAATCCACCTACAATTCTATCAACGGCATCTAAGAAATCTTGATGTTCAATAAGTTCTTTGTTTTTTCTTGCAGCTATTAAAGCAGCTTCATTACAAAGGTTAGCAATATCAGCTCCTGAAAACCCAGGTGTTTGTTGAGCTAAAAACTCTAAACTTACATTATTTGATAATTTTAAAGGTTTAATGTGTACTTCAAAAATTTCTTTACGTTCGTTTAGCCCTGGCAAATCAACATAAATTTGACGATCAAAACGTCCTGCACGCATTAAGGCTTTGTCTAAAATTTCTGCACGGTTAGTTGCAGCCAATACAATTACGTTTGTATCGGTACCAAAACCGTCCATTTCAGTTAATAATTGGTTTAATGTGTTTTCACGTTCATCATTACCGCCTGTCATACCGTTTTTTCCACGAGCCCTACCAATGGCATCAATTTCATCAATAAAAATAATTGATGGAGATTTTTGTTGAGCTTGTTTAAATAAATCTCTCACACGAGATGCTCCTACACCAACAAACATTTCAACAAAATCAGAACCCGATAAAGAGAAAAAAGGAACATTTGCCTCACCAGCAACAGCTTTTGCTAACAATGTTTTTCCTGTACCCGGAGGTCCTACTAATAAGGCTCCTTTAGGTATTTTTCCTCCTAATTTTGTGTATTTTGCTGGGTTTTTAAGAAAATCTACAATTTCTTGTACTTCTTCTTTTGCTCCTTCTAAACCAGCGACATCTTTAAATGTGGTTTTTACTTTTGTGTCTTGATCAAATAATTTAGCTTTTGATTTACCAATACTAAATATTTGACCACTACCGCCACCAACTCCGCCAGCACCTGACATGCGGCGCATAAAAAATATCCAAACTCCAATTAATAAAATAAAAGGTAAGAAGTTTATGATAGTATCTACAAGACTTGTTCTCTCTACGTTTACTCTATCAAAATCAAGATGTTTTTCTTTTTTTATTGAGTCAGTTTCGTTTTCAAAATTTTGTAAGTCTCCAAAATTATATTCATATGCGTGAACACCTGCTTTATGGAGGGTAGAGTTTGTAATTTCTTTGTATTTATTTTTTTTAAGAGCCTCATTTTTTAAGTAAATTAAGGCTAGATTGTTATTCTCTATAACTATTTTTTTAATATCATTATCTTCTAAAATTTCTAAAAATTCATTTTTAGTAATTCTTTGAGATGTTAGCCCTGAAAGGTTAAATAATTGTGTTCCTATAAAGAACAAAAGTATAGGTGCGTAAATCCAATATGAATTAAATGAAAATTTAGATTTCTTTTTTTTCTTATCACTCATAAAAACTAATATTTTTTAATAATAAATTATTGAGGGTTAATTTTTGTAACCTTAGCATCTCCCCAAAGGCTTTCTATGTCATAAAATTCTCTAATATGCTTTTGGAATATATGTACTGCTACGTTAACATAATCCATCAAAATCCATTCCGAATTTACTTCTCCTTCAATATGCCAAGGTTTGTCTCTTAGGGTTTTACTTACCACTTTTTGTACATTGGCAGATATTGCACTTACCTGTGTGTTAGAGTTACCTGAACAGATTATAAAATAATCACATACAGTATTTTCAATATGTCTTAAATCTAATAATTGGATATCTTCTCCTTTTACATCATCAATCCCTTTGATAATTACAGCGATTAGTTCGTCTGTATTAATTTCTTTTTTTGCCATTAAATATAATAATAGTTATTTTGGAGCAAAGTTATTACTTTTTTACGACTATTTTATGTAATATTGATTTTTGTTACCAAATTACTTTTAAGTGAAAATAATTAAACTTGATACGGTTGATTCAACCAATTCTTTTTTAAAAGATATGGCAGTAAACACTACGGTTGAAAATTATACCGTAGTTGTTGCAAAAGAACAGACTAAGGGTAGGGGGCAAATGCAATCTAAATGGATTGTAGATGCTGGTAAAAATCTTACATTTAGTGTTTTACTTGTTTTTGATGAGCTTAGTGTAGAAAACAAAAAATATTTAAACTTTGCTGTTTGTGTTAGTGTTTTTGAAACTTTAAAGGAATTTAATGTGCCTAAATTGTCAATAAAATGGCCTAATGATATTCTGTCAGGTAAACATAAAATTTGTGGTATTTTAATTGAAAATATTTTTAGGGGAAATGCAATTTCACAATCTGTTATAGGAATAGGGGTAAATGTTAATCAAGAGATTTTCCCTTCTAGTTTAAAATATGCATCTTCAATTAAAAATATTTTACATAAAGAAACAGATTTAGGTAATTTACTTAACCATATTTTAAAAAATATTAAGAAAAATATTCAGTTATTAAATGAAAAACAATACCAAATATTAGAAACGAAATATTTAGATGTTCTTTATAAAAGACGTGTTCCTAGTATGTTTAAAGATAAGAATAATAACTTGTTTATGGGTAAAATTGTAGGAGTTTCAAATAATGGTAAATTACAAATGGAGTTGGAAGATGAAACCATACAAGAATTTGGAATAAAAGAAGTTTCTTTTGTGTATTAACAACAAAAATGGAAGTAGAAGATAAAACAATAAAAGAATTACTTTTTCAGTATTCGAAAGGTAAAAGATATTTTAAAGGGTGGTGTATTGAAGAAAACACACCTCTAAAAGAGGTTAATTTGTCAAATATTTGTTTTGAAAATTGTATTCTTTTTGTAAACTTTCAAGAATCTAAATTAAATAATACACAATTTATTAATTGTAATATTAAAGAAATTGATTTTAGTAATGCCGATTTAACTAATGTTCAAATAAAAAATTGTTCAGTTGAATCAGCAATATTTAAAGGAGCAAACACAAATAATTTAGTTTTTGAGGAAAATTATTGTTTTGGTATTACATTAACGCAAGAAGACTAAAAAAAAATATACTTAACCCAATAATCTCACTATAATTTAGCAAGATTATCAGTTAAAGTATTTATAAACTTGGTTAAAGGGGATTTAACCATCATCTCAATCATTGAGCTAAACTGTCCGTCAAATTTAAATTGAACTTTACATTCATCGTTTGAAATTTCTTTAATACTGGTAGATAAAGTGAAAGGAAATTTATCACTTGCAGAACCTAATGTTATGTTAGAATGTTCGGTTTTTTCTTTTGATATTAGTTTAATCTCAGGCATTCCTTTTAATCTAAAAGTAAAAGAATCATTTGTAGCAACAAATTTCTCTGTGTTTTCAGGCATTAGTGCTTTATAATTATTTAATGAGCTTAAAAAATTGAATAATTCTTCTGCTGATTTTTTTACTGTTATTGTATATCCATCAATGTACATTTGTATTGTTTTTTTTAGGTTATTATGGGTAATATAGTAGAACTATTGTCTGTTTTAGTATTCTTTTTTTATTGTATATTTGCTTAAATATGTTTAGCAAATGTATAAAGTTTTTGTAAATGATAAGCCTATTATTTTAACTTCTTCTTTACCAAAGAAAGAAATATACCCTATTTATTTAAGTGAAGAGGTTTTAATAGATGAACTTTTGCACAGATTGAAAACAACAGATTTACAAGGAGTTTATATCTATTCAAATTGTATTGAACACGCATGGAAAAAGTTTTGTAATAATTTTAAGGTAGTTTTAGCAGCAGGTGGTTTGGTAGTTAATTCTAAAGAAGAAATATTATTTATTTTTAGAGGGAATAAGTGGGATTTACCCAAGGGGCACATGGAAAAAGATGAAACTAAAGAAGTAACAGCTATTAGGGAAGTAGAAGAGGAGTGTGGTATTTCTAATCTTACACTCAAAAAATATTTAATTCCTACCTATCATATTTATTATCAAAATAAAAAATTGTGTTTAAAAGAAACACATTGGTTTTTAATGAATTCTAATTATTCAGGAGAATTAGCTCCACAATTAGAAGAAGGGATTACCAAAGCAGTATTTAAAAAAGAGGAAGAAATTGAAAAAGTACTTTCAAATAGTTACGGAAACATTAAATTAGTTTATCAAGCCTATAAGAAGTAATTTTATAATAAAAAATGACATTGTGTCATTAAAAATAGTTCTAAATACATATTTTCTGACAAAAAAATATAAAAATTCTATTGGCACGGCATTTGAACTGCTCAAATCGTAAAATTGAATTAAGAACTAATAAAAAAATAAAATTATGAGTAAAATTATAGGTATAGATTTAGGTACAACAAACTCTTGTGTTTCAGTAATGGAAGGAAATGAGCCTGTTGTAATTCCTAATGCAGAAGGAAAAAGAACAACTCCATCAATCGTTGCATTTGTTGAGGGGGGAGAGCGTAAAGTAGGAGATCCTGCAAAGCGTCAGGCGGTAACAAACCCAACAAAAACAGTTTACTCTATTAAGCGTTTTATGGGGAATAAATTTTCTGAAGTAAAACAAGAAACAGGTAGAGTACCTTACGAAGTAGTAAAAGGAGATAACGATACACCACGTGTAAAAATTGATGACCGTTTATATACGCCACAAGAAATATCAGCAATGGTATTGCAAAAAATGAAGAAAACTGCCGAAGATTATTTAGGGCAAACAGTTTCACAAGCAGTTATTACAGTTCCTGCTTATTTTAATGACGCACAACGTCAAGCAACAAAAGAGGCAGGAGAAATTGCAGGATTAAAAGTAGAGCGTATTATAAACGAGCCAACTGCAGCTGCATTAGCCTACGGATTAGATAAATCGAACGAAGACAAGAAAATTGTTGTTTTTGACTTTGGTGGAGGTACACACGATGTTTCTATTTTAGAATTAGGAGACGGAGTATTTGAAGTATTAGCTACTGATGGAGATACACACTTAGGAGGTGATGATGTTGATGAAAAAATAATCAATTGGTTGGCAGATGAGTTTAAAGCAGAGGAAAACATGGATTTACGTGATGACCCAATGGCTTTACAACGTTTAAAAGAGGCTGCTGAAAAAGCTAAAATTGAATTATCATCTACAACATCAACAGAAATTAATTTACCATATATTACAGCTACTGCAAGTGGTCCAAAACACTTGGTAAGAACTTTAAGTAGAGCTAATTTTGATAAATTAATTGATGATTTAATTAAAAGAACTATTGAGCCTTGTAAAACGGCATTAAAGAATGCTGATTTATCAATCTCTGATATTGATGAAATTATTTTAGTAGGTGGTTCAACTCGTATTCCTGCAGTACAAGAGGCTGTTGAGAAATTCTTCGGAAAAGCACCAAGTAAAGGAGTAAACCCAGATGAGGTTGTATCTTTAGGAGCAGCAATTCAAGGAGGGGTATTAACAGGTGATGTAAAAGATGTACTTTTATTAGATGTTACCCCGTTATCATTAGGGATTGAAACAATGGGTAATGTATTTACTAAATTAATTGAAGCAAATACAACTATTCCTACTAAAAAATCGCAGGTTTTCTCTACGGCAGTAGATAATCAACCATCGGTAGATATTCATGTATTGCAAGGGGAAAGAGCAATGGCAACTGATAATAAAACGATTGGTCGTTTCCAATTAACAGATATTCCACCAGCACCAAGAGGAGTTCCTCAAATTGAAGTAACTTTTGATATTGATGCCAACGGAATTATCAACGTATCGGCTGCTGATAAAGCAACAGGAAAATCTCAAAATATTAGAATTGAGGCGTCTTCAGGATTATCGGAAGAAGAAATAGCAAAAATGAAAGCTGATGCAGAAGCAAATGCAGAGGCAGATAAGAAAGCAAAAGAAACAGCTGAAAAAATCAACGGAGCAGATTCTATGATTTTCCAAACTGAAAAACAATTAAAAGAGTTCGGAGATAAGCTGTCAGCAGATAAAAAACAACCAATTGAAGATGCTTTAGTTGAACTTAAAAAAGCTCATGAAAGCAAGGATATTGCTCAAATTGATTCTGCAATGGAGAAAATCAACGAGGCTTGGAAAGTAGCATCAGAAGAAATGTATAAAGCGCAACAAGAGGCTGGTGCAGGCGCACAAGGACAACCAAATCAAAATGCTGGACAAGGTCAAAATAAAGCAGATGATTCTGTTGAAGATGTAGATTTTGAAGAAGTGAAGTAATTTTGATTAGTAAATAATTATTAAAATTATATTAAATCACAGTAAATTAAATATTTGCTGTGATTTTTTAATTGAAAAATACTTTGTAATATAACTTTAACAAAAAACTACTTTAAAGTTATTTTGTAAATCGTATTTTAGTGTTGGTATTAATGTGGAGAGAATTAATAATTTAAATTTAATAGTAAGAGCAAAAATTTTGAAAAAACTAATTTATATATATCCACAAAAATCATCGTTTATTAATACTGATATTGCCTTTTTATCTAAATATTATAATGTTAAAACACAAGATTTAGATTGGAATAATCCGAGAAAACTGCCTTTAAATTGGTTTTTACAAAAACTATTTTTGTTTAAAAATATTCTGAATAGCAAGGCAATTATTATCAGTTTTGCTGGATATTTTTCATTAATTCCTGTTATTTTTGGTAAAGTTTTTGGAGTAAAAACTTTATTAATTTTAAATGGAACAGACTGCGTTTCATTTCCTGAATATAACTATGGGAGTTTGCGAAAACCTCTATTGAAATTATTTATAAAATATTCGCAAAAATGGGCTGTGAAATTACTACCTGTTGATAGTTCGTTAATTTATCAAAAGCATTTGTTTAATGAAAATGTAACGATTAAAAATCAAGGTGTAAGAGCGTTTTTTCCAAATACAAAAACACCTTTTTCAGTAATTCCTAATGGATTTGATACGGAATTTTGGAATTTTAATAATATAATTTCAAAAAGGCAAGGTTTTATAACAGTGGTTTCCACAAATAACAAATCAACTGCTATTTTTAAAGGTATAGATTTGATTTTAGATATCGCAAAAAACTATCCAAATCAGCGATTTACGATTGTAGGAATGTCGGAAGAATTACAACAACAATTTAATAAAACCGAAAATGTTCGCTTTTATTCATTCGTACAAAAAGAAGTTTTGCGAGAGTTGTATTGCCAACATCAATTTTATATGCAATTGTCGGTAAATGAGGGGTTTGGTTGTGCTTTGTCTGAGGCCATGCTTTGTGGTTGTATTCCTATTGTGGCAAATTCAGGAGCGTTGCCAAATGTTGCAGGAAAAAGTGCTTTTATTGTTAATCATAGAACGATTAAAAATGTAAAAAATGTTGTTAAAAAAGTTTTAAACTTATCAGAAACGGAAAAAGAAATTTTGTCAAATGACTCGCGAAAATATATTTTGACTAATTTTGACATTGAGAAACGAGAAGAGTTGTTTTTGAGAGAATTAATGTAAAACAATTTTTAAACTACAAATTTCACAAATTAACGCTAATTTCGTTAATTATTGATTTTATAAATTAGTGGAAATTGGTGTAATCAGTGGTTAAATTAAAAAAGTGAAATCCACTTGAGTGGGCTTATGAAAGTATTAATTATCACATATTATTGGTGTCCTGCGGGTGGTTCGGGAGTTCAGCGTTGGCTCAAGTTTGCTAAATATTTAACAGATTTTGGCATTACACCGATTATTTATGCTCCTGAAAACGCAAATTACCCTACGATTGATGAAAAATTAGCTGAAGAAGTTCCAAATGTTGAAGTTATTAAACAACCTATTTTTAATCCGCAAGATTTACTTCCGAAGAAAAAACAAAAATCGGGTGTTGCAAACATTAATAAAGGTGGATTTTTATCGTGGATTCGTGGGAATTTTTTTATCCCTGATGCCAAAATATTTTGGGTAAAACCATCAGTGAAATTTTTAGAAAAATATATAAAAAACCATAATATTGATGTAATAATTTCTTCAGGACCGCCACATAGTATGCATTTAATTGCTGAAAAATTAAAGCAAAAAACAAAAGTAAAATGGATTGCCGATTTCCGTGACCCTTGGACGACTTTATACTATGCTAAAGATTTTAATTTATCAAATTACGCCAAACGAAAAAACCAAAAATTAGAAGAAAATGTATTACAAAATGCTGATGTTGTTTTAACTGTTAGCAAAACTATTAAGGAAGAGCTAAAACAAAAAGCAAATAGGGTAGAAATTATTTCAAATGGTTATGATAATGAAGTTTTAAATATTAGTAATCAGTTAGATAATAAATTTTCCATTTCGCATATTGGTTTGTTACCAAGGCAAAGCAATCCGAAAATATTATGGGAAGTTTTACAAGAAATTTCAACAGAAAATAAGCAATTTAAAAAGGATTTAGAAATCAGTTTAACAGGAAATGTAAGCGAAGAAACCATTTCAGAAATTTCAAAAAATAAATTAGAAAATAACCTAAAATTAAACGGTTATGTATCGCACAAAAAAGCGATAGAATTACAAAAACAAGCACAAATTTTGTTGTTGTTAATCCCGAAAACTAAAAATTCAAAAGGAATTTTAACAGGGAAAGTATTTGAATATATCACATCAAATAGGCCTATTCTAGCCATTGGTGATGAAAAAGGCGACTTGGCAGAAATTTTGTCAGAAACAAAAACAGGAATACTTATAGATTTTGAAGATAAAACTAAATTAAAATCTGTAATTTTAGACTTTTATAATGAATATTTGCAAGGTAAATTAAAAGTAACACCTCAAAATATTGAGCAATATCACAGAAAAAAGCTAACTGAAAAACTATCAAAAATTATTAATAAGTTATGAAAGGAATAGAAAAAAAACTTAAAAATAATAATATTGAAATTCCAAAAATATATTTAGATTATTTGGTTAGTGATAATTTTGATTCAGAATTAACAATATTTGAGGATGAAGATGAGTTTAATTTATATACTTTGGAAGACCTTTGTAAAGAATTGATAATTGATGGAGAAAAAGTTTTACAAGTACAAGAATTAAAAGGGTATATAAAAACTATATTGGAAGTTAATGAAGATTTCTTTGATGAGGAAGAAAAGAAAGAGTATGAAGAACTTTCTAAATGTTTGGCTATTGGTTGCCGTAATACAGATGTATTATTTATAGATAAACAAGATAATAATACTTTATATATTTTTCATCCTGATGGAGGAGATACGGAAAAGATAAAAAATATTAAATTAGAAAATATTGTAAAACGATAGTGTAAGTGGGCATAATATTTAAACAATCATTCAAAAATACAATTATCATCTATCTTTCATTTGTGATAGGTGCACTTAATAATGTGTTTTTTTATCCGTTATATTTAAAAGGTGAATATCATGGAATTATCACACTTTTATTTTCGTATTCTAATGTAATTATGCCTCTTATGGCGTTTGGAGTGCAATATACGATTGTTAAATTCTTCTCTTCTTATACCGAAAAAATAGAGAAAGATAAATTTATGACGTGGGCATTGATTTTTCCATTATTTATTGCTTTACCTATGGCGTTTTTGTGGGATTATGTTCATCAATTTATTTTATCAATACTTACACCTGAAAATCAAAAATTAGAAAACTATACGATAACCATTTATATTATTGCAATTTCTTGTTCTTATTTTGAGATTTTTTACTCGTGGGCAAAAGTGCATTTACAAACGGTTTTTGGAAATATTTTAAAAGAATTTTGGAATAGAGCAGTGATAATGATTTGTTTAATTGCTGTGTGTTTTGAGTGGATTACCAAATCAGAATTTATCTATGCTGTTACCATAGCCTACGTTTTAAGGACTTTAGTAATGATGATGTATGCTTTTCGTTTATATTTCCCTAAGTTGAATTTAAAAATTCCGTATAACTATAAGGAATTATTAAGATATTCAGGTTACATTATTTTGGCAGGAAGTGCAGGTGCAATTTTGATAGATATTGACAAAATGATGATACCGAGTAAAGATGCAATTTCAACCGCTGCTTATTATTCAGTTGCTGTATTTATTGGATCATTTATTGAGGCTCCTGCACGGGCAATGAGCCAAATTTTACAACCTTTAACATCAAAATCATTGAACGAAAATAACACAGCAGAAGTACAAAATTTATATCAAAAAAGTTCTATTAATTTATTTTTAATCGGTGGATTGTTTTTCTTATTGGTAAATTGTGGTGTCAGCGAGTTATTTAGATTAATGCCAAAGGGTTACGCTGGTGGCGAATTAGTAGTTTTACTAATTTCATCGGCAAAATTATACACGATGACCTTGGGGAATAATATTTCAATTATTCAGAATTCAAAATTTTATAAAATTGCTTTACCTATTGGCTTAGGGTCTGCATTTGGAGTTTACTTTTTTAATAAATTCTTCTATTTTGATTTGAATATCGGAACGGAGGGTTTGGCACTTTCTACCTTATTAATTATGGTATTTTTTAATATTTTTAAAGTGTGGTTTGTAAAACAAAAATTTAAGATGTTTCCTTATACAAAACAAACGTTTAAATTGTTGTTAATCATTTTATTAATGTTTTTTGCATTTTATTTTTGGAATTTTAACACGCCTACATTACTTTCTGATAAAATATCAATAGTTATAAATATAGTTCTAAAAGGTGTATTAATACTTGGGTTGTACTTGTTTTTAATGATAAAGTTAAATATTTCAGAGCAGTTTAACGGACTTGTTAAAAGGATTTTAAAGAGATAAATTATTTTGAATTAAGTTTCTTTCTAATTCTACTTAACTGTACCGGTGTTATATTTAAAAATGATGCTATATGATATTGTTTTACTAAATCTTCAATATTAGGAATTTCTTTTTTTAATTTTAAGTAACGGTCGGTAGCGTTTAATAATGTTAAATTGTTAATTCTTTCTGCAAAACGAATAGAAACCCTTTCAAGAACAGCTATATTTATTTTGTTTAACTCAAAATTATTATAAAGTTTACTTTTAAATTTGGTATAATCAAATATTAAAACTTCGCAATTTGTAATGCAATCACACGTTGCATTAGCAGGAATTTGTTGAAGTAATGATACTATAGAGCCACAAATGTCAGGAGATATAAATAAAGAATTTATAACCTCTTTACCATTTTTATCAATATGAAAACTTCTTGCCACACCAGATTTTATAATATAAAAATGTTTAGGAATTTCTCCTTTTTTAGATAATACTTCACCTTTTTTAAACTTTTTGTACTCTACATCTTCTAATATTAACTGAATATTTTTATTTGATATAGATGGAGTAAGTCCTTTAATATATTTTACTGCGTGTTCTTTCATATATTATGGTAAATTTATTTTTATTTCTTCTAAAAAAGTGAGAGAATTAGTACCTTCCATAAATAATAAGTCTAAAATAGATAAATTTGGTAAAAAGCCATATTTATCATCAAACATTTGGGTATAAGTAGCCATTTCAGGCGTGTAACCTTTTTTAGCAATACTTAAATTTCTAAAATCATTTTTTGTTTCTATTTCGTATGATGAAGTTTGTTTAAAATTTGTAGGTAAGTCTAAAATATCGGCAACAAATAAAAATGTATCAATATTCAAATCGTGCAAAAATTTATATTTTTTATTGAAAATAACCAATAAATCATCTTCAAAAAACTCAAAAAAAGGAGATGATTGGTAGGCTGTTTGTAATGACTTAAAATGTTGTTTTTGCCAAGGAAAGTCATTTTCTATTAAAACATCTTTTGTCTTTTTTCTTCCGGAAGATGAGCCTTTGTGTTTAATAGGTATGTTTAATGATTGTTTGCCATTTGCACCATATATATAACACCTATTTCTATACGTTTGTTTTTGAAAATTATCTTGAGTTTCAAAGATAATTTCATTTGCATTCACAATTGCAGAATACTGTGAAATAGGAGAGAAGTATGTTGGAATGAATAAAGCCAAAGTTGTTATTTTTTCTTTTTAGGTTTAAAAATACTATATAAAATACCTGCAATTACAACCATTGCAATCCAGAAATAAGATTTAGGTTTGCCTGAGTTGGAAACGGTTGTAAACATTCTATCCCAACGAGGTTTGTTTTTTTGGGCATCCCAGCTAAACCAAATCATAATAGGTTTACCAACCACGTGGTCAAAAGGAACATATCCCCAAGAACGAGCATCTAATGAACGTTGGCGATTATCTCCCATCATCCAATAATAATCTTGTTTAAAGGTATATTTATCAGCCTTTTTCCCGTTGATATAAATATCATCATTTAAAATGGTTAGGTTGTTATTTTCGTATATTCTAATGATTTGTTCGTAAAATGGAATAGTTTTAGAGTTAAGTTCAACCGTAGCTCCTTTTTTAGGAATATAAATAGGTCCGAAATTATCCATATTCCAACGATATTGTGGATTGTTAGGGAAAACACTACTGTCATATCTTCCTGCTTTAGTTAAGTGTTTTTTCACACTTTTAACAATAGGGTTTTTAGACATAGCAAGAGCCTCTTCATCGGTTAGGTTTAAATAATATCTTCCGTCATTTAAAATTTGCCCTTCACGAATATTATATCTTTCAAGATCAGATTGCTGTAATTGTCTTCCGTTAGTATCTACAAAATGCATCCATTGAGGCTTTGCACTTTCAGGTAATTTAGATCTTTTTCCGTTTATATAAATATAACCATCTTTTATTTCTAAACTATCACCAGCAATGGCAACAGCACGCTTAACATAATTGGTTTTTTTGTCAATGGGTTTATAAGTAAATTTACCTGAATTGTCTCCCCACATTAAACTTAAACTGTCAGCAGGCCAACTAAAAACAACAATTTCATTACGTTTTATTTTTTGAATTGCAGGCAATCTAAAATACGGAAGTGATAATTTATTTCTCCAAGAGCTTTTATACGTTTCTTCCTTACTGTCAGATACATAAGATTTTATACCTAAAACAGGAAGAGTATCATGTACCATAGGTGCAGAAATTGGTGTTATTGGAGTTCTTGCTCCGTAATGGAATTTACTAACAAATAAAAAGTCTCCTACCAATAAAGTTTTTTCTAATGAAGAAGTAGGTATTGTATATGGTTGAATTACGTAAGTATGTACTAATGTAGCAGCAATTACAGCAAAAACAACCGAACTAACAAAATCTCCTAATTGAGTTGGTGCTTTTGTATCTCTATTCACTACATAAGGTGCTTTTGTAGCGTAGTTGATATAGTATATGTAAAAACCTAAAGTAAAAATTGCTAAAAAAGTGTGGCTTGTTTCATTATATCTAAAACTTCTACACGTTTCCACCCAAATAACAGGGAACATTAACAAGTTTACAACGGGAATAAATAATAAAATTACCCACCATTTAGGTCGGTTTATAATGCCCATTAATACAACGGCGTTATAAATAGGAACTAATGCTTCCCAAGATTTTCTACCAGCTCTTTTATATAAATTCCACGTTCCTAAAAAATGGATTACATTTATTATTAAAAATAGAATTAACCAACCTACTAAACTCATATTTTGCGTATTATTTTAAATGTACAAAAGTATGAAAATAATTTATAGTTTTAGCATTTGATGAATACAGTAAAACTGTTAAATTTGAATTATGAAATATTATGCTAAAAAATGGACGAAATTTAATTTTATAGTCCACCCAACGGAGCTTGAAAATATCTTTAAGGAGTTAAATTATTTTATAATACCAAGTACTAGGGTTAGTATAGATTATAAATTGACAGATATTGATAATACATCAATATTTAAAGAATATGGGGAGTTTTATGAAAAAGTAATATCAGGTAAAGATTTAGGTAATGATAAGAAAATAATTATTGTTACTCGGTTGACTAATAACCTTAATTTAATAGAACTTGAACCTTTTGAAATAGAAGAAGGCAATAAGATTAAGAAATTTAAAAGGGTTTTAATATCAGAATTTATGGTTAATATTGGTACTTTTAGTTTTATGGCTTACCCAAAAGATAAATTAACTACTGCGTATTGTGATAATACAGGAAAATCAGATTTAGGACTTCAAATTTCTTACCCAAAAGAAATTATTTGTTTAGACGATAATAAAATTATTAAGTTAGATGAATTTAAAACTTACGAACTTTATTCTGAAATAGTTAAAAAGATTAAAAAAATAAGTAGAAGGGTAAAAGCTATAAGGAATGGAATAGAAATAAAACCTAATTTTTGGATAACAGAAAAAGTTTTAAAGGATATAAATAACAATCTATATTTAAGAGAAAATGACATTATTTTGAAGTAATACCAAATTATTTGTAGTAAAAACTACTTTTTTATTGACCAACTATTAAACTGTAATTAAGGTACTTAATAATACTAATCACTATTTAGAAAATAAACATTTTGTACAGCTACTAAACCAGCAGTTTCAGTACGTAACCTGCTTTTACCAAGGGTAATAGGAACTATATTTTTGGAGTTTGCTAAATTAATTTCATCTTTTGAAAAATCTCCTTCAGGACCAATTAAGATTGTATAACTATCATTTAAATTAATTGATTTTAAAGATTTTTTCTCAGCCTTTTCACAATGTGCAATAAAAATATTTTCATTAGAAGTTTTATTTAAAAAATCTGAAAAATTAACAGGCTCGTTTAATTTTGGTTTTGTGAATTTTAAAGACTGTTTCATTGCTGACAGAATTATTTTCTCAAGTCTTTCAGTTTTTACAACTTTTCTTTCTGAATTTTGGCAGATAATTAGTGTAATTTCATCAATTCCTATTTCTGTTGCTTTTTCTAAAAACCATTCTAAACGAGTAATATTTTTTGTTGGGGCAATTGCAATATGAAGGTTGTAATTCCATTCTTTACTTTTTTCTTCATAGTTTATAACAGTAGAAATACATTTTTTATCATTAGCAAATGTTATTTTGGTAAAAAATAAAAAACCTTTCCCATTGGTTATATGTAGAACATCTCCTTCTTTTTTTCGTAGAACCCGAACTATATGACGACTTTCGTCTTTGTTAAAAACTACCTCTTTAGTTGAAGTATTTATATTTTCATTGTAAAAAAGTTGCATATCTTAAAGGTCTAATCTATAAGTTCTTCTACGTTTGTGAATTACTGGTTTAAAAGGCTTCCAAATATTTTGTATTTTTTTATTATCGGCAAGCATAGGGGTATTTATACAAGTTTCAACTCCTTTTTCTAAGAAAGTATTATAATACTCTTCAAAAATAATTGAAGTAAGACCTTTGCTTTGATATTCAGTTTTTATTCCTATTAAATAAAAAATTACGTCTTTAGATACTTTTTTTGCTCTTAAAAGATGAATAAATCCAAAAGGAAATAATTTTCCATTAGCTTTTTGTAATGCTTTTGAAAAAGAAGGCATTACAATTGCAAATGATATTATTCTGCCATTTTTATCAAAAATAAATTTTATAAATTCAGGATTTAAAAGTTTAATATATTTCTTTTTAAAATGTTGAATTTGCTTATCAGAAATAGGTACAAAAGTTGATAGTTTTGAGTAAGTTTCACTAAAAACCTCAAACATTTCATCAACATAAGGCATAATTTCTTTTGATGATGTAAAGTTCTTAGGCGTTAATTCAAGTTCTTCTTTTATTTTTCTTGAAACTTCCTTGTAATAATCAATTTCAACATCTTTAAAATTGAACTTATTTTCAATATATTCTTTTTCTTTTACAAAACCTAGTTGTTCTAAATGGTCTTTATAATAAGGGTGATTATACCAAGTAATCATTGTTCCTATGTGGTCAAAACCTTCAACTAAAACTCCTGTTTTATCAAGGTTGTTAAAACCTACAGGTCCTTCAATAAATTCAAGATTATTTTCTTTTCCTATTTCTTTTACTTTATTTATTAGAGCTTCAGAAACTTTTATATCATCAATAACATCAAACCAGCCGAAACGCATTTTTTCAATTCCTTGTTTTTCAACTTCGTTATGATTTATAATTGCTACAATTCTACCAACAATTTCATTGTTTCTTTTAGCAACAAAAATACGTGCATCTACATTTTTAAATACAGGATTTTTATCTTTTTTAAAACTTTTAATTTCATCTTTTATTAAAGGTGGAACCCAACATTTGTTATTTTTATAAAGTGAAAAAGGAAATTTAACAAACTCTTTTAATTCTTTTTCATTTTTTACTTCTTCTAATTTAATCATAATGTTTATTTCTGATAAATATTAATCTTTATTTTCTTTTTTTAAGGCTTCGTCTAATCTTCTCAATTCTTCGTCTAACTCGTCTAATTCTTTTTGTTGTCTTTCTAAATCTTTTTCTAATCTTTTTTCTGCTTCCTTCTTTTTCTTTAACTCAATTTTTTCTTTTTTACGTTTTTCTTTTTTTGATAGTTTTTTAGTTTTCTCTTTTTTATCACTATCAAATAACTTATCCCAGAAACCTTTATTGTGAGTTTCTTTTTTTATAATTCTTTCACCAAATTCATTAAAATCTTTGGTTTCTACGTAGTCATCAATATGTTTGTCTATACGGTATGAAACTCCAATACCTGCATAATACCCTGTTGTTTCATTTCTGAAATTTTCACGAAAATTTGTATTAAATTGTAAATTATCATTAAACAAGTAGGTAACTCCAGCACCTATGTTATTATGTTTTTCAATTTTACTGAACATAGCTTGATGTTCTATAAAGACTGACCATTTTTCATTAAAACTATATGTACCCGTTATTACGTAAGAATATTCAGGGGTTTTGCTACCCATATAATTGTAATAAAAATTGGTAATTACATTAAATTGATTTGAAAAATTATTTTGTAAAAGAATTCCTAATTTTTTAGTGTTTCCACCGTGTTTATGAGGATTGTTTAAAGTGTTTCCTAAATTATATCCAGCATAAACTGCTATGTTAGGGATTAGTCGTCTATAATCAAAAGAAAAACGTTTTTTCCAACTTCTAATTTCTTTGGTTTTATCAGTATATTTAGGTTTGTAAACTAAATATTTAGCAGCCAAAGTAAGTGTTCCTAAACCTGTTTCTGTTTTATAAGATTCAAATACATTTTTAAATGAAATTCTATCATTTTGTAATGATGTTGTAACATTAAGTTCTAATCTTTCAAATAAAAAGCTTGTTCTAAAATGAAAATTTATACCTAAAGATTGAGGGTTGCTAAAAATAGGAACACTTTTGTCTTTTCTTAGAAATAAGCTAGTTTCAAATTGATAAATTCCTGTACCAACACTAAACGGACTTTCAGAGAACCCGGGGCGATTAGAATTTATAATTTCAGTATACTGGGCTTTCATTAAAAAGGGAAAACAGATTAAAAATAAAATAACAAACTTCTTAAACATTGTAAAGTGATTATAGCTTTTTATAAAAAAGTAAAAATAATAATTTATATTTATTAAACTATTAACGTATCAATTTATTTCAAATTGTTACTTTTGAATTGTTTTTTACAGTATAATTAATAAAACAAGCGTAATTTATGGTTTTTTTAAAAACATTATTGTATATAGTTTTAATTTACTATGTAGTAAAAGTATTAATACGAATATTTGCTCCTTATTTAATTAAGAAAGCAGTTGATAAAATGCAACAAAAAGCACAACAGCAATATCAAAATAATCAACAACCAGAGGTAAAAGAAGGGGAAGTGGTTATTGATAAAAAGCCAAATAACATTAATAAATCAAATAATGATGTGGGTGAATATGTTGATTTTGAAGAGGTTGAGTGATAAAATATTTTTTATAACAACATGTTTTGTGGTGTGCTATCGGTTATAATATTGTTATTTTAAGGCTATGTTTTTTAGTTATTTTCATTTTAAACAGTAATTATTTTATACATTTGTGACCCAAAAAATAGTCATTTATTTTTAGACAAAAAATTATGGGTTCTTTATACGAGCTATTCAGTTCTACAGGTAGTGTAGCACATACAATTCTTATTTTATCTCTTATTCTTTGTGTTGGAATTGTTTTGGGGAGAATTAAAATATTTGGTGTTTCACTAGGGGTAGCTTGGGTTTTATTTGCAGGTATTTTCTTTGGGCATTTGGGGCTTGAGATTGATATGCCGACACTGCAATTCATTAAACAAGCCTCGATGGTAATGTTTATCTATGCAATAGGAATGCAAGTAGGGCCTAGTTTTTTTGCTTCCTTTAAGGAAGGAGGAATTACACTCAATATTCTTGCAGTATCTGTCGTTTTTTTAGGTGTTATTATTACCTATCTTATTCATATTATTAGTGGCACACCTATTGAAGTTATGGTAGGAATAATGTCTGGAGCAGTAACCAATACCCCAGGATTAGGAGCAGCACAAGAAACCTATAAATCTATTATAGGACATAGTAATTCTTCTATTGCAATGGGATATGCTGTAGCTTATCCAATGGCTATTACCGGAATTATTATAGTTTTTGGATTAATTCGTTGGATTTTCAAAATTAATTATAAGCAAGAAGAAGAAGAGTTACTTAAGGCTCAAAATTCAAATCGTATAGAGGCCAAGGTATATTCATTGGAAGTTGTAAATCCTCAAATATTTGGAAAAAATATTGTAGATATACAGAGCATTATTAAAGGTAGTTTTGTTATTTCTCGTATACAGTATTTTAATACGGGGCAAATAGAGATGGTTAAATCTGAGACAATCTTAAATGAAAATGATAAAATTTTAATAGTTTCTAATGAAGAAAATATAGGTGTTATTACTACTTTAATTGGAAATAGAATAGAAATGACCCACAAGGATTGGGCAAAACTCAATTCGCAAATTGTATCACGCCGTCTTATCGTTTCACAACCAAATATTAATGGAAAAACCATTAGACAACTTAATTTGAGAAATCTTTATAGAGTAAATATTAGTCGTATTAATCGTGCGGGATTAAATATTATTGCAACTCCTAATTTAAAAATACAAATTGGAGATAGAGTAACCGTTGTTGGAGAGGAAAAAGCCTTGATGAGAGTAAAAGAAGTACTTGGAAATTCACTTAAAACACTTGATACTCCTAATTTATTTAATATTTTTTTATGTGTTGCTTTGGGAGTGATTTTAGGTAGTATTTCCTTTACCATACCAGGTGTGCCACAGGCAATGAAATTAGGTATTTCTGGAGGTGTTTTAATTTCATCAATTTTTATAAGTAATTTTGGTGCAAGGTATAAAATCATTATTTATAATCCTGCCAGTACTACATTAATGTTTCGTGAAATAGGTATTGCAATGTTTCTTGTTTGTGTAGGGCTTTCAGCAGGTAAAAACTTTGTTAGCATACTGTTAGATGGAGGTTATGTTTGGATACTTTACGGTGCAATTATAACAATACTCCCTCTTCTTATTGTGGGTATCATTGGACGATGGTACTTTAAATTAAATTACTTTACTTTGGTCGGATTGTTATCAGGTTCGGTTACTTCGGCTACTGCTTTGGCTTTTTCAAAAGAAACGAGTGACAATCCAACACCAGCGGTAAAATACACCACTGTATTTCCGTTGACTATGCTCCTTAGAGTTATTATTCCTCAACTTATTTTGCTTTTCTTTTTATAAAAGAAAGATAATATCTTTAAGAATTTTATATATTAATTCTTATTGTAGTATATGCCTAAAAACATATTTATGGTAAAATAGGCTTTCTTAAACACCTATAAGATTCTAAAAAATCAATTATCTTTGATGAAAATTATTTGAATATGAAAATGATTAATCAAAAAAATATATTTCATTCATTGTTTCCCTATATTTTTGGGATAATTTTGTTTACCATTGTCTCACTTTTATATTTTTATCCTGTTTTAAGCGGAAAACAAATAAAACAAAGTGACATCACACAATTTTCGGGAATGGCAAAAGAAATTGTTGATTACCGAAATACGCACAATGGCGAAGAGCCTTATTGGCTCGGTAATGCGTTTAGTGGAATGCCAGCCTATCAAGTAAGTGCTTATTATCCAAACGATTTTATGCGATATGTAGATAATGCCTTGCGATTTTTACCACGTCCAGCCGATTATTTATTTTTATATTTTATAGGATTTTTCTTGCTTTTAATGGCTTTAAAAACCGATTGGAAATTAGCAATTTTGGGTGCGTTATCCTTTGGTTTTTCTACTTATTTAATCATTATTTTTGGAGCAGGACACAATGCCAAAGCACACGCAATCGCTTATATGCCAGTGGTTATAGCAGGATTTTTATATGTATTCCGAAAAAAATATTTAGTAGGATTTGTCATTACAGCACTTGCAATGGCGTTGGAAATTTACGCTAACCACTTGCAAATGACTTATTATCTTGGGTTTATTTTGTTAATTTTAGGGATTGTAGAACTTATTTATGCTATAAAAAATAAAGAATTAAAGCCATTATTTAAGCAAGTTAGCGTATTGTTATTGGCAATTTTCATCGGAATAGGAATGAATGCCACACGATTAATGGCAACTGCCGAATATGCAAATTATAGTAACAGAGGAAAATCAGAATTAACATTTAATCCTGATGGCTCGCCAAAGCAAGTAACTAAGGGATTAGACAAAGATTACATTACCGAATATAGTTATGGAAAATTAGAAACCTTTAATTTGTTAATCCCTCGTTTTATGGGAGGAGGAACAGTTGAAAAATTAGATGAAAATTCTAATTTTTATAAAGTTTTAGCACAAAATACCGACCCACGAACAGCCAAAGAATACGCCTTGCAAGTCTTAACCTATTGGGGAACACAACCGATTGTGGAGGCACCTGCCTACATCGGAGCAGTTGTATTTTTCTTATTCTTTTTAGGAATATTTTTAGTGCGAGGAAAATTAAAATGGTGGCTTGTTTCAGCGACAATTTTCTCAATTTTGTTGAGTTGGGGTAAAAACTTCGGCTTTTTAACCGACTTTTTTATTGATTATGTGCCTTTGTACAATAAATTTCGTGCCGTATCATCAATTCAAGTGATTGCCGAATTGTGCGTTCCGTTACTCGGAATTTTAGGTTTAAAAGAGTTCTTTTCTACCGAAATTTTAAACGAAAACAAGCAAAAAGCCTTAAAAAATGCGGTTATTTCTTTTGTAGGATTGGTTGTTTTAGGCTTTGGAATGGCTTATATGTCTTCAACTTTTGAGGGAATTAGAGATGCACAATATCAACAACTTCCAGCCTTGGTTGATGCCTTGATTTCCGATAGAAAATCAATGTTATTTTGGGATAGTTTGCGTTCAGTTATTTTCGTAGTGCTTTCGGTAGGAGTGTTATTTTTCTTCCTAAAAAATAAACTTAAAAAAGTTTCTTTATTGTTAGTTTTAGGTGCTTTAATTCTGTTTGATTTGGTTTCTGTGGATATGCGATATGTGAATAAAGATGATTTTACTTCGCCACGAAAAGTGCAAGTTCCGTTTGTAGCAACGCAGATAGATAAAGATATTATGGAAGATAAATCGCATTTTCGAGTAGCGAATTTTACAACTAATTTTATGAATGAGGCACGAACAGCCTATTTTCATAATTCTATTGGTGGTTATCACGCGGCAAAAATGAAACGCTATCAAGAATTGTTTGATTATCAGTTTGGTGGAGAAAATCAAAATTCGCAAATTTTGAATATGCTTAATGTAAAATATGTCATTGTTGGTGCAAATCAAGTGCAATTAAATACGGAGGCTAACGGAAATGCGTGGTTTGTTGATGAGGTTGTGGTGGCAAGTTCATCAGATGATGAAATGAAAAAATTAAGTGAAATTAACACCAAAGAAACAGCAATAGTAAAAAGACCAAGGTTTGCAAAACGTTTTTATTTTGATGTTGAACCAGATAGTTTAGCAACAATTAAACTTACTAAATACAAGCTAAATCATTTGGTTTATGAAACGAATACCAAAGGAAAAGAGTTTGCAGTTTTTTCTGAAATCTATTATCAACACGGTTGGAAAGCCTATATTGATGGAGAACAAACATCATATTATCAAACGGATTATGTATTACGAGGAATGGAAATTCCCACAGGAAAACATAAAATTGAGTTTAAATTTGAGCCTACCGTGATTGAATTAGGAAGTAATATTTCACTTGGAGCTTATGTGTTGTTAGTACTTATCTGTCTAATATGGTTTTTTGTAAATAAAAAGAAGAAAAAAATTTAATAATATGAATATATTTAATAACTTCTTAAAAAAAGAGATACTAAAATGGCAAGATAAAAATATTATTAATAGAGATACGGCTACAAAAATTGCTTCTCTTTATAATATTGACTTAAACAAAGAAGATAAAAAAAGTTCTATTTTACAGATTATAGCCTTTCTCTTTTTG
The DNA here is from genome assembly GCA_018456245.1 of Tenacibaculum sp. Classification (GTDB taxonomy): domain Bacteria; phylum Bacteroidota; class Bacteroidia; order Flavobacteriales; family Flavobacteriaceae; genus Polaribacter. Next base: position 14,826 of record JAGYHQ010000005.1, on the reverse strand, counting down.
GGTCTTTCATTTATTGTTTTAATAGGCGCAAATTGGGATAGCATACCTAAATTTATAAGATTATTTACTGTTTTAGCTGTTGTTGTAGGTGTTAATTACGCAGGATATTATTGGGTAAAAAAAGGTAAAGAAAATCGAGGTACTGCCTTTTTCTTTCTGGGTAATTTGTGTTTTGGTGGTGCAATTGCCTTAATATCTCAAACTTATCATCTTGGTGAAAATATATCAGCTGGATTGTTATTTTGGACTATTGGAGCAATGTTGATGTCTTTATGTACAAGGAAAAGTTTACTTATTGGGCAATCCTTAATTATAGCAACTATTTGGTATTTTACTGCTTTTGATATGGGGGGTAATACTGATATTTATCTTATATTTTTGATCATAGGAGTAATATCTCTATATAAACAGGAATCACGATTGTTGAGTTTTATTATGCCGATATTGGTATATGCATATATATTATCAAAGCATGTTAATACAAATATTAATAATGCTGATTTATCTGTTTATATTTCAAATATACTTTCTTACTCCCTTTTAATACTTTCTTTGGAAGGCACACTTATAGAAAAAGGAAAAATTAGCACCGCAAATATATTTTCAAAATTAGCATATATTACTATAGTAAGTGTTTTTATAGTTTGTTTGTTTTCTAATGTCTTTTGGTTTGGAGATTCTGAAAAATTAGATGTTTTCTCATCAACTATTTTTTATTATAGTGTAGCATTCTGTTTAATGTCTTTATTTTTCTCTTGGAAAATGAAGAATAAATATTATGCTATTGCATCAGTAGTTTTATTACTCCTGCCTTTTATTACTCCTGTTTGGACGTATTCAAGTATAGTTTTTTCAGTATTAAGTGTGCTTTTTGGAGTGTTATTAATAAACAAAGACAAATTGTTATTAGGGCTAACAATCATATTTATAGTGGCATTGATTAGATATATTGACCTTATTGGCGATTATATCGGCGCGAGTTTGTTATTCTTAGTTTTTGGGGTAATTATATTAATTGTTAACTTTAAGAGACGTAAAAATGAGAAATAAATTAATATTAGGTGCAATAATAACACAAGTTATTTTCCTTTTAGGAATGATTGTTTATGGGCTTGCTCCGTTGTTTTTTGGCGAGGAAATAAAACTTAAAGTTAGCCTTTACGATCCTCGTGATTTATTAAGAGGAAATTATGTTAAGTTGGATTATAATTTTGGAAAGCCTAAAAATGATAGTTGGTACGGAAAAACGGTTTATGCCATTTTAGAAAAAGATAGCAATAATATATATAAATTAAAGGAAGTTGTAAAAGAGAAACCTGATAATGGAATCTATTTAAAAGGAAAGCAAAAATTTCGTTATGATTTTGGTATAGATGCCTATTTTATGCCAAAAGATAAAGCTTTACAAATGGAAAAAGATTTAAAAAATAGTGATAGTGCATACGCTATTGTTTGCGTTATGAAAGGAGGAGCTGTAAGGATTAAAGATATAGAGTTTATTCCAAAATTAGAGTAAAAGTTAAATTAAATAATTTTTGAATGAACCAAGAACTGAAAAAAGAAATAGAAAAATTTAAAATTTGGTCTAAAAATTATAGTGAAATTCCAGAGTCTGAAAGATTAGGCGAGTGGGAGTGTTTATATGATGACTGGGATATTCTTGGAGATTTATTTATTGAATTTATAGAAACTATAACCCATGTAAAATGGAGTGAAGAGGATGTAAAATTGGTTTTATATTTAGTTGCTAGAGATAACGAATGTGAAACATTTATTGATGAAATTTCAGAAAAACAACCTAACTCTTTGGAATTATTGGCAAATAAATCGTTTGAATTTGGTGAGAAAGATGCAAAATGGCAAATAGCAACACGACTTGATAAATTAGAAAATAAAGAAGTCGCAAAATTGCTATTAGAAAAATTTATGAATGATGATAATGAATATGTTAGACGCCGAGCATCTATAAAAATGGGAGAATTATGAAGAAACCAAAAAGTTTAGTTTGGAAACAAAATAGAATAATCTCTGTAAAATTACGGAATGGCATTTACGCTTTGGGACAAATGATAAAAAACTCTAAACGGATTTTTTTATCATTTTTCTGAAAATAATTAATAGGATAATATTGTTTTATTTAATGAAAATATTTTTAAAGCATACATCCGGAAATTGAAGTTGTTAAAAATATTGAGCCATTATTGAATTATGAACAACCAAAATCGGCTTTGTGGAGTAATGAATTAGGATTTAACAAAAAATAGTAATAGTTACGATTGGCGATTATCCAAGGAAGTTTTTATTTACGTTGATGTATAACATAAATATGATATTAAAAATAACAAAGCCGAGCTATAAGCTCGGCTTTGTTATTTTTAAAGATTCTATTTAAAATTATTTTTGGCTTATAACTCTAAATGTAGTTCTTCTGTTTGCTGCGTGTTCTCTTTCAGTACAAGTTACACCGTCAGCACATCTGTTCGTTAATCTGTTTTCACCATAACCTTTTGCTGTTAATAAGCTTGGATTAATTCCTCTAGAAACTAAATAATTAACAACTGATCTTGCTCTTCTTTCAGATAAAGATTGGTTAGCAGTTTTAGAACCTCTTGAATCTGTATGAGATTCTATTGCAACAGCAACTCCTTCTCTTAAGATAGGTAATAAACGAGCGTCAATAATTCTTTTAGCTCCAGCTGTTAATGTAGAACTACCTAAATTCCAGTTTATTGGTAATGGAGTAGCTTCTAATTGTTTACAATCTACAGGTTTCCAAGAAGTTAATCCTCCTTTGCTTACTAATATTTCTTTTGTAATAGTTTTGTATTTAGCTGGTACATCAGTCACATCAGAATAAGCATCTCTATCTAATACAGTTTTCTTTATAGTTGAGTAACTAGCATCTGTTTTTACAATTTTAGTTGTAGGAGGTGTAGCCATTACTACTTTTTTCATTGTTGTTGTAACTTCAGGAATAGAAACTACTTCTGTTTTGTCAGAACCAGGAATAGTTCTCTTAATTGTAGTTTTTACCTCAGGAATTGTTACAACTCTAGTAGTTGGAGGAGTAACCATAACTCTCTTTTTAATAACTTTAGTCACAGCAGGTACTTCAACAACTCTAGTAGTTGGAGGAGTAACCATAACATTTTTCTTAATAACCTTAGTTACTGCTGGGATTTCTATAACTCTGGTCGTAGCTGGAGTATCAACAACAGTTCTCTTAACAGTTGTAGTAACTTCAGGAATTGTTACAACTCTAGTAGTTGGAGGAGTAACCATAACTCTCTTCTTAACTACTTTAGTTACTGCAGGGATATTTACAGCTTTGGTAGTTGGAGGAGCAACCATAACTCTTTTCTTAACTACTTTAGTTACTGCAGGAATTTCTATAACTCTAGTAGTTGGAGGAGTTTTCATAACTCTTTTTCTATATGTTCCAAAACAACTTGGGTCGTTAGATCCTTCACTACATTTACCTTGTGTTGAAACAACAGTAGCATCTTTATCTAATACAGTTTTAGTTATTGAAGTAAATTGAGCAGGCACTTCTTTGTAACACCAGTAACGACAATCGTTAGGATCATCAGAAGTACAATCAGGAGCTTTTTCACTCATTTGCCATTTAGCAGATTTAGCTCTAACTTCAATAGTTTCGTTCTCATTTCTAAACGAAGCAGGTATAACTTTTAAAGAAGAACCTGTTATTTTTTTTCTGTATGAAATAGTTTCATAGTCATAAGTAGCTGGAACCACTTCTAATCTTTGAGAAGCTTCTTTTACAGTAACTACTACATCTCTCATTTCGTATTTTGCAGGAACTACCTCTAATCTTTGAGAAGCTTCTTTTACAGTAACTACTACATCTCTCATTTCGTATTTTGCAGGAACTACTTGTAACCTTTTATAAGGCTCACTTACAGTAACTACTACATCTCTCATTTCATATTTTGCAGGAACCACTTCTAATCTTTGAGAAGCTTCTTGAGTAACAATAGTTTCTGTAGCAACAGATGACGGAGTAGAACGTTTTTCTAATCTCTGAGAAGCTTCTTGAGTAACGATATTAAAAGTTTGAGTTTCGTATTTTGCAGGAACAATCACTAATTTTTGTCCACCTTCATCAATTAAAACTCTCTCTGTAACAGTTTTATACTGTGCTGGGTGAGTAACAATTCTTTTGTAAGCAGGAGAAACTTCTATAGTAACATCTTGATTTTTCCATACATCTGGAGTTTTACAACGCACATAACATTTACCTGGTTCGGCATTGGTTGGCAAATCTTGAGCCATAACATTAAATCCTAAAGCTAGCATAGCCCCGGAAAGTAACAATTTTTTCATAATAATTTTATTTAATTTTAATAATACCCAAAGTTCTTCTTAATTTCTTGTAAGAAAAGAACTCTTTCGTCTACAAATATACGACTTTTTGTAAGAATTAAGAATGTTTAAATTAAATTATTATATAAACTTTTTATAATTCCGTCTGATAAACCTATTTTAGGGACAAAAATATTTTTAGCTTCACTCCATTTCATTGCAGAAAGGTATATTTTCATTGCAGGAATAATTACATCAGCACGGTCGGGGTTTAATCCTAATTTTAAAATTCGTTGTTTATAACTCATTTTTTTTAGGTGTTTATATTGAGAATTCATATAAGAGAAGGATAGAGGTTTGTCAATTTCTCGTCCTGACATTTTAAAAACTTTATTAATATTTCCTCCAGAACCTATTAAAGAAAGTTTTTTTAACCCTTTGGTGTTGCGTTCAATCCATTCTTCCATTTGCTCAAACATTACTTTATTTTCTTTTTTACTATTGTTTAGTAAACGAACAGTACCTATTTTAAAAGATTTTGTATTAATAACGTTTCCTTTAGAAAATATAGTGAACTCGGTGCTACCACCACCAACATCTACATATAAATATGATTCTTTTGATTTAATTAGTTTTTTAAGGTCAGTAGAAGAAATAATAGTAGCCTCTTTTTCTCCATCTATTATATCAATATTAATACCTGTTTCTTTTTTTATTTTGGTAGTTATTTTTAATCCATTAGAAGCTTCTCTCATAGCAGAAGTTGCACAAGCTTTATATTTTTCTACTTTATGTACATTTATTAGCAATTTAAATGCTTTCATAGCATCAACCATTCTAGTGATATTTTCTTCTGAAATATTTCCTGATGTAAAAACATCGGCTCCTAAACGAATAGGAACCCTTACCAATGATGATTTTCTGAATAATGTTTTTTTGCCTTCTTGCTCTATTACGTTGGCTATTAGCAAACGAATTGCATTTGAACCAATGTCAATAGCTCCATATTTCCTTATTTCCAATATAACGTACCTTTTAAATTTTTATAAAAAATTATTTATGATTTTTAGGGTAATCAAATAATATTGTATTCCCTTTTTTAATATTTTTCCAATGTTTTTCTTTAAACTTAATACCAATTATTCCACAAGTTGGAACGTGAGAAATAGGTTTATCTCCAAATTTATTTACAAAGGTATTAATTCCGTGGTCATGGCTGAAAATGATAGCACTGTCAAAATAATCATCTAATGCTTTTACTGTTTTTACTAAATAACCATCACTAAAACTATATAGCTGTTTGTTTATTTGAAGGTTAGCCAACGGATAACCAAATTTTTCACAAAAAATAATACTTGTATGCAAAGCTCTATTAGCACTGCTAGATATAAAAACATCAGGGCGACTAATTTTTTTAGCTAAAAATTTTGAAAGAAGATGAGCATCGTTAATACCTCTTTCTTTCAATGGTCTATCATGGTCTTTTATACTGGTGTATTCCCATGATGATTTAGCATGACGAACTATGTATATTGTTTTCATTTAAAATTAATATAGTTTCAAATATATAAAATTAAGGAGCTAATCTGTTAATTTTCCAAGAAAAATCTTCATTTAAGGTGTAAATAATTCTGTCGTGCATTCTATTTGGTCTTCCTTGCCAAAATTCAATAGAGATTGGTTTTACTATATATCCTCCCCAATGTTTAGGGCGAGGAATTTCTTTACCTTTAAATTGTTCTTCAAATTTTTGTAATTGTAGGTCTAAAATTTCTTTAGATTTAACTATTTCACTTTGATTAGAAGCCCAAGCACCCAATTTACTCCCTTTTGGGCGAGATTCAAAATACCCGTCTGATAGGTTTTCAGGAAGTTTCTCTGCTTTTCCTTTTATTATTATTTGTCGTTCTAATCCTGCCCAAAAAAAAGATAAACAAACATTATTATTTTGCCCAATAGCTTTTCCTTTTTCTGAGTTATAATTTGTATAAAAAATAAATCCTTCCCACGTATATTTTTTTAAAAGAACTACTCTGTTTTTAGGAAATCCGTCTAGTCCTATACTAGAAATAGTCATAGCATTGGCTTCATCAACAGTTTCTGAAGAATCTGCAGTTAAAAACCAATCTCTAAATAATTCTATAGGATTTTCAGGGCAATTTTCCTTTAATAATTCTTCTTTTTGATATGTTTTTCTGTAATCACTTAAATCGTGTGACATATTTAGATATATTTTTATGTAAAAATAGATTAAAAAAGTGTTACATAAAAAACAAATTTAATTAATTTTTTTCCTATTCTATTGTAACTAAGTAATGTTATTTTTATTTAGAAATTGTATTTAACTGATAAACCAACTTTTGGAAGTTCATTAAAATTCTCGTTTGGAATTAATGTTGGCTTTAATGATAAATTATCGTTGGTGTCAAATTGTAAAAGATGTGCTGTTACACTGGCTTCAACAATTTGTAAAGCATAAATTAATACTGCCGATAAAAGAGATAAATCTCTATTTCTTCGTAATTGGCGTTGGGCATTTTCTAATCCTGCGTTTGAAATTAGTTGCCTTCCTTGGGCATCGGTAAATTCATCAGGTAGTCCAGCTTTTCTGAGTCTGTAAGCATTTCTGTATTTATGGTAATTTTTGTTATTATCAATATAAAAATATATACTTGTTCCTAATCCGCCATATATTACAGGTAATTGCCACCAATATTTATTGTTATAAATTTGCCCAGCCCCAGGGAAAATAGCAGAATAAAATGCTGCTTTTGAGGGGGAAAGAGGATTGTACTTTATTTGTAAAGGCGTTTTATTAACAGAAACAGAATCCTTTTGGCAAAAGGCTGTAAAGCTAAAAGCTACTAATAATATAGTAAATAATATGTGTTTTTTAGAATCTTTCAATTACTTTAAAAGGTCTTTTATTCGGTTAAAATCTTCTGCAGAATCAAAAGGAATAGAAATACTTCCTTTTCCTTTATCGTTTACTTTTACGTTTATTTTTTTACCAAAGAAACTATTAATTTTGTCCAAATTTTCTGTTACGTATAATGGCAATTCTTTTTTATTTTTTGCTTGGTTTTTAACAAACTTACCATCTTTAAGTTCTTTAACTAAAACTTCTGTTTGCCTAACGGATAATTTATCTCTTAATATTTTTTCGTAAATAGTTATTTGGTCGGTAGGGCTTTCAACATTAATTAAGGCTCTACCGTGCCCCATTGAAATAAAATTATCTCTCATTCCTGTTTGAATGATAGGGTTTAGTTTTAATAATCGTAAATAATTAGTTACTGTTGAACGTTGTTTACCAACACGAACACTTAATTCCTCTTGTGTTAGGTTAATTTCATCAATTAAACGTTGGTAAGACAAAGCGATTTCAATAGGATCTAAATCCTGACGTTGAATATTTTCAACCAATGCCATTTCAAGCATTGCTTGGTCATTTAAAATACGAATATAGGCAGGAATGGTTTTTAAACCTACTAATTTTGATGCACGAAAACGACGTTCCCCTGATACTAATTGAAAATTACCACTATCAAGTTTATTAACCGTAATTGGTTGAATAATACCTAATTCTTTAATAGAGTTAGCTAATTCTTGTAAGGCATTTTCATCAAAATGTGTTCTTGGCTGAAACGGGTTTACTTCAATTTTATTTATATCAATTTCTACAATGCTTCCAACTAATTTATCAGCACCTTTATCATCAGCAGTTTTAATATCATCAACGTTTATGTTGTTTAAAATTGCTCCTAAACCACGCCCCATTCTTTGTGTTTTCTTCGCTTTTGCCATCTTCTTTTGCTAAACCTTTATTTGTGTTTTTTTATAATTTCATTTGCTAAATGAATGTAATTTTCAGCTCCTTTACTTGTTGCATCATAAGAAATTATGGTTTCTCCATAACTTGGTGCTTCACTTAAACGAACATTTCTATGTATAATTGTGTCAAATACCATTGAGCTAAAATGTTTACGAACATCTTCAACTACTTGGTTAGATAAACGTAAACGAGAATCATACATAGTTAAAAGTAAGCCTTCTATACTTAAACTTTTGTTGTGTATATTTTGTACACTCTTAATGGTGTTTAATAATTTTCCTAATCCTTCTAAGGCAAAGTATTCACATTGAATAGGTACAACAACTGAATCTGATGCTACTAATGAATTTAGTGTAATTAAACCTAATGAAGGAGCGCAATCAATAAGAATATAGTCATATTCGTCTTTAATATCTTTTAATGCTTTTTTTAGCATATATTCTCTTTCAGGTTTGTCAACCAATTCAATTTCAATGGCAACTAAATCAATGTGAGCAGGAATAAGGCTTACATTAGGTGAGTTAGTTTCAATAATTACATCTTTTGGAGATACAGAGTGTTCCAACACTTCATATGTTCCTTGCTCAACACTTTCAACATCAATTCCTAGCCCTGACGTAGCATTTGCTTGTGGGTCAGCATCAATTAATAATACTTTTTTTTCTAATACCCCAAGAGCAGCAGCTAAATTTACTGATGTAGTTGTTTTACCAACTCCTCCTTTTTGATTTGCAATAGCTATTATTTTACCCATTATAGTTTTGTATTTTATAGCCGTAAATTTACAATAATTTATTATTTTATTTGCATAAAGATATTAACAATATATGATAAAATCACATTTGTTAACCTCATTAATAATTAAAAAATAGAGCTTTGTTTAGCTGTTTAACTGATGTTTTTATCTTAATTATTCAACATTACAGGCATAACCAACATTAAAATTTCTTCACCTTCATCGGTTCCGTCAATAGGGGTTAATATACCTGCACGGTTTGGTAAGCTCATTTCAATTTGAACATCGTTTGAGCTTAAATTATTTAACATTTCACTTAAAAAACGAGAGTTAAAACCAATTTGTAAATCATCTCCTTGATAATCACACACTAAACGTTCATCAGCTTTGTTTGAGTAATCTACGTCTTCTGCAGAAATATTTAACTCGGTACCTGCCATTTTTAAACGTATTTGATGAGTTGTTTTGCTTGAAAATATAGAAACACGACGAACTGAATTTAAGAAAGAAGCCCTATCAATAGTTAATTTATTAGGGTTTTCTTTTGGTATTACAGCCTCGTAGTTAGGGTATTTACCGTCAATTAATCTACAAACTAAAACTAAAGAATCAAAAGTGAATTTTGCGTTAGAGTCATTGTACTCAATAAGTACATTGCTATCAGTATTACTTAAAACGCCTTTTAATAAATTTAAAGGTTTTTTAGGCATTATAAATTCTGCATTTTTATCAGCAGTTATGTCTGTACGTGTATATTTTACTAATTTGTGTGCATCAGTAGCAACAAATGTTAATTCTTTTGAGTTAAATTGAAAGAAAACTCCACTCATAACAGGTCTTAAATCATCATTACCTGAAGCAAATATTGTTTTAGAAATTGCTGTTCCTAATACGTTTGCAGGTATTTCTGTACTACTTGGTGATGGTAATTCTACAGCTTTAGGAAATTCCTCAGCACTAAAATAAGCCATATCATATTTACCTTGTTCTGAACTAATTTCTATTGTGTTTTCTCCTTCAGTCTTTATTGTTAAAGGTTGGTCAGGAAATGTTTTTAAAGTATCTAATAATAATCTTGCATTTATTGCAATAGAACCTGTGTCATTGCTTTCAACTTCAATAGTAGCAGTCATTGTTGTTTCTAAATCAGAAGCTGATGCTTTTAATGTGTTTTCAGATAATTCAAATAAAAAATTATCTAAAATAGGTAAAGTATTATTACTGTTTATTACCCCTCCTAAAACTTGTAATTGTTTTAATAATTGTGAACTAGATACTATAAATTTCATTTTTCTTCTTTCTAAAATTAGACCTACAAAGATATTTTATTTTATTTATAATTAAAATTTATTTATTAAAACTTTCAGTTTATCTTTTAATGAAAAGTAAAAAAGGTTAATTAATTGTAAAATTTGTTTAAATAATCATTATATTTTTTACTTTAGTCAAGTTTTAATACATACGATATGGAAAAATCATCAAAATTAACTATTGAGGATTATGAAAGCATAAAAACTAATGAAGAATTAATAAGTTTAATAAATAAAAAACAAGTATTTTTTAAACATATAGAAAGAGAATTAGCCTATGAAGAAGAGTTAAGAAATCTTCAAATAGAGTTGGTAAAACTACAACGTTGGATAGCAACGAATAAAAAACGTGTCGCCGTAATTTTTGAAGGGAGAGATGCAGCAGGAAAAGGAGGAAATATACGTAGGTTTATGGAGCATTTAAACCCACGTTCTTCACGTTTGGTAGCATTAAATAAACCTACTGAAGTAGAAAAAGGACAATGGTATTTTCAGCGTTATATAAAAGAATTGCCAAACCCAGGGGAAATTGTTTTTTTTGATAGAAGCTGGTATAACCGTGCTGTTGTTGAGCCTGTTATGGGGTTTTGTACCGAAAAAGAGTATGAAGAATTTTTGTTACAAGTGCCTGAATTTGAACATATGTTATATGAAGATGGTGTAATTATTATTAAATTTTGGTTATCAATATCAAAAGAGGAGCAATTAAGACGTTTTGAGGGAAGAGAAGGAGAACCGTTAAAACGTTGGAAATTTAGCCCTGTGGATAAAAAAGGACAAGAACTATGGGAGAAATACACTCATTATAAAGAGGAGATGTTTAGTAAAACGCATACATCTTATTGTCCTTGGACGATTATAAAAACAAACAGTAAAAAAGTAGCAAGAGTTGAAGCAATGAGGCACGTTTTATCTCAATTTAAATATGAAGGTAAGGACGAAGCTAAAACGATTTTAATACCTGATCCTAACGTTGTTATGCGTTATTACAGGTCAATAAACAAAGTAATAGATAATTAGATGAAAAACAAAAAGTTAACTCAATCAGATGTTGATAAATTAAATTCTAAAAAGGGTTTAATAGCTCTTTTGTCTAAAGAGCCATATAACCCTGAAAAGGCTGTTAGGTATGTTAATCATCAAAAAAAACTTAAAAAATTACAAGTAGAATTAATACGAATGCAAACGTGGGCCATTGAAAAAGGGGAACGTATTATTGTAATTTTTGAAGGAAGAGATGCTGCTGGTAAAGGAGGAGCAATAAGAAGAATTACAGAGAGAATTAACCCAAGGTTTACAAGAATTGTAGCATTGCCAAAACCGAATAAAGACCAGCTAACACAGTGGTATTTTCAAAGGTATGTAGAGCAATTCCCGAAGGCAGGAGAATTGGTGCTGTTTAATAGAAGTTGGTACAATCGTGCTGTTGTTGAGCCTGTAAATGGTTTTTGTACAAAAGAGCAATATGATGTTTTTATGAATCATGTGAATGATTTTGAAAAAATGATTGTAGATTCAGGAATTAGGTTGGTTAAAATATATATGTCTATCGGTAAGCAAGAGCAAGCACGTCGTTTTGAAGAAATTAAATCAAACCCATTAAAACAATGGAAAATAACTCCTGTTGATGAAAAAGCACAAGAATTGTGGGATGATTATACGAAATACAAACAAGCAATGTTTGATAAAACAGATACTGAATTTGCTCCGTGGAAAGTAATTAAAGCCAATAGAAAAACTGACGCAAGAATTAATGCTATAAAATATGTTTTAAGTAAAATTCCTTACGATAAAAAACTTAAAATATAGGTTATGTCTTTAAGTGTAGGAGATAAAGTAGCTGTTTTAGATGATGTTATTAAAGGTTTTATAACCAAAATAAATAATAACATTGTTACAGTTAAAGATAGTGAGGGGATGTTGTATAATTTTTATTCATCTGAATTGGTTAAAATTGAAGTAGAACAGTATGAATTATCAAAATTTTCAGATATTAATAATGCTTTTTTAAAAGATAAAGTTGCTCTTCAAAATAAAAAGAAATCTAAATTTAAAAAAGTAAAAAATGAGGTTATTTTTGAGGTAGATTTGCATATTGAAAAGTTAGTAAAATCAACCAAAGGGATGGATAATTATGATATTTTACCCGTTCAAATTGATACTGCTCGTTATAAACTAGAGTATTGTATACGTAAAAAAATATCAAAAATAGTATTTGTACACGGTGTGGGTGAGGGAGTTTTAAAACAAGAATTACAATTCTTGTTAAATAAATATCCTGTAGAATATTATGATGCTTCGTATCAAAAATACGGATTAGGAGCTACGGAGGTTTATATTTATCAAAATCCATAAAATAATAATTATGAAATCAGTTTATTTAGATAATGCATCTACAACGCCAATGTTACCTGAGGTTATTGATGTTATGCAACAATCAATGCAATGTAATTTTGGTAATCCGTCATCAACACATCAGTTTGGGAGGAAAGCGAAATCGGTTATTGAAACTGCTCGTAAAAATATAGCTAAACATTTTAATGTATCGGCGAAAGAGATTGTTTTTACCTCAGGAGGTACGGAAGGAGATAACTTAGTGCTAAATAATGCAGTGGTAAATTTAGGTGTTAAAAAAATAATTACATCAAAAATAGAACACCACGCTGTTTTACACACAGTTGAATATCTTCAAAAAACATATAATATTAAAGTAGAATATGTAAATATTGATGAATTTGGTTCGGTTGATTTACAGCATTTAGAGGAAATTTTAGAAAAATCATCAGAAAAAACTTTGGTTAGTTTAATGATGGTAAATAATGAAATAGGGAATATTTTACCTATTAATGAAGTTTGTAATATTTGTAAAAAGCATGAGGCTTTATTTCATTCTGATACCGTTCAAACCATTGGGCGTTATAAAATAGATTTACAAAAAAATCCTATTGATTTTATTGTTTCAAGTGCGCATAAATTTCACGGAGCTAAAGGTGTAGGATTTGTTTATGTTAAAAACGGACATAAAATTCAGCCACTATTATACGGGGGAGGGCAAGAAAAAGGAGTGCGTTCAGGAACGGAAAATGTACACGCTATTTTAGGTATGGAAAAGGCTTTGGAACTTTCGTATAAAAATTTAAACCAAGATACATTACATTTAAAAGAGTTAAAAAAATATTTTATAAATGAATTATTAAAATTAAATGATAATATTCAGTTTAACGGACTTTCTTCTGATTTAGAAAGAAGTTCAAACACCATTTTAAGTGTAAGATTACCTATAAAAGAGCCTATGTTTCTTTTTAATTTAGACTTGGCTGGTATTGCTGTTTCTGGTGGAAGTGCTTGCCAAAGTGGAGGAAATAAAGGGTCGCACGTTTTAAATTTATTTTTACCTAAACAAGAAACTGAAAAAACTTCTGTAAGGTTTTCATTTAGTAAATTAACAACAAAGGAAGAAATAGATTTCGCACTTTGTTATTTAAAGCAAAATCTTAATTAAATATAATTACATTCGCGAAAAAAAATAAATTTTTATTAATGAAACAGGTTACAAATACAATTTTAATGGTTCGTCCTGCTAGTTTTAGAATGAATGAACAAACGGCTGTTAATAATTATTATCAACAACAAGAATTAAATGGAATTTTACCAGCAACAATTAATGCACAGGCACAACAGGAATTTGATGTTTTTGTTGAGAAATTAAAAGAAAAAGGAATTAACGTTATTGTTGTACAAGATACTGAAGAGCCTAATACACCAGATGCTTTGTTTCCTAATAATTGGATTTCTTGTCATGAAAATGGAGATGTTGCTATATACCCAATGTTTGCTGAAAATAGGAGGTTAGAGCGTAGAGAAGATGTATTACATATTTTAGAAGAAAAAGGTTTTGAAATAAAAAATGTTGTAGATTATACAAGTGCAGAGGAAGAGGGTGTGTTTTTAGAAGGAACAGGAAGTATGATTTTAGATAGAGAAAACCGTAAGGCTTACTGTGCATTATCACCTCGTGCAGATGAAGGTTTATTTATTGAGTTTTGTGAAGATTTTGAATTTACTCCTGTAGTTTTTAACGCAAATCAAACTGTTAATGGTGAGAGAAAAGCAATTTATCATACTAACGTTATGATGTGTGTTGCTGAAACATTTGCCGTTATTTGTTTGTCATCTATTGATGATAAAAAAGAACGAAAACAGGTTGTAAATCATTTAAAAGAAAGTGGAAAGGAAATTATAGATATTACTGAAGAGCAAGTAACTAAATTTGCAGGAAATATGTTACAAGTTGTTGGTGCTGATTTAAAAAGGTATCTCGTAATGAGTTCTTCTGCTTATAATTCATTAACAGATATTCAAATAGATAAAATAACAAAACACTGTGAAATTTTACATAGTTCATTAACAGTTATTGAAACTTATGGAGGAGGAAGTGCTAGGTGTATGATTGCGGAAATTTTTTTATGTCTGTTAAATAAATGCACCACGAGTAATGTAATATAAAAAAGAGGTTAATAATTTTGTATTTATCTTTACTTTTTTGTATTTTTACAGCAGTTAATTGTTACAATGAAATGCACAGCACAGCACAGCACAGCACAGCACAGCACAGCACAGCA
>JAGYHQ010000027.1 GCA_018456245.1 Tenacibaculum sp. | reverse complement strand
CAAAGCAATTAGAAGTAAAAAAGATTATTTCCAATAATAAGCAACGGACTAAAATTGTATATAAAAAATCAAAGGAAATAGACCTTAAAAAGACACAAGATGAAAAGGATATTAATAATTCTGATATTACTGATGACGACATTAAGCGTTTCATCACAAATTACAAAAGATAAGGTTTGCATCGAAAAATCAACCTTTAAGTTGATAATGAAAGATGTCCGATTAAAAGATAGCTTACAAGTTCGTTATGCTGAAAAGTCTTTATTGCTGGATAATTACGTAAAGGAAAATGAAAAGTCAAATATTCTACTTGAGAAAAAAGAGGAACAAATAGAGGAATATCAAAAAATCCTGAATAAAAAGAATGAAGAAATAATTAAAGCAAGTAGAAGAAATAAAAGAGCTTGGTTTTACGGAATAGGAGGAGTGGCTATTGGAGTTGTTATTGGTGTTTTGATTAGTCGTTAAAATTTTAAATAGTTCATAATATTCTTAATATTTTGATGCTAACTTAATTTTTTGCCCAAATTTTCTATATAAAAAAGGCTTTACTGAGTAGTCAAACCAGCATATATAATGAATAAAATCTTCTTCTATTCTTCTATGATTAGGGTATTCATACTCAAAGTAAATTTTCTTTGTACCTTGTTCGCATCTATATTCTGAATTACTTCTTTTGAAATCTATACTTTTAAATTTTTTGTTCAAAGCGTCAAGAATATCATAAACACTTATTTCTTTACTTAAATAAAACTCTATTGAAATTTTATCAATTAACACGCTTTTATCTTCTTTCATAATAATAAGCCTTTTTACAACTTGCTTAGGTTATTAGAATTATTTTACTTCAAAACCTTGTTCTATAAAACCATCACCATCTATTACAAATTGTCTACCATCTGACATTATTTTAGTATCAAGTATGCTTTCAACTTTATTACCAAAGAAATTAACTACAAATTTCACAAGTTGAAATGCGACTATACCTTGACTTAACATTTCTTTATCTGTATTTTCTACTCTTTCTAATTTTGTAATCTCTAATGCTTTCATCCTATTTATGTTTATGTTAATGTTAATTATCTATTCACTTATTTTTTATATTACAAATATAAGTAAAAATACATAATAAACAGGTAAAAATATATATTTTTTATAAAATATTATTGTTATACTTATTTTGTATATATTTGTACAATAATTAAAACATTATTAAACGTGAATATTTTAAGACTAAAAGATATTTTAAAAGAGAAAGGCATTACTGGTAAAGAGTTAGCTGAAAAGGTTGGTGTTTCTCAACCTGCAATATCAGACATTGTAAAAGGTAAAAGTTTTCCTCGTCCTGAATTACTTTTACAAATAGCAGAAACTTTAAATGTAGATATTAAGGACTTATTCCATTCCACTAAAGAAACCAAAACTATCCACGTTATAATAGATAATAAACTACACACCTTTAACGATATAAAAGAGTTTAAATACTTCGCCAACAATCAGGAATAAAAAAACCTCCGTTGGGAGGTTGGGTTATTTTTTTGATTAATTGAAAAATCCGAACTTCTTACAAGTCTTACCTTTTATTGCTCGTGAAGTGTGAATTAATCTTATACAATCTTCTAAATGCTCACTTTTTAAACTTCCTTTTTTAGCATCAGGTCTATTATTGACAAGCCATTCTAAATCATTTTTAGAACGTTCAAAAGGAGCGTTTAAATCAATGTAACTATCATAAGTTAAAAAAGGATAATCACTTTGTTTTATTTTATAACATAAATCTTGCTGATATTGTGTTCTATAGACATTTGTATTTATTTTAGAATTTATAAATACCGTTAAAACACTCACATTACTTCCGTCTATTCCTAAAACAATAATAAACTTTTCCTTTGGAGGTTTTGTATTCTTTACGAAAATATGGATAATATCCCCCGCCTTTATTATGCCCATTCTGAATTTTGAATTTTATCCATCTCTTTCATATAGGCTATTTGTTCATCATTAGCCCCTCCTGCTTTGGCTATTTCGTATTTATCAATTTCTTGATATAATGCTTCTGTTACGTTATATGCGTCATCGTGAGATTTATCTAATAACTGCTGAAAGTTTAATCCTATATTTTCATCAATAGCTTCATTTAAACACTCTATTTGAACAGTCGTAAATTCTTCTAAATCTACCTTTTGAAGTGCTTTAAATGAATGTTTCCCTACTTTTTTAAGGTAAGAAGATAAAAAATCTACTGGTAAAAATTGATTTCTTCCCTCTACCGCTTTTAATAAATCATAAGTGTGATATGCTACAGGACCATACTCATTTTTTTCATACCAATCTTCTGTAACTTTTTGATTATAATTTACTAAACATTTTTGGTCTGCAAAATATAATATTTTAAGAATATTGTATTTATTCACAGGTTTTCCCACTCTGTTAAGTATGTATAAAATAGGGTTTAGAAATTTCATTATACTATATTTCTCATCAATAGAGTGCATAATGTATTGATTTTTAATATAACGCTTTTATTTAAAATTTCACAAAAGCTTTATAAAGGTTTAGTAAAGCAAATATAATAAAAATTGTTAAAAACTATCAAAAAATGTTTATAACTATATATTTTTATTTAAAATTCAGTTGAATTTGACACCTTTAAATATTATTTAACAAATAAATAAACCACCCTATAAGAGTGGTTGTGAGTTGTAAGTTTGTTTTTATTAATCAGTTTTTTTTATTTGAGTTGTTTTTAATTAATAATTTTCCATATTTTAAATAAAAGTTTTTTAACTCTTCTAATGTATAACCACTTTTCTTAATCTCTTCAATTATTATATTTTTAGGTAATTTTGAAATAAATGCCAATTCATTTAAGTCTTTCTCTAAATTAAATTCAAGTTCTTTTAATTTTGCTAAATTTCTTAATATAGGAAACATAATGATTTTATAAATTAGATAGTTTTTCAAGTTTTGATTTCAAAAACTCTTGTAAAATTTCTTTATGCTCTGATTTTTGAATATCATCTTCTACATCTGCTATCCATTTTTTTATATCCTCGCTTCTTTCTTTGTGTTCTTCTACAAATCTTTGTCGCATTAATTTATAATCCTCTGCAAAATCTTGTATAGATATATCTTTTAGTAAATCTTTTCCTAATATCTTTTCAAAAGTATCTATAATCTCTTTTTTTTCCATTTTTCGAAAATTAAACATCTACAAATATAGCAAATTACTTCTTAAACTCTTTCCTTTCACTATCTGTTCTTCCTGTTAGTTCAAAATATCTGTTTAAATCTGTTACTGTTTTCATAATTTTAATTCGTTTCCTGTTAAATAATAAACTAAATTCTGTAATTCGTGAACATATTTTTTATCATTGAAAATATGTCCTATAAATCTCATACCTGTTTCTTTTGGGTTCGCTTTATGAAAGATATAACCTATCTTCATATTATCTTTTAAATCAAATCTTTTAGTGTATAATGTATTAGCGGTAAGTTCAAACCCCAACTTCAAAAGCCATTCTTCTGTTATGGGGATAGGCTGTATATCTTTAAGAAATTTTAAATCATCATAATCTTTTAATCCAATTAAAAAATCTGTATTCCCTTTTCTTATACTTTCTATTTTGGTTATTTGATTATCATACAATACTAAATTTCCTATTCTTAAATCTCGTGCTTGTAATTCCATAATTTTACTTGTTATAAATTATTCTTTTATCCACTATTGTAATTTGCCAATCACTAAATGTACTATTAAATATAAAAGAGCCTACTCTAAAATCATCTACAATTTTATCTCCAACTGAAAGAGAATTATATGTTTTTTTGTCTGTTGGAAATTCAAATTCAATTGCGTTAACATGGTCTTTAATATGGCTCATAATATTTAAACTAAATCTTGATTGTTTAAGTTTAAATTTAATAATATATTGATTTGAGTCTTGAGCAAAACTTGATATACTTATAAGTAATGCTATAATTAAGTATTTAATTTTTTCCATTCCTATTTATTTAAGTTAATTAATATGTGAGAAAATTCATAATCTTCATATTCAAAACACTCACAAAAGCCATTCACTTGACAGCTCGACTCTGTACATTCATAAGTTTCAAATAAAATATCAATAGGGTCTATATTGTCAATAAATTGCTCTAATGTTACATCTAATTTAATATCTTCTCTGTCTTTTGCTTTAAATACAAGAGTAATGTAATCTTCTTTATTTAATCTTTTAAACTTTGACTTATCTTTATTTTCATATAGATCCTTACACCTGTTACTACAATACATTTGGTCTTCAAGAGTCATAAATCCTTCTACCTCCCAATTAACACCGCAATTTAAACATTTTGATATTGTTATAAATTTTGTCATAATTTACTTTTTAAAAAAATAGTTTTATTTAGGAAAAACTATAAAAAACCCAATAAACAAAACCTACATGTTACATAGGTTTAAAAAGAATGTCACATACATTAACTTCTTATTGTTTATTTACCTCATTATAATAAACACAAAGGTTGTCTTTTCTTAAATTGAAAATATCAAAGTGCCATTCTAATAGTTTTTGGATAATTCTATAACTTCCTTGTAAGATAGCATAAGTACCGTAATTAGCATCGTGTATGAACTCTAAATACTCGTCAAAACTATCACACCAATCCCTCCATAAATCTTCTTTTAATTTTTCTATTGGAATAAACTTTTCTCCATTATACTCTATCTCTTTTGTTAAATTTGACAAATCTCTTAACCTTAACTTAATTTCTTCATACCTAAAAACAGTACCTATATTATAAACTTCATCTTTTAAATGTTGTAATGTAACATAATTAACTTCTGCACCTGCAATTCTATATGTTTTATTGTTACTATGAATACACTCTACTTTATAAGGCAAATAAGATGCTATCTCTTTAATTGTTAGTTGTTTCATTTTAAAATATTTCTATTTGTCTTTCTGCTTGTTGTTCAGCCCACCATATCAATTCAGATTTGGTAAGTAATCTATATTGATAACTTTTATCTTCGTTCCACTTCTTTACAAATTCATCAAAAGTGTATTCATAAGATATATACATAGTTGAAAATCTTACCTTATTTTCACTTGTAATAAAAATATTCCATAATCCTTTTTCTTGAAGAAAATGAATATTTCGCTTATCACTTATTAAACTTATTTTAGGATTTAATGTTTTAAACACTAAAAGACCGTTCAATTTTTGAATATCATCTTCTGTTATTAATATTTTCATAATAGTTCGTATAAAAAGTTAATTAATTCTTCGTTGTCTTTTAATAAAGGTTTAGATAAATCTATATCAACACCCTCTCTGCTTATATTTTCAAAGTCGCAATAAGTCTTACTATTATACGATACTAACTCTCCGTCCATTGTTATTAAATAAACAACATCTGTACTTTCTTTGTTCAAATACTCCAAACAGTCTAAAATAGTAGGCTCTTTGCCGAGGATTTTATACTCCTCGTATAACTCATTTACCCCTTTTCCATAGATTATACTTTCATAATCTCCAGTTAAATTCCAACACAAATAATCATTTCTTATTACTTTGCCCTCATGTTTAAGAGGATTTACTTTTAAAATTTCAAAATCAAAATTACCTCTAACCAAACACCCTTTTTCAAGTTCCATTAAACGAGGTAATTTTGCTCGTATATCATCTGTTACTGCTTTTAGTTTTTGTTCTTTTGTTTTCATAGTTAATTACCGTTTATCATTAATTCTCGGCACTTCATAATACCTTGTTATTTTGTGTTTCGTTATTTCTTTTATAAACTCCTTAAAATGTTCTTCACACATTAAGTTCTTATCTCCGTCTTGTCTTACTGCTTTTCGTTTGCAGTTCCTTTTGTAGCATTTCTTTTTCATTCTATTTCTATTTTAAAACCTACTTGTGTCTGTTAGTTCTCACTATGCAGTTAAATCAACTCTTTTTTTAGCCCCTGACGTCTGGGAGGTCAATACCGACAAGTAGGTTGTTTAACTTTGTATTACTATACTTCCATAATTTCAAACTTTGATTTTACTACATAGATTTTTTTATTTCTAAAATCTATTATTTGTGAACAGTCTTTTTGTTTCTTTACTCTTTCAGGTTTTCCGTATATTTTTACTGTTGAGTTATCCCACATCTCTGTTACTGTTGAGTTATCCCACATCTTTGTTACTGTTGAGTTACCCAACATCTTTGTTACTGTTGAGTTATCCAACATCTCTGTTACTGTTGAGTTATCCAAAATCTTACATTTGAAATTACCTAAAAACAATAAGTCTTTTTGGTTTTTAATTTTATCTTTAACTCCTTTGTAATAGATACCTAACTCATTACATAAATCCTCCCCAAAAGCATCTAACAACTCAATAGTAATAGCATTATAACTTCTACACCAAATAGCATTATCCTTTACAAATTGCAATAATTCTTTTTTGTTTTCTGATTTTAATACTCTTTTTGTTTCTGAAATACACGCATCATTATCTTTACAGATATTTATGTATATTTCTTTTAGTTTTTTAAATTCCATTTTTAGCCTATTTTTAATAATTCCTTTAACAAAATAATCTCGTTAATAATCTTACAGCACCATTCTTTACTTACTTTTTCGTTACTTAAAAAAGTAATCAAATTATCGTGGTAGTTTTTGTAATATTTATAATCTTCATCTTTCATTTCTTTAAATAAATTAGCCATTGATTTACGCCCTCTCTAACACTTATTTTATTTTCTTTATTCAATACCTTTAAAATCTTTTTAACTTCATTAAAATCATACCCAAACTCCGTTATTTTAATACCGTTATGACCTCCTGACTCTTTAACTTTTGCTTTTATTTGATTTAAGATGTTTTGTTTCATTTATTTCCCAAATCCTTTGTAATATTCTGTTTCTATCGTACAATAACTTTCATAGTTAATAATATCTTTTTGATTGCTTGGAAGCTCCATAACATACTCTTGATATTCTATTATTTTTCCTTTTTCAATTTCATTATCAAGGTCGTAGAATATATCTCCGAGAGGGAAATAATAAGTGCTATCAAAACACGCTACTCCTGTTGGGTCGTCTGCAACCCAAAACTCAAAATCTAAATCTTGTTTTTCTTCAAATGCTATAACTAATCCTTGTACTGCGTCTTTAAATTTTTGTATTACCATTGTTATATTTTTTTAATTCCCCCTAATTCGTGGGTTTTAAATTTATTATCGCCTAAAAAAGCACTTCGTTATCTACTCCGAAAGCATCGTTTATGCTTGATTTTGGTAGTTCCTTATTTAATTCTCTTATTTCTTCTTTTAAAGGATTGTGTATTCTTCTCAACATTCCTATTACATCTGTTTGTATCGTACTATCTGACATCATTCTCATACCTATATCAATCCTTGTAGGGTGCCAGTATAAAACAACTGGATTTTCAAACTCCGTTTCGCCTCCTCCTGTATGTTTATTTCTTACATTTTCAACGATTAATTCATTTTCATTACTTCCTTTTTTTCTATGAATTACATAGGTAAAACTCGCTTTATTTAAAAACCAACCTCCCTCGCCCTGATAACTTGTTACTGCTCCGTCTTGTCTTTGCCCACTCATATTTGGGTGTTGTGAAATGTGAACTGAACAATATTTTTGACTGAATTTTAGTAATTCCATTCCTGCTACAACTCCATCTGCATAACCATTTCCTGTATCTTGCCAACCATTACGAAATGAATTAATAGGGTCAAGTAATAGAGCGTGTACATCAGTTCCGTTGTCAATTATTTTCTTAGTTACTTCTGTTGCTGTTTTAATATCTTCAACATCAATGAAAATAAAATGCTCATCTACCCATTTATTTGCTTTTTTCCATAGTTCAGGGTCATTGTTTTTGCAATCTTTTGCAAATCCGCCAATCAAATAATTCAAGTAATTAAGTCGCATACTCCAGTAACTATTTTCCTGAAAAGCAACAACCCAAATAAGATTGTTTGCTATTGAGTGCATAACCTGTAATGCCTGATTTATAGTTGTTTTACCCATTCCTTTTTTTCCTGTTAGGATATAAAACTCATTTTTTTTGCAAACGAAATAATCATCTAATTCAGAAATGCCTATCGTAAAACCTTGCTGTATTCTACCAGTTAAGAAATCATCAACCTCCTTGTTGATTTTTTCATTAGAAACAATAAATTTTCTATAATCAAATTCTTGCCCTGTGTTTTGAGGTGTCTTTACTATTTCTAATAATTTGTTCATTTTTAACTAAATCTGTTTAATGCTTCTGCAATCATTTCGTTTAAATGCTCTATAACTACCTTTTCAGTATATTCTCTTTCAAAAAGTTCGTTAAAAATCACATCCTTATTTTCTTCCGTTGCTCGTGAAAGCACACTTTCAAATTGGTTGTTATACAAATCCTGATGAAATGCTTTATAAAAATATTCAAGTGGATAACTCAATAATTTAGAAAGCTCTTTTTGATTAATATCTTCCAAAACATCAGACTTGTAGGCTCTGATAATCTCCCTTAAACGATGTATGTATAACTTTGCAAAAAGATGATTGTTTTTAATATTTTCAGCTCTTTGCCTGTCAATCCACCCAGCAATGTTTTTTAATGCTTTTAAATCATTTTTATTAGGATAAAACTGTTTTGTCTTTCCGTTTGCATCAGGGTTTAATCGCCAAGCTAAACGTTCAAATGATTTGTTTAAATCGTAATCTTTTATTTTTTCATCTTTAGACATAGCGAGGTCTTGCTTTTGGTGGAACAATAGTTTTTATTTCTTGTTTGTTTAGCCAGTATGTAAAATGCTGTTTAAACTCCCTTTCTGTTTGCTTAACTTCTCCTATTTGGATAAGATGTTTGTCAAATTTTGATAAATAATGCTTAATAGTATCAGTATTTGTTTTTAGTTGCATAGCTGTAACTTCCAAATATTGAGGGTTGGTTAATACGGCGTTTGAAAAATCGCCGTTATTATTACTATTATTATTATCATTATCGGCTTTTTTGGGTTTTTCAATAACCACTTGGGTTTTTTGGGTTTTTGGTCGCCCTCCTTTTTTTCCATTTTCTCTATTTCGTTCTACTATTGATATATACTTTTCAGTATCCCTATCAATATCTTGTTTTATAAAAGCAAATGCTACTTTTGCCATAGGTTTTAGTTCAACTAAATTTCCATTAATCGCATATTCCATAATAGCGTGGTAAATTTCCAATTGAACATCCTTTGGTAAATCCTTAATAACATTTAGCCAACTTTTATAAAAAACAAAGCTATCTCTCTTCATTTTTAAACTATTCTATCTATTCTATTAATTACCTTATCAATTCTCTTAATCTTATCTTGTATCATTGATACAGTGTATTTTGATAAGTCTTTGTGAAAATCAGCCTCTAACTTTGATTTTTCTTCTGTTAATTCCTGACATCTTTTTTTTTACCAAATCAATTCTCTCATCTTTTGATTTTACTACTCTGTAAGTCGTGTTTTCTTTTTTAGAAATGTTGTTTGTTTTGCTCCCTACTTCTACTATTAAACACTCCTCTTTAAGTTCTGTAAATCTTCCTGAAACCTCATTTATTGGTATGTTGTACTTAACTGATAAATCAATACGAGTACAAGGCTCATTTTCTTTTATTAGGTTGTAGATTAACTTTCTTTTCTTTGGTAGTTTGTCTGCAACTTCTTTAAAACTTGTATTCCTATTTTGTACTGCTATGCTCATAACTAAAATGTTATTAATTGTTTAAATTTTTCAAATCCGTAAGGTTTTTGAGTTTTCATTAATTCAAACAAATCCTTAGCTTTAATAGGTTTTTTTTCAACTGTTTTTCCGTCTTTAATAACAAAAGGAATATTATTTTCTCTCATAAAATCACGACACCCTAAATCACAAGCACCAGTAATTAATCTATAATGTTTTACTGTAATTTTAGTATCTTCATTTATAGGCTCATTTTTTAATTTTTCAGCAACTATCTTAAACTGAACATCTGAAATTGCTTGTTTAATGGTTTCACCGTGAGCAGTAAAATTTTCCTTTTCAGCAACATAGCAACTGTCTTTGTGTAGTTTTTTATTAATCATTGTTGAAAAATTAAAACCACTATATATTTTAATTCCTTTTGTGGTTTTTTCATTTTCAATCACAAATGGTATTTTATCTACACATTTTATTTTTAAATCGTATTTTTTTGTTTTAATACTTGTTAATGCATTGCATTCATAGAAATTGTCATTACCAATAGTTGTAACTAAAGGAATATCAATACTTGTTAATGCATTGCATTCATAGAAATTGTCATTACCAATAGTTGTAACTAAAGGAATATCAATACTTGTTAATGCATTGCATTCATAGAAATTGTAATTACCAATAGTTGTAACTAAAGGAATATCAATACTTGTTAATGCATTGCAGTATCTGAAATTGTCATTACCAATAGTTGTAACTAAAGGAATATCAATACTTGTTAATGCATTGCAGTATCTGAAATTGTCATTACCAATAGTTGTAACTAAAGGAATATCAATACTTGTTAATGCATTGCAGTATCTGAAATTGTCATTACCAATAGTTGTAACTAAAGGAATATCAATACTTGTTAATGCATTGCAGTATCTGAAATTGTAATTACCAATAGTTGTAACTCCCTTAGCAATAACTTTTTCCAAATTATCAAAATCTAATATAACTTCATCATTTATTTCAGTTACTTTGTTAGGTATGACAAGTACACCTTTTTTTATATCACTTTCTGAAATTGATATTAATTTTTTATTTTTAATTATCATCTTTAATTGCTTTTAAATATCCGTTAAATACTCTATTTTCTAAATCTGTTAGCTCTATATCTTCAGAAACTACAGGATTACCATTATTGTCTATTATTATGTACTTTCCATTTATGGAGTAGGTGTTTGTATTGTGTTTTATTATGTGTATGCTCATAATTTTTTAATTTCAAATTCTATTCTCGGATTTGCTTTATCTATAAATTTCTGTGCTATTATCTTTACACAATTCCTGTCATTCTTTATAGCCTTACAACCTTGCAAACAATCCAATACACCTTTTAAAGCATTATCTAAATCTTGTCTATTTGAGGAGTTAAAAACGTCAATATGTAATTCAAAAAATCCTTTTATGTTTTTATTCCTGTACTTATTACATTGTAGGTAAAAACTTTGTTCATACTTCTTTAATGCCGTTGTTTTTGCCAAACTTCCGTGTCCGTTAATTGTGATTATACGATAGCAATTGCTTTTACTCGGAACTTGCCCCATTATTACTTGTTTCATAGTTTATCGTGCTTTTGATGGCATTCTCTACATCTTATAGTTATGTTACCTACATTAAATGCCTGTTCTGTCTTTCCGTTTTCCTTGCACTTCTTAACACTTATATCGTGTGAGCAATCCAAGAAAGTTCCATTTGATATTCCACACTCCTCACAAAAATTATAACCGAACTCATCAAACTGATTTTGCACTTTAATTTTCTTTGCTTTTCTGATTAACTTATCAATTTGCTTTTGCTCTAATCTTGAACCATCTGAACATCTATAACTTGCCATATTCACTAATTTCAAACTTTATAAACTCATCGCCTTTTTTAACATCTACTTTCTCAACTATCGCTTTGTAAATCATTCTATCATTAAAACCATATTTCTTTTGTAAAATGTCTTGTATTGGTTTTATCGGATTATCCCAATCGGCATTTTTACTACTCAAACCAAACACAAATCTTATTTCTAATTTTCCTGCTGGAACTTTTAATTTAGGCAACAGAAACAATACTAACTTTTCATATTGTTTGTATGCGTTTGTTTTGTATCGTTTCCCTTGCCATACTTGATTTACTGATAATGGTTTGATTTGTAGTTTTATCATTTAAATCTTTAATTATTATTTTAACTTTTTTTAATTTAGATTTCTTTATAACTTCCCTTTGTAAATCAGTTATATTAAGATTACCATTGTTTAAATCAGTTATAAACTCTATACGTTTCATTTTTCTAAATAGATTATATTTATCCCTTGTGATATTAGAAATTCTTCGTGCTTTTCTTTTGTGTCTAATAATTTACCTTTATAAGAGAAACAAAGACTATTCTCATGGAATACCAATATTTGATGTATTTGAGAATGTCTATCTCTTTTTAGTAAAAACACTTTAGTCAGGTTTTCTTTTTTATAACTAAAATGGTGTAATTCATATTCATTTATTTTTATTAAATCTCTACTCAAATTTTTATAGACACTTTCATTTTTCCATTTTTTGTTTTTGTTTAACTCATGTTGTTTGTTCCTGTAATTTAATCTCTTGTATTTGTCTCTATTTCTTTTTCTTTCTTTTTCAACCCATACTACACTTTTAGAAACATTCTTATATCTTTTCTTAACATCTACTTTTGTACAATCTTTACATTTATTCAAATACCCGTCAGACATCTTTTTATGTTTATAAAAATGTTCTAAAGACTTCACTTGATTACATTTAAAACATTTTTTCATTTTTTTAGAATGGGAGATTATCGTTTTCTTCTGCTAATGTTTCAGCTGTTGGAGGAGTAGTAGGAGATTGTGTATTACTCTGTCCTAAATTTTCTATTCTCCAACCTTGAATTGTATTAAAATACTTTGCTTCGCCTTGTGGATTTACCCACTCACGACCTCGTAAATTGATAGCTATTTTTACGTTCTGACCTACATTGTAACTATTTAATATCTCGCATTTATCTTGCACGAATTGAATTAATAGGTCCTGTGGGTATTGCTCGTCAGTAGTTACTACTATATCACGTTTTTTAAAACCATTACTCCCAATGGTTTCTGTTTCGTTAATTAATTTTATTTTTCCTGTTACTTCCATTTTATATATAGTTTTTAGCGTGGTTGTTTAATTCTATTT
Organism: Tenacibaculum sp.; assembly: GCA_018456245.1. Taxonomy (GTDB): domain Bacteria; phylum Bacteroidota; class Bacteroidia; order Flavobacteriales; family Flavobacteriaceae; genus Polaribacter. The sequence continues at coordinate 9,719 of JAGYHQ010000027.1, read as the reverse complement.
CTATTTCGTTTAAGTGAATTAAGTCATCAGGTTGGGGGAGGTAAATACCAGCTTCTTTACTTGCATAATCTCTAAACCTATCTATTGCTATTGTCATCTCTTTGCTATCTAATTCTGCTGTGCTTCTCCAACTATCCCTAATTTCCCCTGTTTTCTTGTTTACATATTCACTTTTAAAAATCTCAGCATTTACAACCTTTTTAAATACTTCTTGTTTGATGTATTCCATTGTTTCTCCATACTCCCAAGCAAACCAACCTAAAATCAGATGTAAATATTTGTTTTGTTTTAAAGTGCGATTAAATCGTTTCTCTTTCAGTTCAAACTTTAATCCTTTATCAAAGAAATACTTTAACCTTACTTTTGCTTTTTCTCGGTAAAATTCTAATGTTGGGTCGTAAATCATTATAGTTCATTTAAAACTTCCATTACTTTTGGATATGCTTTCATTCTTAATTTTTTTCTTACTCCTTCAACAGATAATATGTCTTTCACATCTGTTTTTGTTTCAGTAATCATATTCCCTACAATAGTTTTACATACTTGTTCTTGTAATTGTTTCGTTACATATTCAGTAACTTCTTCCCAATTTATTTTTTCCCAAGCCTTTTCAACTATATCAGTAGGTACTCTTTTTTTGTTTGAATAATGGTATTCTACAAAACGACAATCATTGATTTGTTTTAGTATCGTTTCTTTAACCTGTTTTTCTATTTGTTTTTCAAAAGTCATTTTTTCTGTTTTTTTATTACTCAAATATTTCAAAATCAAATCCCTTAACCCATTGAGGTTTACATAATTTAACTCTTGGGTTAAAAAAATTATACGAGTTAAAAAAAGCGTTATCTTTTATCATTTTATCTAAACATTTTACCAAAAACTCTACTTTCTTTTGTCCGTATTTCAAATAAGCATAATCAACAGGAAGTATTGAATAATTACCTTTTCTGTCAAAAACTAAAAACTCAAATTCAGGTATTCCTCCATCTATACTTTGTACAGCCAACGAGTACAAACCAAACTGAACATCATAATTAAATTTTCTAATATCGTATTCAAATTTTTCAGGAGTACAATCACTTGCAAATTTTAAATCTTGAAAAAAACCATTTGAATATGTATCTAAAAAGCATTTGAATTTCCAACCCAAAAACTCAAAATCAATGCGTTTTTGTCGTTCGGTAGTGTTTTCTAAAGCAGTCATAAAATCTTCTTTCTTTTTAAGGTTTTCTGTGATTTCTTCTGCTTCTTCTTTTAAAATTTTAGAGATACAATCTTTACCTGACACTTTTGCTTTTATGTAAGGGATTAAGTTTTCTACGCTTTCTACCTTACCTCGTTTGTAGTTTTCATTAAAAGTGTCTATAAAAACCTGACTACCTATAAAATTATCATCAATAATTATGTTTTGAGTTTTTACTTTTTCAATTAACGAATTAGCAAAATTCTCTTGGTTTCCTGCCGATGGTGTTTTTTCAATTACAACAAGTTCATTATCAAACTTTTCAGGAGTTAATAAAAGTAAATCACAAGCAGTCCCTAATAATTGACTTTCTGTTTTAGGTTTAAAATCTTGTAATTTATAATTCATAAAGTTTACAGGGCTTGTTAAGTTTTTAATACTTGAATAACTTAAAACCTCCTCTTTTGCTCTTAAACGATTGATTAAATCCGTTACTTTTGATTGCTCTTGTTGTTCCATTTTTTCGTGTATTTCTTGCTCTCGCATTTGAATAAACATTTCTTTTGACTGTCCCATTTATGCTGTTTTTTGAAGTTGTTTAAACCACGCTTCTATTGTTACCGCGTTTACTTTATTTACTGCGTATTCTTTTCTAATATCTGCAAGGCTTGTTAATTTACCCTCTTTCATTCGTGTATAGACATCTGTCATTTCAGGGGTTAAATCTTTTGTTCCTTTTTTGTAGATATTCAACCAAGGTAATTGAGGTTTGTTTGAAGTATTATTTTGACTTTGATTAGAGGCTGTATATTTACCTTTAAAGACATCAATACCAACACCTAAATAACTACCAATTTTTGTGAGTGCATCTGTTGTAGCACCTTTGTAAGCATCGCCTAAATCAAAATTTTTAGAGCTAGACCCTCCATTGTCATTTCCTCCAAAACTTTCATAATAAATATTTAATTCAGGTACTTCAAAAGTTACGTGAACAACCACCATTCCTGTTTCGTGGTTAGTGTGTTCTACTTTTACTTTTTGCGTCCATTTACCAACGCCAAAGACTTCATTAAATCTTTCAGTAACATAAATCGCTTTAATACTTGATAAATAAGTCTTCGTTGGATGGGGTTTTATAGCCTCATTTGGTAGCGGTGCTGTTAATTTTTGGATTAATTCATTATTTTCCATAACTTTGCATTGTTTTGTGAGCCTTTTGGCTCGGTTATTAATTGCCACTTTGCAGAGTGGCTTTTTTTATCTAATATTTTCTTGATAATTTTTCCATAAAAAATCGCTTTATTCCAAAATAGTCTGTTTTTCCATTACTATATTTTTTATTAATAAAAAATGCTGATTTCGGCAACCAATGTAATTGTCCACACATTTGAAATAACACAGCTTTTTCAGTTTCTTTTTCTACATCAAGAAACCAAAGACTATCAGCAGAGGAAACAAAAGGAATACTTCCTAATCCTCCTTTTTTAGTGTGATAAGCATTTTCTAATCTTTCTATTGTATTCATAATTTGTTTGTTTTAAAACCTCCCTCTTTTACAAGGGAGGAGGGTAAATTTGATGTTGCGTTTATAGTTCGCCAACTATTTTTGAAATAAAAAAGCATTGCTTTTGGCTTTTAACCTCTAACAATGGTTTTGATGTAGGGATAAAATTTTGCACCAACTTTTTATGTTTATTAGTTGCATTGAAACTAAGCAAACAAAAGTTAATAATTAATTTATCGGGTTTTATACTCTTCACTGAGTGAACGTAATGCAGTTTATAGTCTGCCGACTTTATTTTTAAAAGGAGAAGACTAACTCCTTTTTTGTGTCAAAACCATACTTTAACTATTTAAACTTAAATTACTTTGCCTTTTTAATTTGCTCTGCATAGGAATTGAACCTATAACAATTACTTGCTAACCATTGCAGGATTAAATATTAGAGGGGTTTGAAATAGCTTCTTCAACCTCTGATATTTTGAATATTGTTTTCTTACCTATATACCTTTTAGGTATTAAACCTCTTTTTATTAAATTTCTACAACAACTATCACTCATACCTAAAAAACTCGCCAAAGCCTTTTCGCCTGATATATAAGCCTGTTGAACTGTTTTTATTTTAGTTGTTTTTGACATTTTCTTTTTCTGAATAGATTAATAAACAAGCAATTACCCCTACAACACCTATAACACTATATATTAGCATTATATCTGTTTCATTTCTAAATCTTATAAGATTGTAGATTACTGTTATAGCAAATAACACCATTGCTATAAACCCTAATATTTTTGATAATTTTTCTAACATTTCTAACATTTTAAGCGTATATTAAATTTTCAAAGTGTGCATAATCTTCACTATCAAACACACCAATATTATTTTCTTCTTCTTTTTTTAACTCTACTTTATCAAATACCTCTTGTAATTCATCTAATTGTATTTGATTTGGGTCTAATTCTACCCATTCACCACATTTATCATAGTACCCCCATTCTTCAACATGTATCACACCTCTATCATATTGATAAACATCTATTACATATTTAATACCCTCAAATTCATACACACTTCTTAAACCAACCATACCGAATATATCTGTAACTAAATCGTTTACTATTACAGCATTTGCTTTTAACTTGTTAAATATTAAAGTGTCCATTTTATTAACTTTTTAATTATCAAAAATTTGCTCTTCTGTAAAACCTTGCTCTTTATAGAACTTAACTAACACTGCAAGTGTTAATTTATCTGAATTTCTTCTCGCTAAATGCTTAACTGAAACTTGTGCTATACCTAACAATTCAGCCATACGCAACGAAAACTCATTATCATACAACACTTTTTCTCTTATTTCTTTACTCGCTTTTAACATTTTTACTTATATTTGATTTGTGTTATCATTTTGATATTGCAAATATACAACATTTTTACAACTATACAAATTATCATACAATAATTTTACAACTATTTTTAAAAATATTTATAAATGATTGATTATAAAACAGATAAGAATACTATTATTTTTCAAAAAGCAGTAAAAGAACTAAAATTAAGGTTTCCTGTTAAGGAGATTTCTGAAAGAATGAACTATGATAAGGGTAATATATCTAATTTTATTAAGGGAAAAAAAACAATATCAGACAACTTTTTAGACAACTTTTTTATAGAGTTTAATTTGGATAAATCTAAGTTTGAATACTCAGACTATTCATTAAACATTAATCAAAATAATAAAAATGGGGATAATATAGTGGATAACAAAAACAATACTTTATTGGAAAAAGAATTGGAATTATATAAAAAAGAAAATGATTTGTTAAAACGTGAAATGGAACTATTGAAACGTGAAATGGAATTAAAGAAATGAAAAACTTAAAACCTAAATTAAACAAAATACTAAAAAAGAATTTAAGAGATTTTAACGAAGAGTTAGAACGACTTTTAGTAAAACTTGATAAAATATATAAACAACATAATAAGGAAATATCACACACTATTGGATGTTGCTTAGATGATTATAATACGCATTATCTATCAAAATTAAATTATGATTATGAAGAAAATTTCAGAAAAGAAGTTTTTGAAAATATAAAAATGAAAAGTTTAATAATTCTAAAATATAACCCTAACAATTCAATAATAATAACACAAAAAAATAATAAAGGAGATAATGTGATAGGCAACATTAATACAAAAAAATAGAGTTATCAAAAGTCATCAATTTTGTAATACATAAAGAAAATAACCTTTAAAATAATATGCAATTTTCACAATACACTTGGGATTTATATAAACAATCGGAACACGGAAAAAACACGATTGCGTATTTTGATATAGATAATCTCTTTTGGAAAGATGTAGAAGTTCTCGAAAAATATAATCCGTATCATATCAAGTGGATTAATGAAAGGAGTTATAATTCCTCTATGCAAGAAATAAGCGAATGTATTGCTATTGAAAACAACGAGCCAAAAGAATTTATTTTTAATAATTTTGATGAAGTCCGAACATTTTATGATAATCTATTAGAAACAGGAGTTTATTACATTTCTGATAATGAAAAGCGTTACATTATAGAGCCACAAGAATACAAAGAGTTTTTATTTATAAATGTAACTTTATCATTCTTTTTTCATCAAATAGCAAACGACTATTGTATTCCTAACCTTTTTATTTTTCGTTTTTTAGACCTTAACAAAATAGCCGATGCTTTTGATATAGCACTACCTGAAATTCCTAAAAAGAGTGATTATAAGGCTCGTTGTATGTACTATATAGATTTATGCGAAGTGTTTTATAGTTTCCGTATAAAAAACAATCTTTCGCCTAACGAACTTTGTGCATTTTTATACGATTTTGCACCGAATTATACACCAAAAGAAACCGATACTATTCCAAAACCGACACAAGCGTATTTTATAGGTGGATTAAAAGAAAATCAAGGCGAAAATGATTTTTGGCAAACAAATCCCGAAACAAAAAAAGGCGATATTTTGGTACATTATGAAACTTCACCAATTAGTGCAATTACACATATTTGGTTAGCAAAAACAAACGGAGTAAAAGACCCATTTTTTTACTATTATGCTAATTCTTACCTAACAAAAGGTATAAAAGTTCCTCAAATATCATTAAAAGAACTCAAATCCGATACCTATTTTTCAAATCACGCATTAGTACGCAAGAATTTTCAAGGTGTAAATGGTTGGGTAATGACAAACGAGGATTACACCGAACTTTTAAGAATTTTGCGAAATAAAGATTTTGATATAAGTATTTTGCCAATTCCATACGCTCCTGATACACCTAAAAATATAACAATCAAAAAAGAAAAAGATGTAGAGAGTGAATTGTTGGAATATTACCTTAATAAAATCGGATTTGAAAAAGGCAAAGACTACATAAAACAGATACCTACAAAAGCAGGACGAGGAAGTCGTATCTATCCTGATTATGCTTTGCATTATGACGACACAAAAGGTTATGAAAAGGCAAAAATTATTATTGAGGCAAAACTCAATATGAATAATAATAAAGAAATTGAGGAGGCTTTTACACAGGCTCGTTCTTATGCGAATTTATTAGAGGCGTCTATAATTATTCTTTGCGATAAAAGAATGCTTTTAATTTACGAACGAAACGAAAGTTTTGACCGAAACAGTTACAAACGAATTTATTGGGAAGATTTAAGTAATCCTGATATTTTTAATGAATTTAAAAAATTTTTAAAATAACTTTAAATATAAAACAATAATTGCAGTTGTTTTGGTTGTTATTACACTGATAATTATAACAGATTTTTATTTAGAGTAATATTTATCCCAATGTTTTTTTAATTTAATTGCGTGTTCTTTTGGTGTTACTTTAATATAATTTAAAAACGCTTTTTCTGTTCTATGCCCTGTGATTTGCATTATTGAATAAGTAGGAAAATCACTCTTATACAAGTTAGTAGCAAATGAACGCCTACAAGTGTGTGAACTTATTAATCTATATTTAGGATAAACATCTATTTTCTTTCTATGTATATTTTTTTGCTCATCTTTAACCATTAATGACCCTCTACATAATTCATCTATACCAACCTCCTTACAAACCTCCTTAATTACTCTATTATATTCCACAGAAGATATATTTTTAGGAAATCCCCTATCTTTTATAATTTCTTTTATTTGCCAATGTAATGGTATCACAACCTCAATTCCTGAAGTGTTTAATGTTTTTTTAGGTTTAATAATTATTAAATCATCTTTTATTTCCCCTATCCTATTCCAATCAGAAACCCTTAAACCTATCCAACAACCTATCACACACCAATCCCTAACATTTTCATACCTTTTATTATTACTGAAATCGTATTCAAAAAGTATTTTAATTTCTTCTTCATTCAAATAAACAGACGGAGACACCTCGGAAGTAACTACAAAATCAGAACTTAAAGTGTCTTTATGAATTTTTACCCCTTGCCTTTCTGCATTCTTTGTAAATGTCCTTATATTCTTAATAACAGCCCCTACTGTGTTTTTGTTAGTCAAATCTTCCTCCAACTCAAGATATTTTACAATATCATAGTAAAAATCTCTATCAAAATGAATAAATTTAAGTTTTACTTTATTCTTTTTCTCATAACCTTTTAAAATATCTCTTGTTCTTCTATAATCCTGAATACTCCTTTTAGATACAGGTTTTTTAGTTTTAGGACTTATTCTTTTTGGGGCTTCTTCAATAAACTTATTAATAAAATCAATCACATAATCAGAAACACATACCTCTTGTTTTTCTTCGTCCTTTTCAAAGAACGAAGTATAAACTCTTTCAGCTTCATATTTATCAAAATAACCTGATTTATTAAATTCAGACAAAAAATACTCTCTTAACTCTACAAGCATTTTATTTTTGTCTTTGACATACTTATAAGTATTATCTGTATGCTTTATTAGTTGCTTTTTATTATCCCAATCAGTAGAGGGAATTAAAACACCTAAACTCTTTCTAAAAGGAGAAATTCCCCTAACCCAACTAAAACTTATATTTATAATTGAATATTTTGTATCTTTAGTTGCTCGTAAAAAATATGTACAAGTTGCCATTTTTCGTGTGTAAACATTTGTGTAAACAAATATAACATTATATAACATTATACACCACTATATAGCACCTATATTTTTTACAACAAACACATAACACATTGATTAACAGTTATAAATAATTTAAAATCAATATAATACAAAATTTCAAGAGTATTCTTGTTATGTGCACTTTTAAAATCGTTAATTGCTTATTATTTAGGTTTTTAACGATTTTTTATTGCTATAATTCCCCGCATAATCCCCACAATTAAAAAATTTCACTCCCACTCTACCCCTATCTATATCAAGTCAATAAAATTTCTAATTCACTAATTCCTCAAAATCTATCTTAATAATTTCCCAATACTTCCCCCTATAACAATTTGGTTCAAAATCATTATCTGCATTTGAAAAATTAGTTAAACTTGTTAAAATCTCTTTTTCATCATAACTATAAGGATACCTCTTTTTATAAAAGCTTAACATATCATTCAATGAATAAATATCTAATAATTCATGTATATCCCAAAAATCTTTTTTTCGTCCTCCACGAGCAATTACATCTAATTTCATAGCTATAATTTCTTCTATACTTGCAAAACGAATATTTTGCTCAACAATACAAGGAAATACAAAAGGGTCAGTATAATATAAATCTAATTTGATAGTATCATTTTCATTATTACCTATAAAAAATGAAGTCCCCATTCCTCTAATAGTAACTGAAGATTTTTCCACGTAATCAAAAGTATTTTCTAAAACTGTATATAAAGTTTCAAAATTAATGCTTCCGTATTCATGGTCGGTAAATAAATCAATATCAATAGATTCTCGATGTCCTCGCTGAAGACTTAATGATGTTCCCCCTACAATTCTAAATGGTTTAAACTCCTCTAAACTCATTAACCTTTTTAGTGATTCCCAAAGTAAATCAGAAACAGTATTTAGATGTAATTTCATATTAAATTAAATTGTATTTTTTAATATTTTCTTCAAACGAAACAAAACAACTATCCATATCCTTAACCTCTTCAAATATTATTTTTTTTCCGTAAAAAGATATAATTTCCTTAATTTCAGTTTCGTTTCCTCTCTCTAAAATTCTTTGAATAATTGCTTTACGATTTTTTTGCCAATCAATCTTATCAAAAGTTGTATCCCAAAAAACAACCTTTCTTATTTTATTCAGGTTGGGTGTTTTCTTCTGTTCAGTCATCAACTCCTTTACATCATAACTTGCTTGTAGTATTGAAAAATAATCTTCATCAATATTAAAGAAATGAGCAAGTTTTATAGATAGTTTAGGATTTATTCCTCTCTTTTGATTTAGAATAGCACTTATCGTTTGTTTATGCTCATCAACAGAGTTAGCCAACTCACTACTTTTAATATTCTTACGAGTTAGTTCTCTTTTTAAAATAATACTTGGGTGTAAACCTTTTATTTTATCTATTGTTGGTAACATCATTAAACTTTTATGCAAAAATAATCATTTTTTAATTAGTAAACAAATTTGTTTACTTTGTAATAAATAGCTTTTGGGATTAATTTATTAATAAAATATCACAAAATATAGAGATAAATACTTACCTTGGTTTTACTATATAAAAACATCAAACAATGGGTAGACTTCAACTTATAGAGCAAAAACTAATAGCTATCAACCAAGCAGAGTTTCAAAACTTGTGTGATGCGTATATTACTTTACGAGAAGACAAATTCAATAGTTTAAATAGAACAGGTAGTCAATTAGGAAAGCAAAAAACCATATTAGGAACTCCTGATAGCTTTATAAGGTTAGAAGATGATAAACTTGTTTGTATTGAGTATACTACCCAAGCAAAATCAAAAGTTGCAAAAATTAAAGGTGATATTGATAGTTGTTTAGATAAATCAAAAATAGGAGTATTATCTAAAAAAATACACAGGATAATTATATGTTTTAATTCTAGATTAACAGTTA
>JAGYHQ010000026.1 GCA_018456245.1 Tenacibaculum sp. | reverse complement strand
GCCCATAATAGCAGTAATGCTATTCTTACATTGTAATTTTTCTTCATTTTTTTTAACTATTTAAACATTCTTAATTTTATTTTACTTTTTAAACTAACTTAACAAAATATTGTATGTGTGTTTATTGGTGTTACAAAACAACAATACCCTACAAACATTAAAAACCTATAAGGTATTAATGTTTGTAGGGTACTACAGTTTTTATAACAATTATTGCTAATTAAAATTCTGGAATAACAAATGGCTTTCTTCTTAAGAAAAGAAAACAACAAAACAGCCTGTACCAATATTAAAAACTGGTAAACCTTAAAAAACACCAAATTAAGTAACTTAAAACTACCTAATGTGCTGTGCTGTGCTGTGCTGTGCTGTGCTGTGCTGTGCTGTGCTGTGCTGTGCATTTATTACCATAATAAAAACGATGCCGCTAATATATAAATTTGTTATTTAAAATAAAAATTATGCATCAATATTTGCATATTTTGCATTTTTCTCTATAAATTCTCTACGTGGCGGAACATCATCTCCCATTAACATAGAAAATACTCTATCAGCCTCGGCTAAATTATCAATAGTTACTTGGCGAAGCGTTCTAAATTCAGGATTCATTGTAGTGTCCCAAAGTTGTTCAGCATTCATCTCCCCTAAACCTTTATAACGTTGTATTATAGCTCCTCCTCCCATTTGTTGAGAAATTAAATCACGTTGGTCATCATCCCAAGCATACTCCTTCTTTTGTCCTTTTTTAACTAAATATAGCGGTGGTGTAGCAATGTAAATATATCCTTGCTCTACCATTTCACGCATATATCTAAAGAAAAACGTTAAAATTAATGTAGCAATATGTGAACCATCTACATCGGCATCACACATAATAACTACTTTATGATAACGTATTTTAGATAAGTTTAAAGCTCTTGGATCATCTTCCGTTCCTATAGAAACACCTAAAGCTGTAAACATATTTTTTATCTCTTCATTTTCAAACACTTTGTGTTGCATTGCTTTTTCTACGTTCAAGATTTTACCTCTTAAAGGTAAAATAGCTTGAAAATTTCTATCACGCCCTTGTTTTGCAGTACCCCCTGCCGAGTCTCCCTCAACTAAGAATATTTCACAAAGTTCTGGGTCGGTTTCAGAACAGTCAGATAATTTCCCTGGTAAACCACCTATACTCATTACCGTTTTACGTTGCACCATTTCACGAGCTTTTTTCGCTGCATGACGTGCTTGTGCTGCTAAAATTACTTTTTGAACAATAGTTTTAGCATCATTAGGGTTTTCCTCTAAATAATCAGCTAACATTTCAGAAACTGCTTGGCTTACAGCCGAAGTAACCTCTCTATTTCCTAATTTAGTTTTTGTTTGCCCTTCAAATTGAGGCTCAGCAACTTTTACTGAAATTACTGCGGTTAATCCTTCACGAAAATCATCACCTGCAATTTCAAATTTTACATTTTTAAGTAAACCAGATTCATCAGCATACTTTTTTAATGTACTAGTTAACCCCCTACGGAAACCTGATAAATGTGTTCCCCCTTCGTGAGTATTAATATTATTTACATATGAATGTAAATTTTCAGAGTATGAAGTATTGTAAACCATTGCAACCTCTACAGGAATACCATTTTTCTCTCCTTCCATTGATATAACCCCTTGAGTTAATTGCTCACGAGTATCATCTAAATACTTAACAAATTCTGATAATCCTTCGTTACTAAAAAACGTTTCACTAACAAAATTACCTTCATCATCTTTATTTCTTTTATCAGTTAACGTAATGGTAATTCCTTTATTTAGGTATGACAACTCACGCATACGAGTTGCTAACGTTTCATAATTATACTCAACTGTTTGTGTAAAGATTAATTTATCTGGTAAAAAGGTAACTATTGTACCTGTAAAATCAGTCTCTCCAATAGGTTTTACAGGGTATAAAGTTTTTCCTCTTTCATATTCTTGTTGCCAAATTTTTCCGTCTTTATGTACCGTTGCTGTTAAGTGTTCAGAAAGTGCATTAACACAACTTACACCAACACCGTGTAAACCACCAGAAACTTTATAAGAATCTTTATCAAATTTACCACCAGCACCAATTTTGGTCATTACAACTTCAAGAGCTGAAACTCCTTCTTTTTTATGAATTCCTACAGGAATACCACGACCATTATCCTTTGTTGTAATAGAGTTATCTTCATTAATAGTAACATCAATTCTATCACAATGCCCTGCTAATGCCTCGTCAATAGAGTTATCTACAACCTCATATACTAAATGGTGTAATCCTCTTACACCTACATCTCCAATATACATTGATGGACGCATACGTACGTGCTCCATTCCTTCTAAAGCCTGAATACTATCGGCAGAATAATTATGTTTTTTTTCTTCGCTCATATTTTTGAGTTAAAAATTTAGAAATTAACTGTTTTATTTCAATCTATTTTTTATAAAAATTTTAAAATAAAACAAAAATAATCGCATAAAGTAGCGATTGATTAAGTGACAAATTTACAATTTATAACTATTAAAATAAAGTTTTTAAACCCTTTTCACAGCTATAAAAAACACATTTTTACAAAAGTTATTTAAACAACTTAAAAATGGTTTTATTTTTAATTTTGATGATTTTTATAAATGATAAAAAATTAATTCTTCAAAAAAAGATTGATTAAAACAGCTATAAATAACTCATTTTTTAGTTAACAGAACTTTAATTTAACTTTATCTACAATTGTTTGTGCTAATTTTTCCTTACTTTCAATAGTCCACCCTGCAATATGCGGACTTAAAATTACATTTTCAGCATTAATTAAATATTGAAATGCTTGTGGTATTTCCGATAGAAATAAACTTTCAAATGATGTTTTTTCATATTCTAAAACATCTAACCCTGCACCTAAAATTTTACCGTTTTTTAAGGCAAAAACTAAATCTTCTGTAACAACTGATTTCCCTCTCGCAGTATTTATAAGCCAAAAAGATTTTGAAAATTTATTAATAAAATTTTCATTTACCATATTAATAGTAAGTTCAGTTTGAGGAATATGTAAACTTAAAACATCTGCTTTTTTTTGTAACTCTTCAAGTGAAACTTGACGGCAATTTTCATCTCCTACATCATTTTTTATATCATAACAAATAACCTCAACATCAAAACCACGAAGTTTTTTGGCAAATGATTTTCCTGTATTTCCATAACCAATAATCCCAACGGTTTTTCCGTCTAACTCAACACCTCTATTTTCTTCTCTTAACCATTTTCCGTTTCTTACTTCGTTATCAACTTTATTTAGTTTATTAAAAAGAGATAATAACATGCCTAATGCATGTTCTGCAACAGCATTTCGGTTGCCTTCGGGTGCCGAAATTAAATGAATTCCTTTTTTTATGGCATACTCACAATCAATATTTTCAAGTCCTGCACCAACCCTACCTATAAATTTTAGATTTGTTGCTTTATCTAAAAATTGTTTATCAATTTTAAATCTACTTCTTATAACTATTCCGTTATATTTGTGGATTTTTTGCTCAATTTCTTCTTTTAATGATGTGTAATCTTCATCATTTTGAAAACCTAAATCATTAAACTGATTTATTAATAATTCGTGGTTTTTATCTATGTGTAAAATTTTCATTTATACGAAATTAATACTGTTCCCTTTCATTAGGGAAATCAAGTGATTTTACGTCATCAATATATCTATGGAATGCACTTGTCATTTCGGCATATAAATCTAAATATCTACGTAAAAAACGAGGGTTAAATTCGTGTGTCATTCCAAGCATATCGTGAGTTACTAAAACTTGCCCGTCAACACCACTACCAGCACCAATACCAATTACAGGAATTTTTAAACTCTCTGCCACTTCCTTTGCTAATTTTGCAGGAACTTTTTCTAAAACAATAGCAAAACATCCTAATTCTTCTAACAATTTAGCATCTTCTTTTAGTTTTTTAGCTTCCTCTTCCTCTTTTGCTCTTACCGTGTAAGTACCAAATTTATAAATTGATTGTGGCATTAATCCTAAATGCCCCATTACAGGAATACCTGCGGTTAAAATTCTTGAGATTGACTCTGCTACTTCACTCCCTCCTTCTAATTTTACTGCGTGTCCTCCTGATTCTTTCATTATTCTAATAGCAGAATCTAAAGCCTGTTTTGAATTTCCTTGATATGACCCAAAAGGTAAATCCACTACCACCAAAGAACGACTAATTGCACGTACTACTGAACTTGCATGGTAAATCATATTATCTAAAGTAATTGGTAAAGTGGTTTCATATCCTGCCATTACGTTTGACGCAGAATCTCCAACCAAAATAATATCTATACCTGCATTATCCACAATCTTTGCCATTGTGTAATCATAAGCTGTTAACATTGCTATCTTTTCTCCTGCCATCTTCATTTCCATTAAAGATTTAACAGTAATTCTTTTGTATTCTTTTTTTGCTATTGACATATTAAAATTTTATATAAATTAAGCGATTGTAAAAATAATCAAATTCATTTGAAGTAACTTAATTACGTTAACAAATAACTTTTATATATTTTTGTGCCAAAATATTTATTATGCATTTTTTACCTGAAAAAATTGATGATTATGTTGTAAAACATTCTCAGCAAGAACCTGAATTATTAAAAGAATTAAGCAGAGAAACTTGGCAGAAAGTTTTAAATCCTAGAATGTTAAGCGGAACTTTTCAAGGAAGAGTACTTTCTATGATTTCAAAATTAACAAATCCGTCATCAATATTAGAAATAGGAACTTATACAGGGTATTCAGCTTTATGTTTAGCCGAGGGATTAACCCAAAAAGGAATACTTCATACAATTGACAAAAACGAAGAATTAGAAGAATTACAGTATAAATATTTTCAAAAATCAGCCTATAAAAATCAGATAAAACAATATGTAGGGAATGCAATAGAAATTATACCTACAATAAACTCTAAATTTGATTTAGTTTTTATTGATGCCGACAAAACTAACTACATAAATTACTTTAATTTAATTATTGATAAAATGAACAAAGGCGGTGTTATTTTATCTGATAATGTTTTATGGAGCGGTAAGGTTGTTGAAGAATTAAACCCTAAAGATATTGACACAAAAACCTTATTAGAATACAATAAACTTTTAAATTCTGATAAACGTTTAGAAACAGTTTTACTTCCTATTCGTGACGGACTTACTATAAGCAGAGTTAAATAGTTTCTCAAAAATAAACAATAAAAAAGCCAAACGAAATTCGTTTGGCTTTTCAATTTTATTAAAATTTAAAACTACTTAATCAGCTAAAATAATTATCTTATTATCTTTAAGCTCTATAGTTCCGTCATTTATTTTAATTACTAAAATTTTATTATCCTTTTCATAAGGAGTAACTTTACTATGCAATTCATCAAAATTAACTTTTTGTGAATGTGTATAGATTTTAATCATTCCCTTGCCCAAAAGAGATACAACAGGAGCGTGATTATTCATCATATGAAATTCTCCTTTAATTCCAGGAACTGCAACAGAATCTACTTCTGATGAAAATAATATTGCCTCTGGTGTTACTACTTCTAAAAACATACCTTTCAGTTTTAACTAAATTAAGCCTCTGCTAACATTTTTTCACCTGCATCAATTGCTTCTTGAATTGATCCACGTAAGTTAAATGCTGCTTCAGGATATTTATCTAACTCTCCGTCCATAATCATATTAAAGCCTTTAATTGTATCTTTAATATCTACTAAACAACCTGGAATACCTGTAAATTGCTCAGCCACGTGGAAAGGTTGAGATAAGAAACGTTGAACTCTACGAGCTCTATGAACCACTAATTTATCCTCTTCAGATAATTCTTCCATACCTAAAATGGCAATAATATCTTGTAATTCTTTGTAACGTTGTAATATTTCTTTTACTCTTTGTGCCGTATTATAATGCTCTTCTCCTATAATTTCAGGTGCTAAAATTCTTGAAGTAGAATCTAACGGATCTACCGCAGGGTAAATACCTAACTCCGCAATTTTACGAGATAATACCGTAGTAGCATCTAAGTGAGCAAATGTTGTTGCTGGTGCAGGGTCAGTTAAATCATCCGCAGGTACATATACTGCTTGTACAGAAGTAATAGAACCTCTTTTAGTTGATGTAATACGTTCTTGCATAGCACCCATCTCAGTTGCTAATGTTGGTTGATATCCTACCGCTGATGGCATACGTCCTAAAAGTGCTGATACCTCAGAACCTGCTTGTGTAAAACGGAAGATATTATCTACGAAGAAAAGTACATCTTTACCTTCTCCATCTCCTGCTCCATCACGGAAATACTCAGCAATTGTTAAACCTGATAAGGCAACTCTCGCACGTGCTCCTGGTGGCTCGTTCATTTGTCCGAACACAAAAGTAGCTTTAGAATCTTTCATTGCTTGTTTATCTACTTTTGATAAATCCCATCCTCCTTCTTCCATAGAGTGCATAAAATCATCTCCATATCTAATAATTCCTGACTCTAACATCTCACGTAATAAGTCATTTCCTTCACGTGTTCTTTCTCCAACTCCTGCAAAAACTGATAATCCTCCGTGTCCTTTTGCAATGTTATTAATTAATTCTTGAATTAATACCGTTTTACCTACTCCGGCACCACCGAATAATCCAATCTTACCTCCTTTTGCGTAAGGCTCAATTAAATCAATCACTTTAATACCAGTAAATAATATTTCAGTAGAAGTTGATAAATCTTCAAATTTTGGTGCTAAACGGTGAATAGGTAAACCATCTTTACCTTTTTTTGGCAAATCACCTAAACCATCAATAGCCTCACCAGTTACATTAAATAAACGCCCATAAATATCATTACCAATAGGCATTTGAATAGGGTTACCTGTTGCAACAACCTCTTGCCCTCTACTTAAACCATCAGTGGCATCCATAGAAATTGCACGAACTGTGTGTTGACCAACATGTTGTTGAACCTCTAAAACTAATGTAGAACCATCTGCTTTTTTAATTTCTAACGAATCATATATCTTTGGTAATTCAGTACCTGTGTTAAATTCAACATCGATAACTGGACCAATAATTTGAGAAACTTTACCTGTTATTGTAGACATTACTTTATGTAATTAAGTTAATTATTAATTAAAAGAATTTTACTTCCTTATTTTTCGTTGCAAATGTAATTATTTTATAACACTTTTAAAAGTTTTTAAAAAGTATTTAAAAAAAAAGAGCCTCGTTTAAAACGAGACTCTAATATTATTTAGAAAATATATAATAAAATTATTTTCTTAATTTAATTTCTACACGTCTGTTAAGAGCTCTTCCTTCTTTAGTTTTATTAGAATGGATTGGGTACTCTTCTCCAAAACCATAAGAACTTAATCTATTAGAAGCAATTCCTTTACGAACTAAATAATTTAATACAGCTTTTGCTCTTCTATCAGATAATTTCTTATTAAGAGTAGCAGAACCTACACTGTCAGTATGACCTTCAATAGAGAAATTAGCTCTATTAAATTTATTCATAACTTTTACAATTTGATCTAACTGATTAGTAACTCCTGATTTAAATGAAGATTTACCTGTATTAAAGTAAATTTCTCTTGAATAACTACCTATTTGTGCTTCAGCTTCTTTAGTTATAACTTCCTCTTCAGGACATCCATTATTAGATTTAGGACCTTTTACTTTAGGACATTTATCTAAATTATCAGCAATACCATCTTTATCAGTATCTCCCCAAGGACAACCATTGTTAGCTTTAGGACCTTTTACTTTAGGACATTTATCTGCACTATCAACAATACCATCTCCATCTGTATCAGGACATCCAGCAAAATTCTTTAATCCTTTTACTTCAGGACATTTATCTAAGTTATTAGGAATACCATCTCCGTCAGTATCAGGACATCCGTTAAATTGTTTTACCCCTGCAACCTCAGGACAAGCGTCATCTTTATCTGGAATACCATCTCCGTCAGTATCAGGACATCCTTTAAATTCTTTTAATCCTTTTACTTCAGGACAAGCATCATTTTTATCATAAACCCCATCTTTATCAGTATCTTTACCTCCAAAACGGAATACTAAACCTAATGAGTGTTGAAAAAAGTCTCTTCCTTCTTGGTTAAATCCGTGGTGGTAACCAGTTTGTAAGTTTAAACCTAAGTTATCATTAAACCATAAGTTAGCTCCAGCAACACCAGATAAAACTGCATCACCCTCATCACCAACATTTTGATAAGCTCCTCCTAAACCTACATAAGGATTGAACCAACCTGTGTTACCTACTAAGTTATTTAAGTCATATTTTGCAAGTAAACCTATTTTGTAGTATAACTCATCTACTTTATTCTCTTTAGATTGTCTAATCTTTACTTTATTTAAAGAACCATCTAATTCTAAAGCGAACCCTTTACCTAAATATCTACCAACTGTAATTTTAGATATAGAAGGAATTGTGTTATCTCCCCATTCAGTAGGTCCTAACCAATCTTTAAATGCTGTACCTACTTCACCGTCCCAGTTTCTGTTATCAACAGTATTAATACCAAAACTAACTGCCCAAGGATTGTTTTCATCCTGTGCGTTTACATTACTTACTGTAAGAAATGCAAACATAGCCAATGCGACTAATTTTAAATGTTTCATTATCAAAGTTTTAAATTAAAATTCTTTTTATATTAACTGCAAATATAGTAAATTAACCTATACCTACAGATTACAAACGTACAAAATATAATAAATATTGCAACTTTTATTTTTAAATTACCTTTAATTCTTTTCCCACCTTTATAAATGCTTTTATTGCTTTATCTAAATGTTCTTTTGTATGTGCTGCCGACAACTGCACCCTTATTCTTGCTTTACTCTTTGGCACTACAGGATAAAAGAAACCTATTACATATATTCCTTCATCCAATAATTTATCTGCCATTACTTGTGATAATTTAGAATCATAAAGCATTACAGGTACAATAGCTGCATCGGCACCTACTAAATCAAACCCTGCTTTTTCCATTTCTGTTCTAAAATAATTTGTATTCCATTCTAATTTATCACGCAATGTAGTGTCTTTTGATAGTAAGTCAAACACCTTTAATGATGCGCCCACAATAGCAGGTGCTAATGAATTAGAAAATAAATAAGGACGAGAACGCTGGCGTAAAATTTCAATAATTTCTTTTTTTCCTGTTGTGTAACCTCCCATTGCTCCTCCTAATGCCTTTCCTAATGTTCCTGTTACAATATCTACACGCTCCATAACATTTTTTAACTCTACCGTTCCTCTTCCTGTTTTTCCTATAAACCCTGCAGCGTGGCATTCATCAACCATTACTAATGCATCATATTTATCTGCTAAATCGCAAATTTCATCTAATTTAGCAACTATTCCGTCCATAGAAAAGACCCCGTCAGTAACAATAATTTTAAAACGATGATTATTTTTATTCGCTTCAACTAATTGTTCCTCAAGTGAAGCCATATCATTATTACTGTATCTATAACGAGATGCCTTACACAAACGAACACCATCAATAATTGATGCGTGATTTAAACTATCAGAAATTATAGCATCGTCTTTTGTTAGTAATGGCTCAAAAACTCCACCATTAGCATCAAAAGCCGCAGCATATAAAATGGTATCTTCTGTTTTGTAGAACGATGCAATTTTTGCTTCTAATTGCTTATGAATATCTTGTGTCCCACAAATAAAACGGACTGATGACATTCCAAAACCGTGAGTGTCCATAGTGTCTTTTGCTGCCTGAATTATTTCTGGATGATTTGATAATCCTAAATAATTATTAGCACAAAAATTAATTACTTCCTCCCCTGTTGAAATTTTAATTACAGCATCTTGCGATGAAGTTATTATTCTCTCTGATTTATACAACCCCTCATCTTTAATATTCTGAATTTCTTTCTGTAAATGTTGCTTAATATTTCCGTACATAATTTTATTTTTTTACTAAATTTCTTCTATTAATATTTCTTCGTTAATATAAACTAATATTTTTTTATTTATTGAAAATCCCATTGCCCTCAACACATCTTCATAACCGATTAATTGCTGATGATAACTTTTATTTGGTTTTCCTGTTTTATAGTCAATAATTGTTACTGAATTGTCATTAATTACCAATCTATCAGGTATTAAAATGGAATTTGTTTCAGTTACCAATTCCTTTTCATTATACACCGTATTATCATTGCTAAAATACTCTTTTAATTCTGGATGATTAACAACTCCGTATATAAAAGTTTCTATTTTTTCTTTTTCTTCCGATAAAAACTCACCTTGTTTTTCATATTGATTTACAACCTTACAAACATCATTTGAAATAAAAACTTTTGATAACATTTCGTGAATTAAATTACCAAAATCAATTGCCTTTCCTTGTTCGGTATCCCATAATTTTGATGAACTTGCCAACATCTTAATATTATGTTGTTGCCAAGGAGTAGAAATAAATTTTTCTTGAATTTCTGATGATGTTTTATCTTCTTTTATTTCACTAACTCGTTCTTGTTTTCCAAAAGAATACTCTAATTTTTCATCATTCCACTCTCCAATATTTTGCAAATAATCAATAAAAATACCCGAATAATATTTCGTATTTACTTCTCCTTTTGGTGATATTTTATACTCCGTAATAATATGAAGTTGCTCAACTGCTCTGGTAAGTGCAACATACAATAAATTGAAATTATCTAACTCTAACTCCTCTTGCTGATGTTGATATATTTCTGCCCCTCTATCACTTATATAATTTAATTCTTTTGAAAAAGGAATTTGTAATTCTTTAAATCCGTTAAAATCATCTGGCAAATCATTAAACCATATTTTTGGGTCTATTTGACGATAAATATCTAAATCATAAGGGAAAATTACAACAGGAAATTCCAACCCTTTTGATTTATGAATTGTCATAATTTCAACAGCATTTGGGTTTTTAGAAGTAACAATACTTAAATTGTTTTTCTTCTTTTTCCAATATTCTAAAAAGTCTAAAACACTTGTTCCTTTTCGTTGTTGTTCAATAACTACATCTAAAAAAAACTGCACATAAGCATCAGAAGATTGTAATAAATTAAACCCTCTGATAATATTTTCTATCTTTTCATAAAAAGGTAATTGATGATAATTGTATAGACTAAAAGAAGTTCCATATTTTTTTAATTCTTCAAAAACATCTTCATTCTGTTTATGAATTAATGAATTTATAAATTGATGTTTTTCCTCTTGAATATTTAAAAAATCATATAAAAAATATAGAATTTTAAAGAGAACATCTTTATCTAACGGATTTTGAATTACCTGTAAAATATTAATTAAAAAATTAACCTTTTCACTATTTTTAAGTAATAAAGTTTCTGAAGAAACTACATTAATTCCGTTTTCTGATAAGTAGTTAGCAACCGCTATTCCGTCTTTCTTTTTACGGACAAGTATGCAAATATCACTTAATGAAAAATCAGATTTTAATTCATTAATTTTTTCTAAAACTTTTTTAGGATACTTTAAATTTTCCTCCTCCTTATCTTCTTCCTTCTTTAAGAAAGATAATGAAACAAAACCTCCTTTTTTCTGGTTTTCTTGTTGATTATTTCCCTCTACAAATAATTTTTTATAATCTTCATTCTGTAAAAAATTTGCTGTATGTTGAAAGAAATTATTATTAAAATTTATAATTTCAGAATAACTTCTAAAATTAGTTTGTAATTGATTTAGTTTTTTATCAACATTAAAAGGATTACCACCGTTTAATGAACTTAAATTTATAAACTGCTCTGCCTTTCCTCCTCGCCAACGATAAATTGCCTGTTTTCCATCACCTACCAATAACAAACTGCTATTTTCTTGAGCAAGTGCATTATCAATTAAAGGAATTAAATTTTGCCATTGTAAAACCGATGTATCTTGCATTTCATCAATAAAATAATGCATAAATCGTTGCCCAATTCGTTCATAAATAAACGGCGCAGGTTGGTTTTTAATATTTTCTGAAATTAACTGATTAAATTCAGCATTTAATCTAATATTATTATCTTCTTTTAATGAATTTAATTCCGAATTAATACGATTTAAAACCGCCAAAGGAATAAGTCCCCTCAATACCAATTTATTTAAGGTGTATTGTTGATATAATTTCTCTGATTCAGCATATAAACTTAATAATTCAGGTAAAATTTCTTCAATAGTGGTTTTTATATCGTCCGATTTAGTTTTCGCATAAAATGTATTTTCCTCTATTCTTTCACGGAGTTTACTATCATCAAAAAACTTTGCCGATGAAATTCCTTTTTGTAAGGCTACAAAATGATTTGGCAACATTGAACGATAAAAATCATTATGCTGTAAATTACTATTTTCTATTATTTCCAACCCCTCAACAGCTATTTGTTTTGAATGATTTTCAATATTTTTTTGAATTTTATATAATTTATTTTTTAAATCAGTAAAGTGTGATAATGATTTATTACTTAACTCTTTAAAATGTTTTACATCATCTTCATTTAATAAAATTTTAGCAAATTTATTAAACTCAATTGCTATATCCCACGATTTATCGTCATCCGTTTTTTCTAAAGAGAAATCAATTAATAATTTTGTGATATCTTTATCTGTACCAATTTTTGATATTAATACATCAACCGCTTCATTTAGCAATAAATCGGCGTCCATTTCTACTTCAAAATTTAAACTTAATCCTAAATCATAAGCAAAATTTTTAATTATTTTATGAGTAAAACTATCAATAGTAGTTATTGAAAATGCAGAATAATTCTGTAAAATAGAATGTAATATTTTTTCACTTCTATTTTTTATAGTTACATCATCAAGAGTTGTTTCCTTTAAAATTTCTAAATAAATAGCATTTTTTACTCCGTTTGAAAAATCATTTAAGTTTTTCAAAACCCTTTCTTTCATTTCTCCAGCAGCCTTGTTTGTAAAGGTAATTGCTAAAATCTTTTGAAAACGAAAAACATCCCAAAATTTATGGTTATCATTTACCAGTAAAATTTTTAAATACTCTTTTACTAATGTAAATGTCTTTCCACTTCCTGCAGATGCATTATAAACTTTAAATTCTGATGATTTTTGCACAATTATTTTTTATACACTCTAATTGCACGAAATTAAACTAAAATATATTTTAATACAATTATATTTAGAATTATCCTCTAAACAAGAAGAAATCTTTCTTCATTTCCTCTATTTCAGTATTATCATTTGTAATAATATATTCTATGGCTTTTTCAGTAAACGATTTTCCTTTTTCAGTAAGAGATAAAATGTTATCACTAATAGTTACTAAATTGTTTTTTTCAGCAAGATTAACAACTGAATTAACCTCAACTTTACCCCAGTTAATTTCATCAGTTAAATGCTCAATTTTTCTTTCTGAAACTTCAGTGTGATTATTAAGATGTAATAATAAAGTTAATAATAAAACCTCTTTTTTCTGTTGTTTATTTCGGTACAAAACAGCGATAATACCTCTATTTGGAGCAAGTAAATAAACTAATAAAAAAACTAAACCTAACATTGTTGTAATTGAACCAGCAATTGATGCATCTAATAAATTAGCCAACCAATATCCTGAAATTGCTGAAAAAACACCGAATAATAACGATAATAACAACATTTTTTTCAAATCATTAGTAAGCATATATGCTGTTGCTGATGGAGCAATCATCAAGGCAACAACCAAAATTGCACCCACAGCATCAAAAGCACCAACTATGGTTACTGATGCAACACTCATTAATCCGTAATGAATTAATGTCGGTGAAAAACCTAATGCAGTTGCTAAACCAACATCAAAAGTACTGATTTTTAATTCTTTAAAGAAAGTTATTAATAAAATTACTGTTATTGCTAAAATTGTTCCTATTACCCATATTGATTTTGCTCCTAAATCAATTCCGTTAAAATATAATCGGTCAAAAGGAGCGAAAGCAAGTTCTCCTAATAAAACAGAATCAACATCTAAATGAACATCATTTGCATTTTTAGCAATAAGAATAATACCAATACTGAACAAGGCTGGGAACACCAAACCAATTGCAGTATCTTCTTTCACCAAGTTAGTTTTCTGAACATATTCAACCAAAATCACCGTTAATATACCAAATAATGCACCCATTATTATTAAAAATGGTGAATTTAAATCGTGTGAAATAAAGAAACCTATTACAATACCAGGTAAAATTGAATGGCTAATTGCATCAGAAATTAATGCCATTTTTCGTAAAACCAAAAATGTTCCTGGAATTGCACAAGCAATTGCTACTAAACTTGCTATTAACTGTATTTCTATTTGAGCACTTGTCATTTTTTATCTTATTTTTTATTTTGAATATAAATTTTTAGCAAATTCATATCCTTCTTCGGTCATAGACCAATTTTGTCCATCAATAGTTATGTAATTTTTTTCTGCTAATTTATTAAGGCTATTTCTTGTAAAACCTTGAAAATTATTCAATATTTTTATTGTATGAGGATGAGTTTTATCCTCGTGTGTTTTTACAATATCAAACATAAATGATAAAGTTTTATGTAAATGTAAATCACGACGATTTTTCATCAATCTTATTTGCCTAAATAACAATCCTCTTGAGGGAGAAAATATAAATGAAATCATTACGAAGAATCCTGCAACCAAAATAATTACGGGTCCTGTTGATAAGTTTGATTGTGTTGCACTAATCCCTGTTCCAATAACTCCTGATAATGCACCAAAAATAGATGCTATAAGAACCATAACTCCTAACTTATCAGTCCATTGCCTTGCAGCAGCAGCAGGTGCTAATAACATTGCACTCATAAGTACAACCCCAACAGTTTGTAATCCTAAAACGATAGCAACAACAATAAAAC
This sequence comes from Tenacibaculum sp., assembly GCA_018456245.1. Classification (GTDB taxonomy): domain Bacteria; phylum Bacteroidota; class Bacteroidia; order Flavobacteriales; family Flavobacteriaceae; genus Polaribacter. The sequence continues at coordinate 9,213 of JAGYHQ010000026.1, read as the reverse complement.
TTGTTATTAGAATATCTAACAATTTAGTGTTAAACCCCAATGTTTTTGCATAATCAGCATCAAATAAAAGTAATTTTAATTCTTTCCAAAAGAACAAAACCACTACTAAACTGATTAAAAATACAATTCCCATTAACCACACATCTTTTTCCATTAATGTTGCTGCTTGCCCAAACAAGAATTTATCTAACCCTGATTGATTTGCATTAGGTAATTTTTGAATAAAAGTTAGCAATAACATCCCAAATCCGAAGAAAACAGAAAGAATTAACCCTAATGCTGTATCAGTTTTTAAATGTGTATTTTTTACTATTCCTCTAATCCAAAAAGAACCTATAAGCCCACTAATTAATGCACCTATTAGTAAAACATTAGTATCTTTTGTACTTGTTATTAAAAATGCAATTGCAATACCTGGTAGCGAGGCGTGTGATATAGCATCACCTAACAAACTTTGCTTTCGTAATACTGCAAAACTTCCTAACATTCCACAAATTGCACCAAGAATTGCCGTTCCTAATGTAATTGTTCGTAATGTATAATCTGTAAAAACAAGTTCTATATAATCTGTTATATTCATCTTTAATTTTTAAAACTAACCTTGCACACTTACTTTGTAATTAATTCCGTAAGTTTTAGTTAAATTATCATCGTTAAATATTTCTTTAATAGGACCTGTTGCAATTTTTTTAACATTTAAAAATGTTACCCAATCAAAATATTCAGGAACAGTTTGTAAATCATGATGAACTACAATTACGGTTTTTCCTGCTTTTCTTAACTCCTTTAAAATATTTATAATAGCAATTTCAGTTGTTGCATCAACTCCTTGGAATGGCTCATCCATAAAATAAACTGAAGCATTTTGCACCAAAGCTCTCGCTAAAAACACTCGTTGTTGTTGCCCCCCAGAAAGTTGTGATATTTGACGATTTTGAAAAGCCAACATCCCTACTTTTTCAAGAGCTTCAAGAGCTTGTTTTTTTTCTGACTTACCAGGTCTTTTAATCCACCCTAAACTTCCATAAGTACCCATCATTACAACATCAAGGGCAGTGGTTGGGAAATCCCAATCCACTGACCCTTTTTGTGGTACATAAGCCACTTCTTTTCGTTGCTTTTCATAAGGCTTACCGAAAACAGAAACACTACCTGCAATAGGTTCAATAATACCTAAAATAGATTTTATTAGTGTTGATTTTCCTGCTCCGTTTGGCCCTACAATTGCCATTAAAACTCCTTCAGGTATTTTTAAATCTATATCCCAAAGAACTGGCTTATAGTTATATGCTACTGTTAAATCGTCAACAGTTACTGCATTTTTTTGTTTCATTATTTTTTAGTTTATTTAGTAAAAATAGGCTCTCTTCTTATATAAGTTTTATCATAATCAATATTTTGAAGCCCATAAAAGAAACAAATCAACCATAAAAAAACTAAAGAAAATATTACTACTTTATTACTCTGAAAATTATCTAATATTGTGTTATCTAAATATATATTCAAAGGAATAAGAATAATTATCATAAAACAAAGATTTTTTATATTTTCAATTTTATCCTTTTTTAACTTAATATCATTATAGATATTCAACTTCACTCCATTATTTTCCATTATCGCTTGTTCTTTAAGTTCATATAATCTATAATATTCTCTATATTCATTTAAAGTATCAGTCTTGATTGATAATATTTCTTCAATTTTAACTTTAAGTAAATATAAAAAATAACAAACGATGGGTCTCAAAAACTTTGTAAAATATAAGAAAGACAGAAATATTATAATAAATTTTATTATTACAAATCCATTTAAGTGATTAAACTTTTCTTCTAATTCTATTTTGGTATTTACATTTATTAAATCAAATATTAAAACTCCACTAATTAAATAAAGTAATAATTCTAATCCATTTTTCTTTAATTTATCTAATTTTAATAAATCCATATTTGGGTTTTTACTCCTTCCTTTTATTTTAAAGCGTCAACGATAGTTTTAACATTCGCTTTGTACATTCCTATGTAAGTACCTTCTTCTGTACCAGGATTTCCAAGAGCATCAGAGAATAACTCACCACCAATAACAACTTCATGACCTTTAGATTTAACTGCCTCTTGTAAAGCTTCTACATTTCTTTTTGGAACTGAACTTTCAACAAAAATTGCTTTAATATTATTATCAATTATAAAAGCTGATAATCTTTGAACATCTTGCACTCCTGCTTCTGCAACAGTTGATAATCCTTGCAATCCTACTACTTGGAATTTGTGTTGTCTTCCAAAATAATTAAATGCATCGTGTGCAGTTACTAAAATTCTCTTTTCTTCTGGTAATTCATTAATTTTAGAAGTTAATTCAGTATTTAATTTTGCTAATTCTTCTAAATATTTTTTAGAATTTTCTTTATAAGTTTCTGCATTTTTAGGGTCAAATTCTACTAATTTACCAGTAACATATTTTGTTATTTTAACCCAATTTTGAGTATCAAACCAAATATGTGGATCAAAATTACCCACAAAACTTTCAGAACTAATTAATGTAGATTTTTCAATTGGATCTGCAACAACAATTATTTTCTTATTTTGTTGTCTCATTTTTTCGAAAATATCTTCAAACTTACCTTCTAAATGTAATCCGTTATAAACTATAACATCAGCATTAAATAATTTTGAAACATCACCTTCACTTGCTTTATATAAGTGAGGATCAACTCCTGCACCCATTAAACCTTGAACTTCTAATTTATCTCCACCGATATTTTTTACTAAATCAGTAATCATTGTAGTTGTTGTAACTACATTTAACTTTTTGTTCTCTTCTTTTTTTACTTTTGAATTACAACTTACTAAAATTGCAACTACTAATAATGTTATTATTCTTTTCATCCTTTTGTTGTTTTAATTGATTTTAATTATTGTTTGTTATTTTTATTTCTGTATGTATAAATTACTTGCTATTTTGTTTGATATATTTATTTTTTTACCTTTAATTTCAATTATGAATGAATTATCAAAAGGTTCTTTTTCTAATACTCTTATTTGCTGACCTAATTCAATACCTTGTTTATCTAAAAAGTTTAAAAATTCAGCCGAAGTATCATTTACCCCAATACAAATTCCTACTTGATTTTCATCACAATTAGATAATAACACCTTTTCAATAAAATGAAAATTACCTTCTTTGTCAGGAATTGGGTCTCCATGAGGATCTCTTTTAGGGAAACCTAAAAAAGCATCTAACTCATTTGTTAATTTTGGAGATTTAATATGCTCTAATTGCTCTGCAACCTCATGAACTTCAGTCCAAGAAAAATTTAATTTTTCTACTAAAAACACTTCCCATAATCTGTGTTTTCTAATTACATTTACAGCAACTTCCCTTCCCAATTTAGTTAATGTTACCCCTTGGTATTTTTTATATAAAACTAATTTTTTATCAGATAACTTTTTAATCATATCAGTTACTGAAGAAGCTTTAGAATCTAACTTTTTAGCTATTGAATTAGTACTAATCCCTTTTTTTTCTTTTAAACTTAAATGAAAAATAGTTTTTATATAATTTTCTTCTGATCTACTAAACATATTTCAAATTAATTTCAGTGCAAATATATAAAAATATTTTTTAGGCAAATCTAAAAAATTAATTAGTTTTTATTAAAATATTTTATATATTTGCCGAAAATTTAATTATAAAAATATAAAATATGAATTTCAAAAAAACATTATTAGTAGCATTTGGAGTGCTAACATTTGGGCAATTAAGCGCACAAATTATAACTGACAGACCAGATCAAACAGAAAGTTCTGCTACAGTAGGTAGAGGAAATTTTCAAATTGAAACAGGTTTTATGACAGAATTTGGAGGAGACACCTCTTCAAGAAGCATGCTAGCTCCAACAACTTTATTTAGATATGGTTTAGTAGATAATTTAGAACTTAGAGTAGTTACTGAATTTGAAATAACAAAAGAGGCTGGTAGTGATGAACTTAAAAAAGGTATGGCAGACATACAAATAGGTGCGAAATGGCAATTATTTAGCGGTAAAGGTACTGAAATAGCTTTATTATCTCATGTAGCAATACCTACGGCTACAGCAACACCATACAAAGGAGGTAACTATGGAACTATCAACAAAATTTCTATTGCACACGATATAAATGAAAATGCAAGTATCGGTTACAACGTAGGTTATGACTATTTTGGAGAAGGAAACGGAAACTTAACATACTCTGTTGCTTTAGGAATTGGAGTAAACGACAAATTTGGGTTATTTATTGAACCATACGGTGAAGTAGTTGATTTTGAAAAACACATTGCAAATGTTGATGCTGGTATAACATACTTAGCTAACGATAACTTACAATTTGATTTTTCTTTCGGTACAGGAATTAACCACAGATATAACTTCATTTCTGTTGGTTTTAGCTGGTTACTTGAAAAAAATAAATCTAACAAGAAAAAATCATAAATTTTATTTTAATTTGTTTTATTTCGAAAAACTCGGTTTAGCATTTGTTAAACCGAGTTTTTTTATCTTTCTTGCAATTAAATATTAATAAATATGACAACAATCCCTAAAGATTATAAGCCAATGTTTGGCATTTTAGAAATGGAAATAGCTATAAAACAAATCAAAGATTTTTTTGAACAAGAATTAGCTAAAACCCTTAACCTTACAAGAATTTCTGCCCCTTTATTTGTTGAGAAAGAAACAGGTTTAAATGATAATTTAAGCGGTACCGAACGCCCTGTGAGTTTTGATATGGCTGACTCCCCAAACCGTACAATTGAAATTGTACATTCATTAGCAAAATGGAAACGTTATGCCCTTAAACGCTACGGATTTAAAACAAATCAAGGAATTTATACAGATATGAATGCTATCCGCCGTGATGAAACGTTAGATAATATCCACTCAATTTATGTTGACCAATGGGATTGGGAAAAAATAATTACAGAAGAAAACAGAAATCTTGATTATTTAAAAAAAAATGTACAAGATATTTACCGAGTTTTCTTAAAAACCGAAAAGAAATTACAAATTTTATACGATAATTATACCGAATTTTTACCAAAAGAAATAAAATTCATTACTTCAGAAGAATTATTGCAAAAATACCCTAATAAAAATCCAAAAGACCGAGAATACGAAATTTCAAAAAAACATGGTGCGGTGTTTATTATGCAAATTGGTAATATACTTTCTAATGGTGAAAAACACGATGATAGAGCTCCAGATTATGACGATTGGCAACTAAATGGAGATATTATTATATATAACAAAACTTTAGATATTGCTTTTGAACTGAGTTCTATGGGAATTCGTGTAGATAAAAAAACATTAGAAAACCAATTACAAAAAGCCCAAATTACCGATTTAAAAACATATCATAAAATGCTTATGAATAATGAATTACCACTAACTATTGGCGGTGGAATTGGGCAATCTCGTATGTGCATGTTATTTTTAAAAACAGCTCATATAGGAGAAGTTCAAGCATCAATTTGGAATGACGAAATTGAGGAAACTTGTGCTAAAAACGGAATAAATTTATTGTAATTTGTTTAAATTAAAAAACTTACACAAGTGCTTCGTATTAAACACTTATGTAAGTTTTAAAATTTCGTGTACTAAATTATATTTATTATTTAGTCTTCATTAACCAATTACGAACATCAACTTCTTTCTTAATAATATCTCGTAATTCTTCTATTTTTACACGTTTTTGCTCCATTGTATCTCGGTGACGTATAGTTACTGTATTGTCTTCTAACGTATCATGGTCAACCGTGATACAGAATGGAGTTCCGTTTGCATCTTGGCGACGATATCTTCTCCCCACAGCATCCTTTTCATCATAAGTTACATTAAAATCCCACTTTAAATCATCAACAATTTTTTCAGCAATTTCTGGCAATCCATCTTTTTTAACAAGTGGTAAAATTGCTGCTTTTATTGGCGCTAAAACTGCTGGTAATTTTAAAACAGTACGTGTTGTATTATTATCCAACTCTTCCTCAACTAATGAATTTGAGAAAACTGCTAAAAACATTCTATCTAAACCAATAGAAGTCTCTATTACGTATGGAACGTAACTTTTATTCTCTTCATGGTCAAAATATTGTAATTTTTTACCAGAGAATTTTTCGTGTGCTTTTAAATCAAAATCGGTACGAGAATGAATTCCTTCTAACTCTTTAAACCCAAATGGGAATTTAAATTCAATATCAGCAGCTGCATCAGCATAATGTGCTAATTTTTCGTGGTCATGAAAACGGTAATTATCTTCTCCCATTCCTAAAGACAAATGCCATTTCAAACGAGTTTCTTTCCACTTTTCATACCATTCTTTTTGCGTACCAGGTTTTACAAAAAATTGCATTTCCATTTGTTCAAACTCACGCATTCTAAAAATAAACTGACGTGCAACAATTTCATTACGGAAAGCCTTACCTGTTTGCGCAATACCAAACGGAATTTTCATTCTTCCTGTTTTTTGAACATTTAAGAAGTTTACAAAAATACCTTGTGCTGTTTCAGGACGAAGATACACTTGTGTAGAACTATCTTCAGAAGCTCCTAATTGTGTTCCAAACATTAAATTGAATTGCTTTACTTCAGTCCAATTCTTACTTCCTGATAAGGGGCAACCAATCTCTAATTCCTCAATTAACGCCTTAACATCAGCTAAATCTTCGTTCTCTAAAGACTTTGCTAATCTACTTAAAATAGTATCAATTTTTTCTTGATACCCTAAAACTCTTGCATTAGTAGAAACAAATTCCTCTTTATTAAAAGCATCTCCAAAACGTTTTGATGCTTTTTCTACTTCCTTATCAATTTTAGCTTCAATTTTGGCACAATAATCCTCTACTAAAACATCTGCTCGGTAACGTTTTTTACTGTCTTTATTATCTATTAATGGGTCATTAAAAGCGTCAACATGCCCAGATGCTTTCCAAGTAGTTGGGTGCATTAATATTGAGGCATCAATACCAACAATATTTTCATGCATTTGTACCATTGCTCTCCACCAATAGTCACGAATGTTTTTCTTTAACTCTACGCCATTTTGGGCGTAATCATACACAGCACTTAATCCGTCATAAATTTCGGAAGATTGGAATACATATCCGTATTCCTTTGCGTGTGATAATACCTTTTTAAATTTATCTTCTTGTTTTGCCATAGTACAAAAGTATGATAAAATATGTTTATGTATAATAAAAAAGTGAAGCATATTTTATGCTCCACTCTAAATATTTTATTAAATAATTTATTTCTTTAATAAATCTCTAATTTCAGTTAATAAATCTTCTTGACTTGGTCCTGCTGGAGCTTCTGGCTCTGCAGGTTTCTTCATTTTGTTATACATTTTAACAATAACAAACATTACTAAACCAACTATTACCAAATTTACAATTGTATCAATCCAAGCTCCCCACATAATAGCATTTTCAGGAGTTGTTATTTTTCCTGTTGCATCTTTAACTGCTTCAGCTAAAATTATTTTTTTATCTGCAAAGTTTACACCTCCTGCAAAATAACCAACAACAGGCATAACAATATTACTTACAAAACCTTTTACTACTTGCCCCACTGCACCTGCCATAATTACTGCAACTGCAAATTCAATAACATTTCCTGTTATTATAAAATCTTTAAACTCTTTTAACATATTTATATTTTTTATTAATCGAGGCGCAAGGTAAGAATTATTTTTTTATTACTCTTTTAATTCTTTGTGACAACCCTGTTAAAATTTCATACGAAATGGTTTCACATTTATCTGCAATATAATTAATTTGGTCTTGATGATTAAATATAATTACCTCATCTCCTGCTTTACAATCAATACCAGAAACATCAACCATGATAATATCCATACATACATTACCTATTATAGGTGCAATTTTATTATTTATGGTAACATAACCATTTTTATTTCCTAATTTTCTTGAAATTCCGTCGGCATGCCCTACTGGAATAGTTGCACTTTTTATCGGTTTTGATGCACAAAATGCCCTATTATAACCAACTGTTTCTCCTTTACCAATAGAATGAATTTGAGAAATAACCGATTTTAAAGTAAACACATTTTTAAGCCTTGAGGTAACCTCTGGATGATTTCCAAAACCATATATTCCTATGCCTACACGTACCATATCAAAATTAGTATCACTATAATTAACTACACCTGATGTGTTTAACATATGAGTAGTAGGTCTATAACCCATAAGCCAAGTAAATTGTTCAATTATATTTTTATACGTATTTATTTGATTATTAGTAAACTCTACCTCTCCCAAATCCTCACTTGCTACTAAATGAGAAAATACAGATCGTATACTTAAACTTTCCACTTCTTTAAGTTTTGTAACTAATCTAGGAACATCTAAATTACTAAAACCTAATCTATTTAAACCTGTATTAAACTCAATATGAATTGGGTAACCTTTTATTTCTTCTTCATAAGTAAAATCTAAAAAAGCATCTAAAAGTTCAAAACTATATAAATTAGGCTCTAATAAATAATTTACTATATCCCTCATATTTTGTTTTTGAGGATACAACACAATAATAGGTAATTTAATACCTGCTTTACGTAAAGCTATACCCTCACATGAATAAGCAACCGCAAAATAATCCACCTTATTTTCAAGTATTTTTGCAATTTCAACAGCATCACTACCATAACCAAAAGCCTTTACAACAGCTAAAATTTTAGTTTCAGGATTTAATTTTTGCTTAAAATAATTTAGATTGTGTAAAACAGCATTTGCATCAATCTCTAAAACGGTTACGTGATTATTCATTTTCTTTTTCTTTCTTATTTTTTTGCTCTTTCATTGCTTTGTAATAGGCACCTCTGCTTAAAGGTTCATATTCTTGTGTTTCTCCTAACATTACCAAATCATCATTTAATGTTTTTCTAAAACTATAATGAGCCAAATTACCTGTGCGTGTACAAACTGCGTGTACTTTTGTTACGTATTCGGCAGTTGCCATTAACGCAGGCATTGGTCCGAATGGATTTCCTTTAAAATCCATATCTAAACCTGCAACAATAACACGGATACCCCTATTTGCTAAAGCATTACAAACTGAAACTATTTCATCATCAAAAAACTGGGCTTCATCAATACCTACCACATCAACATCATCTGCCAAAAGTTGAATATTTGCTGATGCAGGAACCGTTGTAGAACGAATGC
>JAGYHQ010000056.1 GCA_018456245.1 Tenacibaculum sp. | reverse complement strand
ATATAATATAAATAAGATTTAAAGAAATCAGATGTTTTGTTAGATTTAAAATTACTTGAAGTTTTAATATATCTAAACGTTTTATCGGCTGTATTTTCTAATATTATTTTAGAATTATTTGTTTTAGGTAACTCTTTTCCTTCTAAAACATCAACATATAAGTTTTTTGGCGTTATTGTATGATACTTTTTATCTTTCGGATTAAAATATGAAAATTCATTACAAGAAATTTTATACTTCCCTTTATATTGAGGAACAACGGTATATATTTCTGATATAGAACCTTGTAATCCTCGTGAAGTAATTGATACTCTTTCCTTTCTTTCAGGTTTATATGTTTCTAACTCTTTTGTAGTTTCAATTTTTGGGAGTTCAAATAGTTTTAAATTACCTGTTCCTTCTATGGTTAATTTAATTTGAGATGATTCGTTTGCTTTTAAAGTATTTTTATCTAAATCAACAGTATAATTAAAATTACCAACAGCCCCTGTAAAGCTTTCAGGTTTTCCATTGGTTGGAAGTTCTTTAGAGTAAATTACTTTTTTTGCAGATTGAAAACTCTTTTTTACTTGATTTGTAATAGGGTTTCCAAAGAAATCTCCACGTCCCGTAGGAACTGCGACTACAATATCCATTTTCATAGGATTTATAGTTAGTTTACCTGCCTTTGTGGGAATTAATAAAGCCTTATTTAGTACTGCATAACGATAACGTTCGCCATTATACATTGCTGTTTTTACGGTTCTTTCTTTTATTTCTATCTCTTGTGTCCAAAAACCATTATATTGAGGTGCTTCTGTAACGGCATAATTATAAATCCCTATATTTTCACTAAAATATAAGCGATATTCAACGTAAATCCCTTCGCCAAAATATGGGTTTGATTTAGATGTAACAGCAACTAAATGAATATTCTGTTTAGCAATATAATTAGGGTCATTAGGATTTTCAGGAACTTTTACAGCACCTGTAACAATAATTTTAATTGGTTTTGAAGTAAGTGTTTTTCCGTTAAATTGAATACTTGCAGGAGGTAAATTAAACTCTCCCTTTCGTTTAGGTTGAATTATATACGTATATGATTGATTGAAGCTAGATTTACCGTTAATCCAATAACTATTTATTGATTGGCTTGGACCACCAACAATTTCAAAATTTTTAAAATTAGGTACTTTAAAATTATCTCCACCTTGTTTATTAAATGAAAAAATTACCCGTAAACGTTGATTAACACCTAATTTGTTTTTGCTTACAGATACCTTTAATTCAGCATCTTGTGCAAATACATTAAATGTTAAAAATGTAATTATTATTGATATGTAAAACTTCATTTTCATAAATCATTATTAATTTTCTGAAAGGATAAATTTTTTGCCCGCAAAGTATGTTTTTAAATTAGTTATTCCAAAAAAAAGATAAATGTATAATTACCAATCTTTCTCTTGTTTTACTTTTCTTTTCTTTGATTTTATTAAGTTTATCTTTTTTTGAGTTTTCTTTTCTTCGTTATTTAGGCTTTCTAATAATTGCTTCATTTGCTCGGCAGTCATTTTGCCTTGTTTTTGCTGTTGTTTATTATTGTTTTTATTTTGTTTATCGTTTTTGTTGTCGTCTTTATTATTACCCTTATTCTGTTTATTGTCTTTGTTATCTTTGTTCTTGTTTTTGTCTTTATTATTTTCGTTGTTTTCGTTCTGCTTATTATCTTTCTTATCGTCTTTCTTGTTATCCTTATTCTGTTTATTATCTTTATTATCCTTGTTATCGTTTTTGTCTTTATCCTTTTTATCGTCCTTTTTATTCTTGTTATCTTTATTTTGCTTGTCGTCTTTATTGTTGTTATTTTGTTTATTATTTTTTTGTTCGTTTTTAGCGTATTTTTGAGCTACAGCTAAGTTATAACGTGTTTCATCGTCATTTGGGTTGTTTCGTAAAGAATTTTTATATGCCTCAACAGCTTGTTGATATTGTTTTTGTTCTAACAAAGCATTCCCCATATTATGAAATGTTTCAGCTTTGGTAAATTTATCTTCTGATGTTTTCGCTGTTAATTCATATTGAGTAACGGCTTCCTTATAATTTTTTTCTTGATATAAAGCATTTCCATAATTATACGATGCCTTATCATATTTAGCATTTTTACCTAATGCTTTTCTGTATAAAATAGATGCCTCTTTGTATTTTTCTTTTTTATACAATTCATTACCATCTCGTAATAATGAACGAGCTTCTCTATTAATTTTAAGGGTATCTATTTGAGATAATACTCTTATTGATGATAATAACATCATTATAAATAGTAATATATTTATTGTCTTTTTCATTAGTGTTGTAATTATTTATTAGATTTCTTTTCATTAAACAAATCTAAATTTGTTAGCCATTTTGTTTTTTTCTCAAATAAAAACACATCTATTAATAAAAATAATAATCCAAAACCTAAAAACCATTGAAATTGGTCTTTATAATCTGAAAATTGTTTAGTTTCAAACTCACTTTTTTCTGCGTTTGCTATAATTTTTTGAATTTCAGAAACAGGAATTTGAGTTCGGTTTCCGTCAATATATTTTCCACCTGATATTTCTGCAATTTCACTTAAAATATTAGGATTTCTTTTAGTTATTACTGTTCCACCTTTTCTATCTTTTTTATAACCGATTAAAGAGCCATTTAATTTTAAAGGAATAGGAGCTCCTTTTTCTGTTCCAACACCAATTGTGTAAATTTTTACTCCTTCATTTGCTAAATTTTGAGCAATTTGTTTTGTGTTTTCTTCGTGGTCTTCTCCATCAGAAATTACTATTAAAAAACGATTTGTTTGTTCATCATTATTGTAATATGTTTTTGTTAAATTTAACGCTTCATTAATTGCTGTTCCTTGGCTTGAAACCATATCAGGATTAGCATTTTGTAAAAACATTTCTGCTGATGCGTGGTCAGTTGTAATAGGAAGTAAAGGGTAGGCACTACCTGCATAAATAATAATTCCTATTCGGTCGCTACCTAATTTATCAATTGTTTTTGAAATTATTTGTTTTGCTTTTTCTAATCTGTTTGGAGCAATATCTTCGGCTAACATACTTCTAGAAACATCTAAAGCAAACACAATATCTACTCCCTCACGTTTTACCGTTTTTAGTTTAGTTCCCATTTTAGGATTTACCAATGCAATTATTAAAAATGATAACCCAATTACTAAAAAAATAAATTTTAATACTAATTTAAATATTGATGTATTTGGTGCTAATTGTTCTAATAATTTATTGTTTGCAAATTTTTTCTGTGTTCTTTTTTTCCAAAAAATATTCCACAAGAATAGTAATGTAATTATTGGTATAATTACGAATAGTATAAAATATGTTGGTTCTTCAAATCTGTACATAAATCTATTTTAAACCTTTCTAAAAGAAAGTATTTTTTAAATAAAACTTTTAAATAATGTTTTTCTCAATAAAAATTCAAATAGTAAAAATATTAATGCTAACAATACTAAAAAACGGTATTGTTCAGTATAATTATAATATTTAAACTCTTCAATTTTTGTTTTTTCTAATTTATCTATTTCGTTATAAATTTCTTTTAATTTACTGTTGTCAGTTGCTCTAAAATATCTACCGTCGGTTTCTTTAGCAATATGTTTTAGTAAATTTTCATCAATTTCTACCAACATATCTCTAAATGATAATTCTCCTGTTATAGGGTTTCTAGCCCACGGAAAAGGAGCTGTTCCGTTTGTTCCTATTCCTATTGTGTATACTTTTATATTGTTTCCTTTTGCCAGTTCGGTAGCTGTTTTGGGGTCAATTAATCCTGTGTTATTTACTCCGTCAGTTAATAAAATAATAACTTTACTTTTTGCTTTACTTTCTTTTAATCTATTAACGGCAGAGCCTAATCCCATTCCAATAGCAGTTCCGTTTTCTATTTGCCCCCATTTAATTTCGTTAATAGTTCGTTTTACTATTGTTTTATCACTTGTAATTGGTGTTTGTGTAAAACTTTCTCCTGCATATACCACTATTCCTATTCGGTCATTAGGACGACGATTTACAAAATTGGTTGCAACCTTCTTTAAAGCCTCTAATCTATTCGGTTTTAAATCTTTTGCTAACATACTTGCAGATACATCTATTGCCATAACAATATCAATCCCTTTGTTAGATTTTGTTTTTTTACTAACAGCAACATTTCTTGGTCTTGCCAATGCTATGATGATTAGTGTTAGTGCTAATAATCGTAAAATATAAAGCAAAGGATTTAATTTTGGAAGTAATGAATTACTTGAAAAGCCTTTTGCCGATGATATTTTAAGTTGTGCCGAATCTTTTTTTCTTGTAAAGAAAAACCAAACCACCAACAATGGCACTAATACCAATAACCATAAAAAATATGGATTTGCAAATTCTAAATTATTCATAATAAAAGCCCACCCCGACCCTCCCGAGGGGAGGGAGCAGAGCGAAATATAAATTTTTATGGTTTAACTTCGTTTTTATTTTTCCCTTGAGTTTTCACGCTGTCCCCCTTCGAGGGTTCGGAGGCTGGTTTTTTTATATTATCAACAATATATCCAGCATCTTTTCTATCCTCTTCAATTTCTTCTGATAATGGTTTCATTTTTGCAAACTTAACTAAATCAGATGTTTGTAATAATTTTGACAATCTATTTAAAGTTTCGTTTGGTGCAATAATTTCTTTTTTACGATGCAATCTGCTTAATTTCCTTACAATTTCTTCGGAAGTACTTTCCAAAGCAGGAACACTAAATTCATCTTCAATATAAGTTCGGAGGATGTCGGTTAATTCCGAATAATATTCCTTAACTTTATTGCTTTGCTAATCGTCGGATTTTTAATCTATTGGTTTGTGTTCCGTAAGAAAAAAGAGCAGATTATTATTGAAGAAAAACCTAAAATTCCACCTTATGAATTGGCAATTCAGGGATTAAAGGCTTTAGACGAAAAATTGCTTTGGCAAAACAATAAAGTTAAGGAATATTATTCGGAAT
>JAGYHQ010000025.1 GCA_018456245.1 Tenacibaculum sp. | reverse complement strand
AATCCTTCTACAAATTTTTTAGTATCTAACATTATTTTGTTCCTGGTATTAAGTTTAATATTTCTTTTATTCCCATACAATCAGGTTCAGCCTCTAAACTTCTCTTATTTTTCAAAATAGATTTAGCAACTTTCATCATACCTGGATATGCCGCTCTTAGCATATGGTTTGCATAAATAACCACATTTACACCGATTTCAGCAAACTCATCAGTCGTTACCGAGTTAAATGAAGTAGGTACTACAACAATAGGAATGTATGAATTTTTCTCTCTTAATTTTGTAACAAATTCAATAATTTCAGCAGGGTCTTTCTTTCTAGAATGTATCATAATTCCATCTGCTCCCGCTTTTATATAAGCAAATGCACGAGTTAGAGCATCGTCCATACCTGCCTCTAAAATTAAACTTTCAATTCTAGCGATAATCATAAAATCTTTGGTGATTTGAACGCTTTTTCCTCTTCTTATTTTTTCACAAAAGTTTTCAATCGTATCTTGTGTTTGTTTAACATCATTACCAAATAGAGAATTCTTCTTTAAACCTGTTTTATCTTCTATAATAACAGCACTCACACCTGTTCGCTCTAAACTTCTTACCGTAAACTCAAAATGCTCAATCTTTCCACCTGTATCAGCATCATAAATCATCGGTTTTGTAGTTACCTCAAATATTTCATTAACGGTTGTAAGTCTTGCGGTTGTATCAACTGCCTCAATATCTGGTTTACCTTTTGAAGTTGAATCTGTCAAAGAACTTGACCACATACCGTCAAAAGTAAGCACTTCATTTTCATTTGAAACTTCCTGTGCATTTTCTACAATCAAACCACTTAAAGCATTGTGTACTTCTAGGATTTTTACCACAGGTTTTGCTTGTATGAGTTTTCTCAGTCTTCCCATTCTAGCACTAGTGGTGATACCAAGTTTTTGCATATTTTCTTTCACTTCCACTTCACTAATATCAGAACTATATGGAACTTCAACAAGTTCACCACCCCATTGTTTTAATAGTTCAATAACCTCTGTTCTGTATTTAGTTTTATAACTACTTTTCCAATCATCACCATGAACAACATAATCAGGCTGTAAACTCTCTAAATTATCTTTATAACTTGCTGTTGCTTGCGGAATAACCTCCTTAACAAAGGCTAAATTTTCCACAACCTCTTTTCGCTTTTCATAATCCAAATATGGAATATCATTCAACTCCCCACAAGCTTCTAATGTTAAAAGCCCCACCGTTACATCACCATACTTTGATGCCTCTTTTAAAACTCTAATATGACCTGCATGTAACAGGTCTGCTATTAAACTTACATATACTTTTTTATTCATATTTCTTTCCTTTAAATTTCATATTATTTAATTTGTATTATTCCATAAATTTTTCTTTTAAATCCACTTCATGCACTTAAGTCATTTAAAATTCCACCTTCCTCCCCTCTTTTCATCTATCTATTTCTTCCTAAAAAACAAGTCACACAAATATACTCTTTTTATTCCTTAATTTTCAAAAATTGAATTATCAAAAACAGAAAACACATAGAAAACTTTAAAGTAAATCAAAATACTTATATACAATATTTTACTATTATTTTAAATAAATGAGAATAAAAAAACAGTATAATTTAAAAATTATAATTTAAAAACAGTATCTGATTTTTCAGCCACCATATTTCGTAAATCAATAATTAGTTTTGAATTTTTTTGGATAAAATTCGCATCAAAACCTTTATGATTTGTCGTTAGTACTACACAATCAGCAGTTTTAAGAACTTCAGCAGTTAATTCTACTGACTCAAAATAACGTTCCTTATTCGTTTTTACTTTTACAATATAAGGATCATGATAACTTACAATTCCTCCTTTATGAGCCACCGTATCTATAATTTCTAATGCTGGTGATTCTCGTGCATCATCAATATTAGGTTTATACGCCACCCCCAAAAACAAAATACGACTGCCATTTACTGCTTTTTGAACTGAATTTAATGCCGTTGCAATTTTGATATACATATAATGAGGCATACGCATATTAATATGTCCTGCCGTATGAATCATTGTTAAATCAAAGTCAAATCGTTTAGCAATATACTCTAAATAAAATGGGTCTAATGGGATACAATGTCCACCAATCCCAGGACCAGGATAAAATGCTTGAAAACCAAAAGGCTTTGTTTTCGCAGCCTCTATCACTTCCCAAATATTAATATCCATTTTTCCACTTAACAATGCCATTTCGTTGATTAAACTAATATTAATCAAACGATAAGTGTTCTCCAAAATCTTAACCATTTCGGCAACTCTTGGCGAACTCACCTCATGAATCTCATCAATAGCTTTACAATAAAGTGCCTTCCCTATTTCTGCTCCATCTTTAGTCATTGCTCCCAGTACTTTTGGTGTATTTTTGGTATGATAAGTTTCATTCCCCGGGTCAACTCTTTCAGGACTGTATGCTAACCAAAAGTCCTTTCCTTGTTTTAAGCCACTTTCTTTCTCAATAATTGGCAACATCAAATCTTCGGTAGTCGTTGGGTAAGTAGTGCTTTCTAAACTGATGAAAGTCCCTGCTTTCATATTTTGACCAATCGCCTTACAAGATGCCTCAATATAACTCATATCAGGCTTTCTAAACTTATCTAACGGCGTTGGAACACAGATAATAAAAGCATCACACTCACCCATTTTTGAAAAATCGGTAGTTGCTGACAAAAAATTGCTTTTCACTACTTTTTCAAAAGTATCATTTGAAATATCCTTAATATAATTCTTTGCTGAATTAACCAAGTTGGTTTTTTCTTCGGATTTTTCAAACCCGATTACTTTTACATTTTTTTGTGCAAATTCCACAGCCAAAGGAAGCCCTACATATCCTAAGCCTACAACCCCTATAACTACTTCATCAGAGGCTATTTTTTCTAATATTTGTCTTTTGTAGTTTATGTTTTTTTAATTTTTAAAATTACTTAAAAACTGTTTTCCAAAAATAGTACCAACACCAATAACCCCTCCTAAAAACAGCCAAATAATCAAAATTAATGCTCGTTTTGGTTTTGATCTTTGTGTTGGAACACTTACAGGTTCTAAAACTGTAAAAATAGGAGTATTCTCTTTCAGTTTTATTTTTTGACTTTCTAATTGTTTTGCTAATTCAGAATATAAATTATAAGACAAATTATATTCTGATTGAAGCCTTTCTAATCTACTTCGTGACCTTGATAAAACCATTCCTTGATTTTTATCTCTAAAACTTGCTAATCTTGCTTGTTTTTTTAAAAAATCTTCTTTTGCATCGTTATAACTTTGCTCAATAAACTGATAATCACTTTTCAGTTTTTCTATCTTAAATTTGGTAATAGATTCTTGCAATAAACCTTGTACATATTTTACCATTTGAGCCGATGCTAAAGCCTCTGGCATTGAAAAAGAAATTTCAACAAAACCTTCTTTATCATTTACATTAACTAATAATTGACTTTTAACAATACCAAACAACTCTTTTTCTTCTTTTGAAATTCTATAAATTCCATCATTTTTAACAACTTTTTTCTTTTCATTTCCTCCTCCTTTAATCGCACGAATAATAACCCTAGGCAAACCAATCGTGTATTTTTTAATATATGATAACAAACTGGGGCTATAATACTCATTATAATAATCTTTAAAAGTTACTTTTTCAGAAATACCATCAATTTGTAAAGGTGCATTTATTACCGCTCTTTTAAAAGGGACACTTTCTGTAATTTTAGGATATAATTTAGGTGAAATTCCATTAACACTTCCTCCACTACCAAGATTAATCCCTGCCATTGCAGCCAATCCTCCTAAACTTCCTCCTATTTTACTTCCCTCTGTAGTTTGCGGAATAACTGTTGTTGATGCTGTATATTCTTTTTCTGAAAAAATAGCTATAAACAAACCTATTAATCCAAAAATAATTAAAAACTTAAATATCGTTTTTCTTCCTTGCCAAACGGTATTTAACAATTCCAATAAGTCTATCTCGTCTTTATTATCTTTCTCTTGATATTCCATAACCATTTTTATTTTTTTACCAACTGCTGAATTAAAACAGCTAATGTTGCTACACCTGTTGTAATACCTACTACTTCTTGCGTAGAAACCCTTCTTCTTTCTTCTTTTTTAGGAACTAAAATAGTAGCCCCCGGTTTTATTTCAGGATAATTTCTGATAAATAAAGTTGTATTTGTAGCTCCAACAGAACCATTATCATACATAACATATACTTTACTTTTTTTAGCTTGTGTTGTAAATCCTCCTGCATTATTAATGTAATATTTCAAGCCTTTACCTGGTACATATCTAACCATAGAAGGAGAATAAACATTTCCTTTAACCATAACAACTTGCTTTTGTGCAGGAATTAAAAGCTCATCACCTTCCATTAAAATTAAATCATCAAAACTTTTTGGATTTTTAATTATTTTTTGCAAATCTATAGCTACCTTTGTGTCCTTTGTGTCCTTTGTGTCCTTTGTGTCCTTTGTGTCCTTTGTGTCCTTTGTGTCCTTTGTGTCCTTTGTGTCCTTTGTGTCCTTTGTGTCCTTTGTGTCCTTTGTGTCCTTCACATCCCTTTCCTCTAATTCTTCTAAAATATCTTGTTTTTTAATATCTTCTGCCTCTATTTTTCTAATTAAAGTAGCTCCCTCTAAATTAGCATAAGGGGAAAAACCTCCTGCTCGTTTAATTAAATCTGAAATTCGTTCATTTTTAGATGTTAAAGTATACTGCCCTGGATAGTTAATTTCTCCTTTTATAGATACATTTTTCTGTTTACCATACCCTTTAAGATATCTAACCGAAACAATATCATAAGGTTGTAGCACAAAAGGTTTTTGAGTTTTTTCTTTTAAATCAATAGAAGAAGATAAATTAAACACCTCTCCTAATGTTTCAAAACTACCATCATTTAATCTTCTTGCTACTTCAATAGTATTTGCATCAGCACCTTCTTTTAAACCTCCTGCCATTACTATTAAATCTTCTGGTGTCATTCCCTCCGCAAAATCAATCACCTTTGGTTTATTTACAGCACCATTAATAGTTAATATTTGTTTTTCTCGTAATTCATCAATATCATATATATACACCTCATCATTAGGTTGTAAAGT
Source organism: Tenacibaculum sp. (assembly GCA_018456245.1). Classification (GTDB taxonomy): domain Bacteria; phylum Bacteroidota; class Bacteroidia; order Flavobacteriales; family Flavobacteriaceae; genus Polaribacter. The sequence continues at coordinate 19,220 of JAGYHQ010000025.1, read as the reverse complement.
AGTGTTTTTAGTATCATCTAATAAAGAAAAAGCTATAATCTCTTTATCTACATCATTTTTATAACGAGTTATTAACCCTCTTTTTAAATACGCCTCTTTTGTTAAACCTGACGCTTTCTCTATTAAACCAGATACCGTTAAGCCTTGTTTATATTCAAAACTTCCAGGAACATATACAGCTCCTTTTATAATTAATTTATTTTTAAATTTATCTGCTACATTTTTTACTACAACTTTATCTCCATTTTTTGCAGAAATAGTATTTGCCTCTTCAAAAGAAAATTCTTTAATAACTCTTTCAATTCCGGATATTTGTTCAACAATTATACCTTTTTTATAAGCATCTGCTGTAAATCCACCACAATAATCAAAAACCTTAGACATATTTTCAGATGTAATAGTTTCATAATACCCTGGGCGTTTAACAGCTCCTTTTACTGAAACTCTATTTTCATAAGGTGGAACAATTATAACATCTTGATCTTGTAACTGTAAATTACCCCTTTCTGAACCCTTTAATAAATACTGATAAAAATCAAAATCTGCTACTTTTTTACCGTATCTAACTAAAGAAATTTTTCTAAAACTTCCCTCTCTTGTAGGCCCTCCTGACGCATATAAAGCGTTCAAAACTGTAGATAAAGCCGATAAAGAATAAGTACCAGGAACTTTCACTTCTCCTACTAAATTAACCTGTACAGTACGAACTTCTGCTAATGAAATATTAACAAAAACCTTATTATAACTATTTGAAGAAGCATTAATACCTGAATAAATTCTTCTTAAACTGTGTTTTATTTTTGAAGTAGCCATTTCAAATGTAAGTCCGTTTACATTTATATTACCTACTCCTTCTATCATTATATTACCTTGCTTACTTACCTTTTTCTTATAATTAGCTTCTGCAGCTCCCCAAATATCAATTTGAATTACATCCCCTGAACCTAACTGATAATTTTGTGGTGTGGCAACATTTATATTTGGTGTAAAAGATATTTTTGGGTTATTAAAAAAATCATATCCAAATAAAGAATCTCTCTTTTTTTCTTGATTTTTCCCATCCTTAACCAACCCAAACAAAACTACATCTTCCTTAACAGATTTATTTATAAAATCATTTTTTACAAAACCTGAATTATTAGACCTTTTATATTGTAATTGATTTATACGTTGTTTCAATTTATCTATCTGAAACTGAGAAACCCCCTTACTTTTAAGCCCCATTTCTATTTGAGATAAGGAATAACCTCTACTTTTAGCAGAATTCCAAAATTTTTCTATTTTTTCATCTGACAATTCATCTACATTAAGATTTCTTACATTTCCAATATCCTGAGCTTTTATAAAAAAGCTACATAAAATAAAAATAAGTAATAATATTTTTTTCATTTTCCTAATAAAATTAATTTTATTCAAAAATAGTAATTTAATAATGTTTTAAAGTTAATTAATCTATAATATTTTTTTTGACAAACAAGTAAGTTTTGTATTTCTTATATTATAAACTATTTCAATAGATTGCCTAACCGCTTCAATACCAAAACCTTTTCCTTTTAGTATTTCCTGATAACTTACTGTATGTAAATCAGTAAAACCTTTACTAAACTCAATTTCTTCGCCATTAATAGTTATTGAACGGTATGTCCTCTGACCCTTTTCTTGAATTTCTTTCGGTAAAGTTTTTTCATCTATTGATAAAAACCAACGTACACGAGCATTTTCAAACTCTAAATAACCTGATACAGTATCTTTTTCCCTTTTAAAAACCTTATTTTCTTGAACTTTGCCAAACAACCAACCAAGCATATCAAAAAAATGAACACCTATGTTAGTTGCAACACCTCCTGATTTACTTTCATCTCCTTTCCACGAAATGTCATACCAATTTCCACGAGAAGTTATATAGGTTAAATCTACTTCATATTTTGTAGATTTATTTTCTGAATCTATCTTATTTTTTAATGCAATTATACTTGGATGCAAACGTAATTGAAGTATAGTATTAATCTTATTTTTTGATTCCTGTTCAATTACCTCTAATTCATCTAAATTCCAAGGATTTAAAACCAATGGTTTTTCGCAAATAACATCTGCCCCTCGCCTTAATGCCATTCGTATATGTGCATCATGTAAATAATTTGGCGTACATATACTCACATAATCTAACTGAATATTTTGGTTACGTTTTATTTTTTCAATATGCCTATCAAAACATTCAAATTCTACAAAAAAATCAGCTTTTGGGAAATAACTATCTATAGTCCCAACACTATCAAATTTATCTAAACAAGCTATTAAATTATTGTTAGTTTCTTTTATAGCTTGTAAATGCCTCGGAGCAATATAACCTGCAACACCTATTAGTGCAAAATTTTTCATATTACTTAATTCTTTTTACTTCATTATTTTTTAATTCGTAAACTTGCCCACTTTCTTTGCAAATAGCCATTCCTTTATCATCAAATTCTAACCTATGACCATACTCACTTACCCAACCTATTTGTTTTGACGGATTTCCCACCACCAACGCATAATCTTCAACATTTTTAGTTACAACTGCCCCTGCCCCCACAAAAGCAAATTTACCAATAGTATTTCCGCAAATTATAGTTGCATTTGCCCCTATACTTGCTCCTTTTTTTACTAATGTTTGCTTATATTCATCTTTACGATTAATTGCACTTCGTGGATTTATAACATTAGTGAATACCATTGAAGGTCCTAAAAACACATCATCTTCACAAATAACCCCTGTATAAATTGATACGTTATTTTGAACCTTTACATTCTTACCCAAAACAACATTTGGAGACACAACTACATTCTGACCGATATTACAACCTTCTCCAATAACAGCTTTTTCCATTACATGTGAAAAATGCCAAATTTTAGTGTTTTTACTTACTAAGGCTCCTTTATCTATTATTGCTGTTTCGTGTGCGAAAAAATCCATTTTTATAATTTATTTACCTATACAAATATATTCAATTCCGTATTCCTCTAATTCATAATTTATATACTGATTTCTTCCATCAAAAATAATAGGTTTATTTAACCTACTTTTTATTTCATTAAAATCTGGTGAACGGAATTCTTTCCACTCGGTAAGTAATATTAATGCATTTGCTTGTTGTAGAGCTTCATACTTATAATCACTATAACAAATATTTTTAATATTTTTAAAATATAATGTTTTTGCTTGCTCCATTGCTTTTGGGTCATACACCTGCACTTTCGCCCCTCTATTAATCAATTCCTTTACCACATATATAGCTGGTGCTTCTCGCATATCATCAGTCCCTGGTTTAAATGACAATCCCCACAAAGCAAATGTTTTACCTGATAAATTTTCTCCGAACTTATTAATAATTTTATCAACCAATACCAACCTTTGCCTATTATTTATTTCTTCTACTGCTGTTATTAATTGTGGTTTATAGTTATATTTTTCAGCCATTTTCTTTAGCGCCCTAACATCTTTAGGAAAACAAGACCCTCCATAGCCACAACCGGGGTAAATAAAGCTATAACCTATTCTACTATCAGAGCCTATTCCTAAACGCACATTATTAACATCTGCACCTACCCTTTCACAAATATTTGCAATTTCATTCATAAAAGAAATTTTTGTTGCTAACATTGCATTTGATGCGTATTTAGTCATTTCTGCAGAACGAATATCCATAACTACAAACCTATCATGAGTTCTAAAAAAAGAACTATACAATTCTTTCATTTTTTTTATTGAAACATCATTATTTGCACCAATAACAACCCTATCTGGCTTCATAAAATCAGATATAGCACTTCCTTCTTTTAAAAATTCTGGATTTGAAACTACATCAAAATAAATTTCTTTTCCTCTTTTACTTAATTCCTTTTGAATTATTTCTCTAATTTTGTCTGCTGTACCAACGGGAACGGTAGACTTATTTACAACAATTAAAGGTTTTGTTATTTTTTTTCCTATTTCTTCCGCTACCGATAATACATATTTTAAATCCGCAGAACCATCTTCACCTGTAGGAGTTCCTACTGCTATAAAAACAAAATCAACATTAGGAATAACCTCCTCTAAATTAGTAGAAAAAAATAAATTTTTTCGTTCCATATTTTTCAAAACCATAGGTTCTAAACCTGGCTCATAAATAGGAATTACCCCTTTCTTAAGGTTTTGTATTTTTGTTTCGTTTATATCTACACAGGTAACATTGTTCCCCATTTCAGAAAAACACACACCTGACACTAACCCCACATAACCCGTACCTACTACTGCTAACTTCATTAAATTATAGTATAAATTTTTATTTTAAACTAAATAACAAAAGTAACAAATTTTTAGAGAGAATTAACACTTAATCTAAAGATATAAAACAAAAAAACCTCATCAAAAAATGATGAGGTTTTTTAAACTAAGTAAGTGGGCGCGAAGGGATTCGAACCCCTGACCCCTTGGGTGTAAACCAAGTGCTCTGAACCAACTGCTGACCCCTTGGGTGTAAACCAAGTGCTCTGAACCAACTGAGCTACGCGCCCTAAATATTTTTAGGTTGTGGGCGAGAAGGGATTCGAACCCCTGACCCCTTGGGTGTAAACCAAGTGCTCTGAACCAACTGAGCTACTCGCCCTCAATTGCGAATGCAAATATACTATTGTTTTAATTTATAGCAAATATTTTTTATATTTTTTTTAAATTACTTCTGCAACAACAAATGTACTTCCACCTACGTATATAATATCATTTTTTTGAGCTTTTTCTTTAGCTTTTTCAAAAGCTTGATTTACAGAACTAAAAACACTTCCATTCAATCCAAACCCTCTTGCTTTTTGTTGTAATATATCTTCTGACAAACCTCTTGGGATATTTGGTTTACAAAAATAATATTTTGCCTTTTTAGGAAACATAGGCAAAATTCCACTTAAATCTTTATCTGAAACTACACCTAAAACGATGTGTAATGTTTCAAATTTTTCATTTTTTAATTGATTTAAAACATAATTTAACCCGTCTTTATTATGGGCTGTATCACAAATTACTTTAGGTTGTTCTTGTAAAACCTGCCAACGTCCTTTTAATTTTGTGTTTTTAGTTACGTTTAACAATCCATTTTTTATATGCTTTTCTAAAACTTTAAATCCGTTTAATTTTGTTATAGTTGATACCGCTGTTTTTACATTATTTTTTTGATAATCGCCTAATAATTCAACCTTATAATTATAATTCTCATCAGATGCAAAAGATATGTCAGCTTTTAACTCTCTTGCTTTTTCTATAAAAATTTTCTCTGTTTCAGGTTGACGTTGACCAATAACAACAGGAACACCGTATTTAATAATCCCTGCTTTTTCTAATGCTATACTTTGTAAAGTTTCTCCTAAAAATTGGGTATGATCTATACCTATATTTGTAATTACAGATATTTCAGGAGTTATAATATTTGTAGAATCTAACCTACCTCCAAGCCCTACTTCAATAATTGCAATATCAACATTTTCGGTTGCAAAATAATCAAAAGCCATTCCTACGGTCATTTCAAAAAATGATAAACCTTGCTTTTCTAAAAATGATTTATGCGTTTTTATAAATGAAACTACTTTTTCTTTCGGAATTTCTTCCCCATTAATTCTTATTCTTTCTGTAAAATTTTTTAAATGAGGAGATGTGTATAAACCAACTTTATACCCTGCCTCTTGCAAAATAGAAGCTATAAAATGACTTGTAGAACCCTTTCCATTTGTTCCTGCAACGTGAATACTTTTAAATCTTTTCTCAGGATTTTTTAATTCTTTTGAAAAAGCCAAAATATTGGTTAAATCCTTTTTAAAAGCTGTACTTCCTTGCCTTTGATACATTGGCAATTGGTTAAACATCCAATGTAAAGTTTCTTCGTAATTCATAAACATTTATTTTGGAAGAAATATTTCTCCTGAAGAATGATTTTTACTAGCCCCTGTTACCGATTTTAAACAATTCACTTCATTTTTACTACGTAATAACCCTAAAAAAGCAAAAATTAAAGCTTCTTTATATTCTATTAATTGTTTTACAGGAATATCAATATTTTTTTCTGTATAATATTCAATTCTACTTATTAAAAATGAATTAAAAACTCCCCCTCCCGTTATTAAGACCGAAGAACTACCTTTTATAATTGTTCCTATTTGAAATGCAATATGCTCTATAAATGTGCGTAAAATATCCTTAACAGGTAAGTTATATTTATCAATTATTGGAAAAACAATTTCTTTAACCCACTCTAAACCTAATGATTTTGGTGGTTTTTTATCATAAAAATCAAGTGAATTTAATTCCTTTAATAACTCAGAATTAATATTTCCTTTTGATGCCTCCGTACCTTTATCATCATACTCAAGTCCTATTTTTTGAACATAATAATTTAATACAATATTAACAGGACAAACATCAAAAGCAATTCGTTTATTTTCTTCTTTAAAAGAAACATTTGCAAATCCACCTAAATTAATACAGTATTTATAATTTGAGAATAACAACTCATCTCCAACAGGAACTAAAGGAGCTCCTTGCCCTCCTAATTTAACATCTTGTGTTCTAAAATCACAAATAACCTTTGTATTGGTTTGGTTTGAAATTTCTTGTCCGTTACCAATTTGTAAGGTTATTCCTTTCTCTGGTTGATGAAAAATTGTATGCCCGTGAGATGCGATAAAATCAATTTTAGTAATTTTATTTTTACTGATGAAATTATTTATTTCATTTGCTAATAACTTACCATAATCAACATCTAATTGCTTTAATTTTTCTTGTGAAAAAGAAATTCCATTTGCTAAATCTTCTTTCCATTTTGTTGAATACTTTATTGTATCAGAAAATATAATTTCAAAATTTTTATAATTTTCTTTATCAAATTTTGTATATATAACATCAATTCCATCAAGAGAAGTACCCGACATTAAACCAATTATATAAATAGGATTTTGCATACTGTAAAATTAATTAAAAATTACTTTATATAAATGTAAACCTGAAGCTGGAGCTATTGTTTTTAAAAAATCAATATCACTTTTAGGGTTTAAGGTTTCTTTTATAAAATTAATAGAATAATTACCCTTTCCTAATTCAAATAAAGCACTCATCATTAATCTTATTTGATTTCTTAAAAATCCCTCTCCTTTAACAATTAAAACATAACTTTTTTCTGGAAAAAAAGATGCCGTAATTTCTGTATTTTCTTCAATTCTACATTCTAAAACATTTCTTTCTACCTTTGTTTCAGTAGATGGTTTTGTGCAATATCGTTTAAAATTATGAAACCCCTCAAATAATTTTGCACCCTCTTTCATTATTTCAATATCCAAATCTTCTAAAACACCTGTTAAAAAAGGTGCTGTATAAGGGTGGTTTTTTTCGCCAAATGAAAAATAATAACGATACTCTTTTATTTTTGGATGTTGAATAATATTAAACTCATCATCTATAATTTGCTCAATAGAAAGTACTCTAATATCAGATGGAGAATTTTTATTAAACTCTTTTATAAATAAATCTTCTTCTAATTTTTCATCTATAAATAATTGAAAAAAATAATCCACTGCAGAAACTTTTGCGTCAGTTCTTCCAATTCCAACCGATTTAAACCTAATACCTTTACAAACAAATTTTAAGGTTTTATCCACAAAAAAATGTACTGTTTTTAAATTAGGTTGTTTTTGCCATCCGTGTAAACGAAATCCTAAATATTGAAAATTTACTATATATGAAAACTCGTAATTCATCTTAAATTATACCAATTCATAAGCCTGTTTGGCTATTTACAACACCTTATTGTAAAAGTAAAATACCTTAACTTTAGATGAATTTTTATACATTTAACAAAGAAATAATTTTATTAAAACTATTCTAAAGAACCTAAATAACGTTCAGCATCTAAAGCGGCCATACAGCCTGAGCCTGCGGCTGTAATTGCTTGCCTATAATCTTTATCTTGAACATCTCCTGCTGCAAAAACCCCCGGTATATTTGTTTTAGAAGATTTTCCTTTAGTTATTAAATAACCCGTTTCATCCATATATAAAACACCTTTAAATATTTCAGTATTTGGTTTATGCCCAATAGCTATAAAAACACCATCAACAATAATTTCACTTGTCTCTTTAGTTTTATTATTTATTGTACGAACACCTGTAACAACATTATCTCCTAAAACTTCATCAATCTCTGTGTTATATAAAACATCAATATTTTTTGTTTTACTAACCCTATGTTGCATTGCTTTAGATGCTCGCATAAAATCTTTACGTACTAACATTGTAACTTTATTACAAATATTTGCCAAATATGTAGCCTCTTCTGCTGCTGTATCTCCTGCACCAACTACAACAACATCTTTTCCTTTATAAAAAAATCCGTCACAAGTTGCACAAGCCGATACTCCCCCTCCTATTAAACGTTGCTCACTTTCTAACCCCAAATATTTAGCTGTTGCACCAGTACAAATTATTACTGTTTCAGCTTCAATTTCTTTTTCTTCATCAATAATAACTTTATGCATCCCTCCTACTTCTTTAGAAAAATCTACACTTGTTACCATTCCAAAACGGACTTCTGTTCCAAAACGTTCAGCTTGTTTTTTTAGATCCTCCATCATTGCTGTTCCGTCAGTTCCTTCTGGATAGCCTGGGAAATTATCTACTTCAGTAGTTGTAGTTAACTGCCCTCCCATTTGCATACCTGTGTACATTACAGGTTTCATATCAGCTCTTGAAGCATAAATTGCAGATGTATATCCTGCTGGTCCTGAACCTATAATTAAACACTTTATCTTTTCTGGTGTATTTTCCATAAATTTCAATTTTTATAATCTTTTACAAAAGTAAATTATTTTTTTGATTAATATCGTTTACTCTTTTATCTTAATTTTATCTAATAAAAATTTTGTCTATTACATATTTTTATTAAATTTGCACCCGATTTAAAAATTATCGGGGTGTAGCGTAGCCCGGTTATCGCGCTTGGTTTGGGACCAAGAGGTCGCAGGTTCGAATCCTGCCACCCCGACAAAAAAGGAATTTCATTTTTGAAGTTCCTTTTTTTATTTTTATAAATTACTTATTTTAAGATTTTTACAGTAAATTTTCTTTTATTTCAAATATTTATAAATTTTCAACTTTTAAAAGAAAAAGGCATACTTTTAGGGTTACAAAAAACATAAAAAAAAGCCTATTAATTTTAAATTAATAGGCTTTTTAATTTTATTTAACTACTTCTTATAAGTTTTCATATTTAAAAGTATAATATCTTGAGGTTTTACCATCATTATCTTTATAATAACTTATTATACCTACTTTTACAAAAATACCTTTTCTTGTTTTAAATACTAAAGTTTTACCTGGAATAGGAGATATTACATGTGTGTTCATATCATATTTATACCATCCTTTTCCTGAACCAGTTGGTATAGCTAAACCATCTGCTGAATCTTGTTTAAGTAATTTTTCATCAACAGAAGTTACCTCTTCAAAACTTTTATCAATAATATATGCTGATACTTTTCCGTTTCTCACAGGCTCTCCTTTTGTTCCTGTAACAGTACCTCCATTTACAATAATTGAAGTAGCTCTAAACGCAATATCCCATTCTTCTGCACTTTCAGTAATTTTTCCTGTAGTGAAATCAAATTTTGTAAAATTTCCTGACACATTAGGTCCATGTCCTTGTGCTTGTGCCGAAAAGTTTTTAACTATATTGTAAGTTGTATATGTATTCCAACCGTGATTTTCTTTATCATTTTCTGCAGGAACAAGCTCTTTCTTCCCTTCTTCTACGGAAGCAACAACTTTTTTGTATAAAGTAATTGATGATTTTGTTACATCTTTTAAGAAAATTACATAGTATTCTTTTGTATCAGCTCTATAACCTATCCATCTATTTTCTTCTTTTGAATAATATTCCTTTTTAATATCATAATCTGTTTTGGCAAAACCACCTCCCATTTTATAATTTATCTTATCCTCAGAAATTGTATAAGTAGCTTTTTGCGTAAAAGTTTTATTAGGAGTAGGAACTTCAAACTCTCTACTAAAAGTACCTGTAAAATCTACGGTGTCATTTCCTATTACTAGGTTATCATCTTTACTACAAGATGTAAATCCCATTATTAATGCTATTATTGCAAAAAATTTAATTGTTTTCATAATCATTGTTGTTTAAAATATTAAAAATTAATGTTTACTGTTCCATAAATAAGTCTTCCTGATATACCAGAAATGTTTTGATTATCTGTAAAATTTAACAGATTATCTACTCCAAAACCAATTTTATAATTTTTATAAATAGTTTTATTAATTGCAAAATCAATAATTGCATAACCATTTATAAATTCATCATAAACATCTAAATAACTATTGTTATTGGTATCATACAAACCGTATTTACTTCGGTATGTAGCCCTAATATTTGCATCTAAATTCAATTTTGGAATATTGTAGAATATCTTGGCATTTGCCATATGACGTGAACGGTTAAATAAACCAAAATAATCTTGTTTTTTTAATTTAAAATCTAAATAAGTTCCTTTTTTTCTTGCATATACCTTTCCTTGTTCAAATTGTCCCTCTATATCTTTAGCCTTAGCAAATAATAACTGATAACCAGCTGATATTTTTAATTGTTCAATAGGTTTCCAAGTTGTATTAACCTCTAAACCTTCAGTATAAACTTTATTTACATTTTTATAACTAAATACATTCTGCCCATTTGTTTTTCTTGCTATAGCTCTTGTTTCTATTAAATCTTTTATATTATTTCTAAATACATTTACATCAATAGATAAACTTGAAATAGGTTTTAATTGAATACCAACATTAAAACTTAATGAACTTTCGGGTCTTAAATCTTTTTCAAATTCAGAAAGAGGAGTAATTATACCTGCAATTTGTCCTTCTTTTTTAAAATCTTCCATTCTCTTTTTTAATAGGTTATGCCCAATTGCAGAATACCCTACTGTCGGGTTTGTCCAATCTAAATACAACTGGTTGAATGACGGTGCTTTATAACCATACCCTACCGAACCTTTTAAGGCAATTATATCATTAAAAGCATATCTAATAGCTCCTTTTGGACTAAATTGTGATTTATATTCACTATGTTTATCAAAACGCCCTCCAAGAACTACATTTAATTTTTCGGTTATGTTTGTATCATATTGCAGATAAACATAAGGCGAATTAAATTGAGGAGTATTTTCAAATGTACTTTTGTTTAATGTTTCGTGCGTCCACCCTAAACCTCCTATAAATGAATGGTTTTTTATAGGATTATAAGTAATACGCATTTCTGGACGCACCAATAAGTGTTTGTAATAATATTCACTATAACGAGAGCCATCTAAATTATTTAAATAACTATTAATTTTATAATGAGTTGCGTATAAATCAGCATAATAAGCCCATTTTTTATTGTATTTATAGTCTAACTTTAAATGAGTATTCCATTCATCTTTATTATTTTCTCCTTTAAAATTATCAGTAATATTTTTTTGGTTCTCTTTATAATATCTTCCTGACAAGTACAATAATAAATCTTTTGAAAAATTATAACTAAACTTAGTATTAAAAGTATAATTATGGTAAGGGTCTACTGTTTTTATTTTGGTGCTTTTATCTAAATCATATCCTCCACTACCATATCTATTAGCAAATAAGCTAAAACCAAATTTTTCTTTCTTATAATTTAAGTTAGCACTTACATTGCTATTTATATTACTTCCTCTAACTACATCTGTTCTTGAGTTAATTTCACCCTTAAAACCTTCACTTGGTTTTTCAGTAATTATATTTATAACCCCTGCCAATGCTTCACTACCGTATAAACTTGAAGAAGCTCCTTTTACTATTTCAATTTGTTTAATATTTCCTACGGTTATTCTACTTAAATCTAAGGTACCCGCTGTACGCCCAACTAAAGGAACACCGTCAATTAATATTAAGGTATAACTTGCGTCCATACCTTGCATTTGTATTCCTTTTCCGTGGTCTTGTACAATGGTTAAACCTGTCTGTTCACTTAACAAATCACTAAGACGTAATGAGTTTATATTTTTAATTTCTTTTTTACTTACTATTTGTACTGGTAAAGGCAATGAAGACAACTGTCTTATGGTACGTGTAGCCGTTACCATAACCTCATTTAATTTTTCTATTTTTATAGAATCTACCTCTACATTCCTCTTTTTTTGAGAAAAAGAAGTATGAATTATGAGAAATAAAAAATAAATAACAAAAATATTTTTATTTAGAACCATTGTTACATAATTTTGCGCAAATATATATATCTTATTTGTAATTAATCTAAATAAAAAACAAATAATTTTGGTTTTTTTTCTGTTAATATATTTATTGAATGTAATTCTGCTTAGTGTAACTCGGTTTTCTTTAATTAAAGGAAATTATCTTGGGCTTGCTATTGCTATCCCCTGCCTTATAAGTGTTGGATTTTTTAATTTTTCAATAAGCCAAAACAATGAAACGTTAAGTTGGTTACTAAAACAGAATAATTTAATATCAGGTATTGCTATACTATTAATTTTTGAATCTATTTTAATAATTTTCTTAACAATAATTCAAATTAAAAGTTATTACAATTTAAAGTTTCCAAAACTATGGAAATGGATTTCTGTAATCCCCAGTGTACAACTAATTATTGCTTTTATTTTTTTACAAACCTACTGCTTTTTAAAAATTAACGGATATTCATTTAAAATTTTAGCTTTAATATTATTTTTATGCAATATTCTTATTTTATGGATATTAACATTTAGCACACAAAAACTAATTAAAAAATGGGAAAACAGAGCCGAATTACAAGCTATTATAGCATTATTTCAGCTTTTAATGGCTATGTTTTTGCCTTTAATAGCAAAAGGACAAAAGGTTAATTTTACCCAAATATCAATTGACTATTTATCTATTGCATTTTTAACATTATTAATAATTGTTATTTCATCAATAGGATATTTTATTTATAAACGAAAAAACAACAAAATAACATGAATAGCATTACAAACATTTTGTATTGGATTTCTACAGGGTTATTAATTCCTGTAATAGCATTATTATTATTCGGTTTTATAAGAGCTTTAATGCTTTTAGGGAACTTCTTTGGGATGTATATAGGAAGAATAAAAAATGAAAAACAGCAACAAAAACTAATTAGTGAATTAAAGAAAAACAATTTTAAAGACACTAAAATTAAAGGTAATAGATTATTTAATAAACATTTGCAAAGAATTATTGATGCAAAAAATAAAGATATTACAATAGAAAAAATATTAGCCGATTTTGAAATTGCTTCAGAAAAAGAATTAAGCAGTTCCAAAACCTTATCTAAATTAGGTCCAATGGTTGGTTTAATGGGAACTTTAATTCCTATGGGACCCGCATTGGTTGGATTGGCACAAGGAGATATTTCATCAATGGCTCAAAATATGCAAGTTGCGTTTTCAACCACTGTTATAGGTTTATTTATAGGAGCTATTGGGTATGTAACTCAGTTAATTAAGCAACGTTGGTTTATTGCCGATATAAATAATTTGGAATATATCGCAAATCTTTTAAAAACAAATAAAGATGCGTAAAAGACGATTTTTAAACAACAATAACCACGATGACGACCCTATGGCAGGAATGGCAAATTTATTTGATTTAGCTATGGTATTTGCCGTTGCCCTTATGGTAGCTTTAGTTACAAGATTTAATGTTACTGAAATGATTTCCGACGAAAATTTTACAATGGTTAAAAACCCAGGGAAAGCAAATATGGAAATTATTAGAAAAAAAGGAAAAACCATAGAAAAATATAAGGCTAATAAAGGAAAATCATCAAAAGGAAAAGGTAAAAAAGTTGGTACTGCTTATCAGCTTGAAAATGGAGAAATAATATACATACCTGAAGAATAAATATTCAAACTAAAAAATTATGAATAAGAAAATAAAATATATTGCATCAGTAATTGTATTAATAGTAGTGTTAATATGGGGTTATAAATCACAATTTACAAAAATAGGATTGGTAAATTTCCGTGATTCTCAAATGGCAGAAATTATAAAAGCTAATGATAATCGTTTTATAAAACCAATACAGGTTAACCCTAAAACAAATAATTTTTCTGAATTAGTTAATTACCCTGTTATATATCTTTCACATATAAGTATTTTAACTGCTGAACAAAAAGAAAACCTAAAAAAAGCTATGGATAATGGTAGTAAAGTACACGTACTTATGGCTACCAGTAAAGAAAATGATTTTAGTAATATTACAGGTGAACATTTAAGATATATTAAATCTTGTTTTGAAAATAACGGAGTAGAAAATACAAAACGATGGCTTAATTATTCAAGAAAAATATTTGATAATAAAAGTTTATTTACCTCTGAAATTACTCCTACTAAAATATTCCCTAAAGATGTATTTTATAGAATAGGAACTAATGATTATTTTGAAGATGCAGATGAGTATTGGAAATACTACACCAAAAAAGGACTTTACAAAAAAGGCAGACCTACCATTGTTATTATGAGTTCTTATAACGGTTCTCAATCTCAATTCCGTAGTTATATGGATGAAATGATATTAGAGCTTGAAAAACGTAATTTTAATGTAGTTTGTTTAGACGGATTTAGTAAAAAACTAAAAAATCTTAAAGCATTAAAACCTCAAATGGTAATAAACTTTCCTCACGGAAGACTTTCACAAGGAGATAAAGCCATTAACTGGTTAAAAGAGAATAATATTTTGTATTTAACCCCTCAACTAATTTACCAAACAGAACAAGAATGGCTAAACGACCAACAAGGAATTTCTGGTGGTATTATGGGGCAAAATATTGTTGTTCCTGAATTAGACGGAGCAATACAACCTTACGCAATTGCAGCACAATATATTACTGAAAACGGGTATCATACTTTTAAACCTATTCCTAATAGAATTAATCGTTTTTGTGAAAATGTTGAACGTTGGTTATCATTAAAAGAAAAACCTAATTCTGATAAAAAACTTGCCATATATTACTATAAAGGAGCTGGAAAAAACGCATTAGTAGCTGGCGGATTAGAAGTAGGACAATCTATTTTCAATTTATTAAAAAGATTAAAAAAAGAAGGATATAATGTAGGAAATCTTAAAGATTATAATTCATTTATAAAAAGAATAAATACTGAAGGAATTTTATTAGGAAATTACGCCAAAGGAACTTTTGAAAAATTCTTAAAAGAAGGAAATCCAGAAATGATTTCTTCTGAAAAATATGAATCTTGGTGCAAAAGTGAATTAGACCCTGAAAGTTATAAAAATGTTATAAAAACATACGGGAATGCACCGGGTGAATACTTATCTACAAAAGAAAAAGACACAAGTTATTTAGCTATTCCAAGAGTATTATTTGGTAATATAGCCTTAGTTCCTGTGCTTCCACCTGCTTTGGGTAAAAATGAATTTAAATTAGCACACGGAGTAAAAAAGGCTCCTACTCACGCCTACATTGCTTCTTATTTATGGTCACGAAAAGGGTTTAAAGCCGATGTAATTGCTCATTTTGGAGCTCACGGCTCGGTAGAATTTACCCCTTGGAAACAACTTGTTTTATCTTTAAAAGATTGGCCTGAAGCATTAATTGCCCCTGCCCCTCATTTATATATTTATTCTATTGATAATATCGGTGAGGCTATGATGGCAAAACGAAGAACATACGCAACTATGGTTTCTCATTTAACTCCCCCTTATTCTAACTCTGAATTATATGGTGATTTAAAAAATGTTATAGAAACATTACATAAGTATGAAAATCTTGAAAAAGGCAATTTAAAAAACACTTACAAAAAAAGAATTTTAAGAGTAATTGATTCTCTTAATTTAGATAAGGATTTAGATTTATCAAAAGAAGAAATTTCAGTATTAAGTACTGAAACAGTAAAGAATATTCATAATTATCTTCACGAAGTAGAAAGAGAAAAAATAACTATGGGATTACACACTTTTGGTGTTAAACAAACCCAAAAGGAACGTGATGAAACCGTTAGAATGATGGCTATTGACCCTATTTCGTCAAGCTTAAGACAATTAGCAAAATATAAAAATTTAGACACTAAAAAGATTAAACATCATCATAAAAAAATTAATAACCTTAATGATATAGCTTCAAACGATTTTGAAAAACAAGCGAGTTTTATGATAAAGCAAATTATCAATAAAAAAGCTACTCCTTTAGAAATGTTTGGAAAAGAAAATCAAAAATTATTAGAACATTTAGAAAATGAAAATGTAAAATTAGATGTAAAACTTATATCAAGCTATTATGGTGGTAATTATGCTAGAAGAAAACTAAGAAAAAAAACTACAAAAAAACAAGAATTGGTTTATGACATAAAAACCCATAAAATGGTACCTAAATCTAGCTTAAAACAAGGTAAAAAACAAAAAGAGGAATTAGTTTATGATATAAAAACTCATAAAATGGTGCCTAAATCTAGTTTAAAAAAGGAAACTGTAACACTAGAAAAGGCGAAACAATTGCTAATCCATTTATCAGCTACCAGAAAAACAGCCAAAGCAATAGATTATTTACAAACAAAAGAGGGTTATAATGAACTATCAGGTTTATTAAATAAAACAAGTTTCACTCAGTTTAAAATAGCTTCTAAGTTTAATAATAAAATGGCTTGGAAAGTAAAAGTTTTAGAAAATAAAAGCTTTAAAAAATTCCTTAATTTCATACAAGATTCAGTAAAAAAACAAGAAATTTTTAAAAGTTTAAAAAACGAGAGAGTAAAAAATATAATTGCTTCTTATCGTTCTAGGCTTGATGAAATGACTATTGAAAAAGCCTTAAACAAAAAAGATTTAGATGTTATTCTTTCGGTTTATAAACAGAAAAAAGATGATTTAAATAAAATTTACAAAACAGCTACAAAAAAGGAACTACAAAAAATTAAAAGTATAGTAAATTTCTATACTGATAACAAAGATGCTATTATAGAAAGTAAATCAAACAATACAAATTTATTTATTGTTAAAAAAATTTTAGAAAATAACTCTAGTTTCAATAATTTAATTGAAAAACAGAATTTATTACAACAATTAATAGATTATAATATTCAAAAAGAAAAAAATATTCTTTCGGCATTATTACAACTAAAAAATAGTTTGTTAGATATTGAAAAATATCAAAAAGATTTATCTATTTCTCCATCATTAGAATTAGATGCTTTTGTTAACGGAATGAACGGAGGTTATATTACCCCATCTTCAGGAGGAGACCCTGTATCTAATCCGTTATCTGTTCCAACAGGAAAAAATTTATATTCTATAAATGAACAAGTTACTCCAACAAAAGAGGCTTTTGAAACAGGACAATTATTAGCAGAACAAATTTTACAAAAACACATTGCTAAACACGGAGATTATCCTAAAAAAGTTGCATACTCACTTTGGGGAGGTGAATTTATAAGAAATCAAGGACTAAACATAGGGCAAATTTTTTATATGTTAGGTGTTGAACCTGTAAGAAACAGCTACGGTAGAGTTCACGATGTGAAATTAATACCAATGGAAGTATTAAAACGACCAAGAATTGACGTATTAGTACAAACATCAGGGCAGTTTAGAGATTTAGCGGCATCAAGAATAAACCTAATTAATAAAGCGGTATTACTTGCAGCAGAAGCTGATGATAATGACGATTATAAAAACTATGTAAAAGAAGGGTCTTTATTGGCTGAAAAAGAATTAAAAGAAAAAGGCTTTTCGCCTGAAGAAGCTCAAAAATTCTCTAATTCACGTGTTTTTGGTGGATTAAACGGAAACTATGGAGCAGCAATAATGGGATTAGTAGAAAGAGGAGATAAATGGGCAGATGAAAAAGAAATTGCAGACACATATATAAATAATATGGGGGCAATTTATGGTGAAAATAATTGGGGTTACTATAAAAAAGGTATGTTTGAAACTATGCTTAATAATACGGAAGTAGTTATACACCCTCGTTCTTCAAATGAAACAGGACCAATTTCATTAGACCACGTTTACGAATTTATGGGAGGTTTAACCGCAAGTATTAGAGTTACAACAGGCAAAGACCCTGATGGGTATTTTAATGATTACAGAAACAGATACAATCCTAATGTAAAAACACTAAAAGAAGCTATTTGGACGGAAACGAGGGCAAACCTATTTAATCCCAAATACATAAAAGCACAAATGGAAGAAGGCGAAAGTGCTGCCGAAGGATTTGCCGAAAATTTCAGAAATACTTACGGTTGGAACGTAATGAAACCTAACGCTATTGACAAAGAAATTTGGGAAGGATATTATGACATTTATGTAAAGGATAAAAATAAATTAGGTACTCTTAATTTCTTTAAGAAAACCAATCCTTATGCATTACAAGAAATGACGGCAGTAATGCTAGAAACTATAAGAAAAGGGTATTGGAAACCAGATGAAACAGTTAAAAAAGATATTGCAAACTTACACGCTAAATTAATAAAAGAACATAAAGCAGGTTGTAGTGGATTTGTTTGTGATAACTCTAAACTAAAAGAAATGATAATTTCATTATTAAGTGATGATTTAAGCAAATCATACAAATCATCAATTAACGAAGTAAGAACAGAAACAAACAAAAAAACCGAAAATAAAAACGGTATAGTATTAGAAAAAGAAGTTATACAAAAAGAAGATAAAATAGTTACCCTAATTAAAGAAAATATAAGCACTATTATATTATTAATATTACTTATTGGAGGTGCTATTACTTGGGGAATAATTAAACGTAGAAAAGAAGACAATTAACCAACCTAAAAAATATGATTGTGAATGAAATAAGACTTTTAGTTTTATTTTATTCACATTTTTTTTATTACACCCTACATATCTCATTTTAAATATTTATTCATTAAGTATCATTGGTAAATTTATTTATCAATTTATAAACCTGTATTTAATTTTTAGCTAGCTATATATTTACCGTACACTGCTGTTACAAGAGCTCAAGAAAAATTGTACTTAATTGGGTTTAATACTTAATATAACAATATTCTTATAATACTATCTTTAAAAAACCTCTTAAAAAACAAAATCCTCCAATTCTATAAAATTGGAGGATTTCTTATTATATAAGATATAAAAAACTATCTATTTTCCTGGTTTTCTATCTATAACACTTGGTGCAACATTATCTACATCAACT
>JAGYHQ010000055.1 GCA_018456245.1 Tenacibaculum sp. | reverse complement strand
TTATTATTCGTTTCGTGATTTATTTACTAATTTATTCGTAGAGCGTGGCGAAAAAAGAATAGTTGTAGATGTCGCAATGGAGGGGAAAGATAAACTGATTATCGGTTACTTTGAGGGGCATAGATTGGAAGATTTGGTAATAATACCTAAATCATCAGGAAAAGATGTTGTTGATGCTATCAAGGAGTTACAAAACAAATACGGAGTTCGCAATTCAAACGTAATTTATGATGCTGATGGTGTCGGCTCTTTTATTGGTGGGGAAACAAACGGATTTATACAAGGAGCATCGCCTTTTAAAAATGGTAGCCGAATGATTGACACAGAAGATAATAGAAGTTTTGCAAACCTAAAAACACAATGCTATATCTATTCAGGCGAACGAGCAAAACGAGGGGAAATGTACATAAGCGAGAAAGTTGCAAATATGATGTATGATGACAAAATGACCGTTAAGCAACGCTTTATGTTTGAGAGAAAAGCAATCAAAAAACGCCCAAAAGTAGATGAAGAGGCTGAAAAATTAATCTCAAAAGAAGAAATGAAACAGAAATACTTAAACGGAAGTAGTCCTGACCTTATGGATATGCTTATGATGAACGAATATAAAGAATTAGAACTAACAGAAACAATACACATTCCTAATCTATCAAAAACATCATTAGGATTACCTTAAATCAAAAAAATATGACATTTATAAAATTATTACATGAAGGAAATATAAAAGAGGCTTATCAGCATTTGGAAGCCAAAGAGGGGGTTATTAATAACTCCAAAGAGTACAATAATGACCGAACAATACGAAAAACACAAGTAGGAAAACGACAAGATAAAATCGGTAAAGGTGGCGATATTGAAACTGTCGCAAAAATTCCTATTCCATTTCAAAAGCAAATCGTATTAACA
The DNA here is from genome assembly GCA_018456245.1 of Tenacibaculum sp. Taxonomy (GTDB): domain Bacteria; phylum Bacteroidota; class Bacteroidia; order Flavobacteriales; family Flavobacteriaceae; genus Polaribacter. Next base: position 4,236 of record JAGYHQ010000055.1, on the reverse strand, counting down.
GCATCTACATTTTTGTTTGGGTCGGCTGTTAATTTGGTTAATTTATCAGAACAAGAAAAAGTTTTTGATAAGGTTAAGGACTTATGGGATGATTTAAGATTAGATAGTTTGCTTTTGGATTTCTGTGAAGCCGTAAAATCGGAAACAGAGGCGACTATCATATTTTATCCTCAAAAGAAAGAAACCGAAACGAAAATAAAAGCACGATTGCTAACTTCTAAAAATGGTAAGGTTTACCCTGTGTTTGATGAGTTTGGGGATTTGGTCGCTTTTTCGTGGGAATACGAAGCAACTGAAAATGGAAAAGAAATAAAATACTTGTATGTGTGGACAGCAGAAATTGAATACAAATACCGACTTGAAAAAGAATGGAAAGAAGTTCATAAAAAGAAGAACTTGTTTAAAAAAATACCTGTTGTTTATTTACCACAAGACCATACGGAATGGTGGGATGTTCAGGAATTGATAGATAACTTTGAAATGTCTTTTTCAAAATTCGTAGATACTAATGGCTATTTTGCAAGTCCGATGTTTAAAGCAAAAGGGTATGTTAGTCCTGAATTAAAAGCAATTCCTAAAAAAGATGAAACAGGGCAAATGGTTGAGTTAGGAATTGTAGAAACAAAGAATGGAAATATCATCACAGCAGATTTAGATGTTATTTCGTGGGATAGAGCTCCAGAAGCTTTAAAGTTAGAATTTGAAACATCAAAAGAGTTGATTTATGCTTTATCAAATACGCCTGATATTTCTTTTGATAATGTTAAAGGAATTGGGTCTGTTAGTGGTATTGCTTTAAAATTGATGTTTTTAGGCTCTATTTTAAAAGCAAAGAAAGATGAGGGGAAATATCAAGTTGTTATTTCAAGACTGATTAGTTTGTTAAAGTCAAGTTTGCTAATCAATGAGCCATTGCTACAAAACGATTTAAAAGAGTTGCGAGTAAAAGCCGAGTTTACATCTGTTCTTCCTGAAAACTTGCAAGAAACGATAAGTATATTATCAAATGCAACAGGAGGAAAGGCGATAATGAGCCAAAAAACAGCAGTTAATTCAAATCCGTTAGTTGAGAACAACGAGGAAGAAATGAAAGCACTTGAAGAAGAAAAAAATAAACCTTTATTTGATGAATAGTACAGAGATTTTAGAGGGTAACAGAAAAATAATTATTGAAGTAGGTAAAAGTTATTACCTTATAGGCTATGGTCATAATCGTTTTTGTAAAGTTCACATAACAAATATTCTAAACTCTGAAAACGAGAATGAAAAACTTATAGTATTTAGGTATTGGTATAAATTTCAATGGAAATATCAAATACTTCCTGATTGGCATTTCGCAATGATAAATTCAAGTGCTGAAAAGCATAGAAAAAAATAGGTTAAAAATAATGCCATTTGAAAAATACAATATAAAGCACCACAACCAAACCGAGCGAGATGTATCGGAAGTTACATTGTTATTTGATGAGTTAATCAGTCAAGTAGCAATGTATGTGTCTGCTATTGAATTAAAGCATAAAATTTTTAAGTTTAAATGGTTTCCGAACATTCGTAAAAGAGTAGATGATTTATTAAAAAGACACGTTAAAAAAGTAGAAACAAGCATTGAAAATAGCGTTAAAAATCATTGGGAGTTTTCTAATAAAAAGTACGACAAATTAAAAGGTTTTAATTCAGTAGCTACACGAAACGCAGAGGGTTTACAAGCGTTCAGAACTCGTAAAAATAGAAAGTTAAGTAAACGAATTTGGAAACAAACCGAGCAATTACGACAAGAGTTAGAAATGGCTATTGATACAGCAATCAAAGATGGAACACCTGTAAACAAACTTGCAACCGAATTAAAAAAATATCTTAAAGAGCCTGACCGACTACACCGAAGATACCGAGATAACAACGGACAATTACAATTATCTAAAAATGCAAAAGCTTACCACCCTGGACAAGGAGTGTACCGAAGTAGTTACAAAAACGCTGAACGATTAGCACGAACAGAAATAAACCGAGCCTATCGTATGGCAGATATTGAGCAATTTGCATTAAATCCGTATGTAATAGGTTATGAGATAAGACGAAGTAAACACCCTTATCCGTGTTCTATTTGTGATATGATGCAAGGACGTTATCCTAAAAGTTTTATTTGGGGAGGAAATCACCCTAATTGTAGATGTTATTTAGTACCTATAATGGCAAGTGATAAAGATTTTATAAATGAGGTTATACCAAAGCAAATAACAACGATAAATCCGAAATTAACTAAATGGATTGATGAAAATAGAGAGAAGATTGCAAATGCTAATTCTTTGCCTTATTTTTTAAGTGACAATGAACGTTTTTGGAATTTTAAAGATATTGGAAATAAGTTAAACAAAGTACAAAAGTCATTCAGTAAAAACATTTATATTTCGTTTGAGCCTTTTTCGCCAGTTATTATTGAGCATTTAAGAAAAATCAAATTTAACAAAGACAAAAACAAGTTATTTAAAGATATTTTGAATGATGACCGAACAGAATTATTAAATGAAAGTAAAACAGCTAAAACAACTCTACATCCAAACCATAAGGGTAAAAAATCTAAAAGATGGAAAGAAACTAAACAAATGGCAAAGGAACTTAATGATTTTGGTACAGATGTTTCTTTTTTACCTGAATACGATGATATTTCAAGTGCTGATGCTATTACCAAGTTTAAGAAAAAGTTTGTTATTGCTGATTTTAAATACAGTACAACAACGAAGATAGATACATTGTTTAAAGATTTAAAAAAAGGATTTAAGCAATCAGAATGTATCGTTTTAAAATTTGAAAAAGGAAACACTAATTTATTTGTTAATGCTATTGAAGAGTTAAAACGAAAAGACTACAATTTAGGTAATGTAATTTTGATTAATAAATACGGAAGAGTAAGAGAGTTAACTATAAAAGATTTGGAGAGTTTAAAATATCAAAAAATGATAAAAGGTTTTTTATAAAATAAAAAAGCACTTGTTTGAAGTGCTTTTTAGATGAGAACTCGGCTTTCGAAAACACTTTAAAAGTGTTTAGTCATCTGTCGCTTGCGTACAGCCTCGCATTCCCGTTCTCTGGTGACCGATGGTCAAATAGCCCCTATAATGAAATAGTAGCACTACAAATATACGAAATATTTTAATGTTATTTGAAATAAATAATATTTATTAGTGTATTTAATTAAATAAAAACTTTAAATAAATAGCTTTAAATATTTATAAATAAGTTTTTTATAATTAAAAATATTATTATCTTTGTGTAAAGATAAAATATAATTTTATATCTTTTGAATAACGAAGTTCTATTTATAATTGATAAGGAAAATAAAACAAGGATAAAATGCCCTGAATGTTACGCTTTTATTTGTGAAGTGAAGCCTGTTTTATTGAAAGGACAAACAATAGTAACAAATTGTAAAAGATGTAAAATAGAAGTGGAAATAAAAAGGTAGAAATACCTAAATATATAATAGATATTAACTCATAAGAGGAGTAAAACAGTATAAGTGCTGGGTTACTCCTCTTTTTTATTAAAATAAATATTAACAAAAAAAATAAATAAGTAGTATGGATAAGTTATTAAAGGCTCTCCTTTCATCACTTGTAGAGCAAGGGTTGATAAGTGAGGAACTTGCAAATGTAACCGAAGAAAACCAAATTGAGGGGATTGTAAATCACATTAAATCAACTCAACAAACAGAGCCAAATTTCACAGAGTTGTTAGCATCAGATAAGTTTAAGACTTATGTTACTGAAAATGGGTTTGCAAAAGTGTTAGAACTTTCAAAAACATTAAAATCGGAACACGATAAAAAAGTAACACAAGGCATTCAAACTTTTAAAGAAAAGTTTGAAAAACCAAACGGAACTAATAACGACCCAAAACCAAACGAAATGAGTGAGGAAGTAAAAGATTTATTAAAAACCTTAACGGAAAAGGTTACAAATTTAGAAAACGAAAAAAACAAGGTTTCTAAATTAGAACAAGCAAAGGCTTTAATCGGAAAATCTAAATTACCTAAATCATTTCAGAATAAATGGGTAAATCGTATTAACTTGGATAGTGAAGTGTCTTTTGAAGACCAAATCAAAGGTTTAGAAGAAGAATACACCGAACTACACAAGGAAATCACAGGGAATGAGGTTGATAGAGGTTTGCCAGGAGGCACACCATCTAATGAAAAGGTTACAGATGAAGAAGTAACAGATGTCGTAGACAGTCTTATTT
>JAGYHQ010000024.1 GCA_018456245.1 Tenacibaculum sp. | reverse complement strand
AAGTATTAGCTGATGTAGGTTTAGTAGGTTTCCCGAATGCAGGGAAATCAACTTTATTATCGGTATTAACTGCTGCAAAACCCAAAATAGCAGATTATGCGTTTACAACCTTAAAACCTAATTTAGGTATTGTAGATTATAGAGGGATAAATACCTTTGTAATGGCTGATATTCCGGGGATTATTGAAGGAGCTTCAGAGGGAAAAGGATTAGGACATTATTTTTTACGTCATATTGAACGTAATTCGGTTTTATTGTTTTTAGTTCCTGCTGATAGTGATAATATTAATAAGGAATATGAAATATTATTGAATGAACTTCGCCAACATAACCCTGAATTATTAGATAAGGATAGAGTTTTAGCTATATCAAAATCTGATATGTTAGATGATGAGCTGAAAAAAGAAATACAACAAGAACTTCCTAAAGATATTGATACGTTGTTTATTTCATCAGTTGCTCAAATAGGGTTAGTTGAACTTAAAGATAAACTTTGGGAAAAGTTGAATAATTAAGTGCTATAATATTCTTTTAGCACCTATAAATGTTTTTTTCCAATATCTACTGTGTAATGATGTAACAATTACACCTTGTGAATTTGTTGAATGAATAAATTTAATATCTCCATTTCGGGCAGATGTTACAAGCCCTACGTGGTTAATTCTACTTCTTGATTTTCCTGTTGTGAAGAATAATAAGTCACCTCTTACAACGTTTTTTAAAGAAATTCTTCTACCTCTTTTATACATTTTAGAAGAACTACGAGGTAATGAAATTCCTCTTTTTTTAAAACAAGTATAAACCAAGCCAGAGCAATCCATTCCTTTTTTTGTAGTTCCTCCATATTTATAAGGAGTTCCTTTGTAGGTAACGGCAGTCCAGATTATTTTATCTGTTAGTTTTGGTGGTGTAACTTGTATTTTATCATTATTGCTAATACTTTCTTTTGAAGTATTACAAGAAGTAAATGAGAAAATAAGTATTAAGTTAATAAGTAGTTTTATTATCATAGTAATTCCTTTAAAATTAATTTAGCTGTTTTTTCAGAAGCTCCTTTTCCTCCTAATTTAGCTTCTAATTCATTATATTTTAATAACATTTGTTTTCTGTTATTAGGTTCTAATGTTTTAATAATTTCTTTGTTTAGGTTTTCTTTATTTAAGTCGTTTTGAATTAGTTCAGTTACTATTTCTTTATCCATAATTAAATTTACAAGAGATATAAATTTTAATGTAATAATTCGTTTTGCAATTTGAAATGAAAGCCAATTTGCTTTGTAACAAACTATTTGGGGCACTTTAAATAAAGCAGTTTCTAAAGTTGCAGTACCTGAAGTTACTAGTGCTATATATGAAACGTTTAATAAATCATATGTTTTATTGGTGATTAATTTTACATCTTTTCCGTTGGTAAATTGACTGTAAAATTCTTCATTTTGGCTAGGAGCTCCTGCAATAACAAATTGATAATCTTTAAAATTCTCAACCAAAGAAAGCATTATAGGTAACATTGTACTTATTTCCTGTTTTCTACTCCCTGGAAGTAAAGAAATGATTTTTTTAGTTCCTAAATTGTTTTCTTCTCTAAATTGTTGTTCATTGGTTTTTGGTATATCTGAAATGGCATCAATTAAAGGATGTCCAACAAAATGAACATTATAATTGTATTTTTTATAGAAATCTTTTTCAAAAGGAAGTATTACAAACATTTTATCAATATCTCTTTTTATTGATTTTACTCTGCCTGCTCTACTAGCCCAAACTTGAGGAGATATATAATAATTTGTTTTAAACCCTTCTTTTTTAGCCCATTTTGCTATTCTAAGATTAAAACCTGAATTATCAATAAAGATAATAACATCAGGATTAAATTTAGAAATATCTTGTTTACAAAAAGAAATAAATTTGAATATTTTACGGAGATTCATTAATACTTCAATAAACCCCATAAAAGCACGTTCTTTGTAATGGCTAACTAAAGTACCTCCGACTGATTGCATTAAATCTCCTCCCCAAAACCTAATATCCGCATTTTTATCTTCTTTAAGTAATGCCTTCATTAAATTTGAACCATGTAAATCTCCCGATGCCTCTCCTGCTATAATATAGTATTTCATTTTTTAAATAAACTTTATGATAAAGGTAACTAAAGCTGTGAAAAATGTAGCCATTAAAACGCCTTTTGCTCTATAATCTTGTTTTTTCTTTAAAAATATAAAGAAAATTAATAAGTTAGGAATTGTAGCTAAAGAAATTACAGTTCCTAAAATTCCTACTTGTTGCATTGTTTTCAAAGTTGCTGTAACGTATTCTGTATAAATAAACAGAGCAGAGCAGGTAGATAATAGCGAAACTAAAAAACCAATAGCAATTTCTTTTTTTATAAATCCCATGTGTTTAAGTTTTGAATTGCATGATGTGCTGTCATATCAAATTGTACAGGAACAACCGATATATATCCATTTTCTAAAGCCCAAATATCAGTATCTTGCCCTTTATCATTATTTTTAAAACTTCCTGATAGCCAATAATACTCTTTCCCTGACGGATTTTTACGCTTTGTATAATTTTCTTCCCAAATTCCGTTTGCTTGTCGGCAAATTTTAATTCCTTTCATTTCTTCTTTTTTTAACTTAGGAATATTTACATTTAAAATTACACCTTTTGGTAATCCGTTTGACAAAACGTTTAAAGCAATTTTTTTTATAAATTCTTCTGATGCGTTAAAATCGGCAAGCCAATCATAATCTAATAATGAAAAACCTATTGAAGGAATTCCTTCTATACCAGCCTCTATTGCTGCACTCATAGTTCCTGAATAAAGTACACTTATAGATGAATTTGCACCATGATTAATTCCAGAAACACATAAATCAGGAGTTTTGTTTAAAATTATTTTTTTTGCCATTTTAACACAGTCTGCTGGTGTGCCAGAACAGCTATATTCTATTTGGTTACCCTCATCAATTTTTATGGGGTTACAGTGTAAAACATTATCTACTGTAATTGCATGTCCCATACCACTTTGTGGGCTGTCAGGAGCAACAACTACAACGTTACCAATGGTGTTCATTACCTTAATGAGTGTGCGAATTCCTGGTGCAGTAATTCCATCATCATTTGTAACTAAAATTAAAGGTTTGTTTTTCATCTGAACAAATTTAAAAACAAATATACGTTATTTTAGTTTTCCACTTACTTAGTTAAGTCAATTGATTTTGAGTTATAAACTAATAGGTGTCTGAGAATTTTTAGTATTTTAAAATCATTTATTAAGTTTGCAATTTTCTCATTAAAATTAATATATAAAATAGATGAAACAAATAATCATTTTACTAACCTCTGTTAACATTAAAAATATATTATTAATTTCTTGTTTGGTTGTACTTTCTTCAATATTTGGGCAAAATAAGGAAGGGAGTTTTAAACCATATAGTGGTCCAATATATGAAGTACCTACAGTAGTGCATTTAGTAGAATCTTCACATTCTGCTTGGACAGGAGACAATAGTACCTTAAAAATTTCTGATTTAGAGATGCAGACTTATATAGATAGGATTAATGCTATTTTTGCTACAACTTATGGAAATGGTTATTTCCCAGAAGGAGGTGGTGCCTATGATGGTACCGTTATGCCTTTTAAATTGGTACTTGCTAAAAGAACACCTAATGGTCAGCCAACAAATGGGATAGTACATTATGATGGAGATCAATTACTCGGAGAAAAATACGGTGTGTATGGAATTAAACAATATTTAGAGATACCAGGAGCGGTAGATAGAACACAACTTTACAAGAAAATACCTAATTGGGATGGTAATAAATATTATAACATATATATTGTTGTAGGAATTGATGGGCTGAAATTTACAGATAAGCAAGGAAATGGTGTTTATGGTTTTGCAAATCAACTAGGTACAGATATGTTTTTGGCGGCAAGAGCTATAAAAGAAAATAGTTTGTCGGCAATGGCACATGAAGTGGGACATTCTTTCGGTTTAGGTCACGCTTCAAGCGTAAGTTGTGGAAGTTATGATGATGGTATTGATGATACAGAAAATGTAACTCAATATTTGACAGTAAAAAGAACCGATATAAATCCTTGTACTGGTAAACCTTATAATGGGGGACAATATAATATTATGGGGTATCAAACACAAACTTATAAATTTACACCTGGTCAAAGAAAAAAAGCAGTAGAAGGAATGCTTAAAAATAAAATAGGTTGGCTTACTTCTGATGGTGGAAAAGAACCAACTGAAAAAGATAAAAATTATGATATAGATGTTGTGCCTGCAAAATCAGTTGCTACTGATGTTACTGGAGGTGGATTATTTGGTGCTGTTACTAATCATAAATATAAGTTGAAGTTTGGTTCTATTAATGATGAATTTATGATTGGTGATAAAAGAAAAGATAACGGAGAGTTTTATATTGATAGGAGTGAAGAGGTAAAGAAAATTGCTAATAAATATAAACAATATGTTGATACTTATTATACAAATGATATTTTCAAGGATGATAAAAAGTATTACACAACATTAACTGAAGGAAAAAATGAAAGATTGGTGGTTGATGTTGCAAACGATGACCACGTACACATTTGGATTGATTGGAATAATGATGGGGATTTTGATGATAATGAAAGTATTTTAAAAGGAAGTGAAGATGTGTGGAACCCTAAAGGAGGAAGTTCTATAGAGGTTACTATTCCTAAAAATGCTGTGAAAAATGAGAATTTGAGAATGAGAGTTTTGGTAGGGGATTATGCTCCAAATCCTAATAAAAAAATTTTAGAAGATGGTGCTATGATAGATTATTTGGTTAAAGTAGTATCTAGTTGTACTCAAGAAGCAAAGCGATCAAAACCAGTAACGAAATGCTGGGAAACAGCGGTATTCAATGAAACAACATGTAATTGGGATGTAACGGGAGCAAAACCATCAAAACCAGTAACGAAATGCTGGCAAACAGCGGTATTTAATGAAACAACATGTAATTGGGATGTAACGGGAGCAAAGCCATCAGAACCAGTAACGAAATGCTGGGAAACAGCGGTATTCAATGAAACCACATGTAATTGGGATGTAACGGGAGCAAAGCCATCAAAACCAGTAACGAAATGCTGGGAAACAGCGGTATTTAATGAAACAACATGCAATTGGGATATAACGGGAGCAAAACCATCAAAACCAGTAACGAAATGCTGGCAAACAGCGGTATTTAATGAAACCACATGCAGTTGGGATATAACAGGAGAAAAACCATTAGAACCAGTAACGAAATGTTGGCAAACAGCGGTATTCAATGAAACAACATGTAATTGGGATGTAACGGGAGCAAAACCATCAGAACCAGTAACGAAGTGTTGGCAAACAGTGGTATTCAATGAAACAACATGCAGTTGGGATATAACAGGAGAAAAACCATCAGAGCCAGTAACGAAATGTTGGGAAACAGTGGTATTTAATGAAACGATTTGTCAATGGGATGTAAAAGGTAATAAACCAATAAAAGAGCCAGGAGAAGATGTAATATGGAATGAAAAAACATGTCAGTGGGATAAAATGGATGTGAAAGAGATAGATGTAAAAGTATATAATTTAATAAACCTGAATGGAATAAATAATTATTTACATATTTTGGGTATTGAAAAGTATAAAAATAAAATAGTAATATTTAATAGATATGGTAATATAGTTTATACTGCTGAAAATTATAACAATACTTCTGTTAGGTTTGAAGGATATTCGGGTGGAAAAGGAGTGAGGGCAGTTGCTGTTGGTTCTAGTAAGTTGCCAACAGGAACTTATTTTTATTTATTAGATATAGAAGATGGAACTCATATTCTAAAAGGTTGGATTTACATAAATTAGGTTTAGGGAGTAATTAAGTTAGTTTGTGCGTATATTATAGTTGTATGAATAAAAGGATTTTAAGTATATAAAATAAAGAGTTCAAAGGTTTAATACTTTTGAACTTTTTTTATGAAATTAGGTGTTATTATATCCTTAAAATATAATATTTGTGGGCTGAGAATGTTGTTTTTTTAATAAAATTACTAGTTTTAGTATATTGTGAATTAATTTAACATTTTGTAAAGAATCTTATATGTACAAGTTTGGCATTATTTTAGTAGTTTAGCAATATAGCTATAAGCTATAAATAGTAATTTTAATATATATGAAGAAAAGATTTTTTATTACATTTTTGGTGGTATTATTATTTAATAATTTAATACATACAGTTCAGGCTCAAGATAAAAATACAGAAGAGAAAGATAGATTAATTGTTTATATTTTAAATGCAGTTTTAACTCGTAGTCATTTCGTTAAAAAGGAATTAGATGATGATTTTTCTAAACACGTTTATAAAGAATTTATAGATGCTGTAGACCCTGCAAAACAATATTTTACACAAAAAGATATTAAAGATTTTTCGCAGTTTAAATATGAAATAGATGATCAATTAAAAAAATCAGATATTAGTTTTTATAAGTTAGTTTATAATCGTTTTTTAGATAGGGTAAAAGTAGCTAAGAAGAATTATAAGGTTTTGTTAGAAAAACCTTTTAATTACTCTAAAAATGAAACTATTAATGTTGATTATGATAACATTCCTTTTGCTAAAGATGAAAAGGAATTGTTAAATCATTGGAGAAAAAAATTAAAATTACAGGTTATTAGTAAGATAGGAGAATCTGAAGAACAGCAAAAAGAAAAAATTAAAAAAGATAAAACAGTAAAACCAAAATCTTTTGTTGAATTGGAAAAGGAAGTTCGTGCTGAAGTTTTGAAGGATATGGATAATTTGTATATACGAATTAATGAGCTTGTAAATTCCGATTGGTATTCAGTTTTTTTAAATTGTATAGTCACTGGTTTTGATCCGCATACAACTTATATGTCTCCGCAATCCAAATCAAGTTTTGACCAGGGTATGTCAGGTAAATTAGAGGGTATTGGAGCAAGACTTCAAAAAGAAGGAATTTATACTAAGGTAGTAGATTTAATTTCTGGAGGACCTGCTTGGAAACAAAAAGAGTTAGAAGAGGGAGATATTATATTAAAAGTGGGACAAGGAGATAAAAAGCCTGTTGATATTGTTGGTATGCGTTTAGATAATGCTATAAAATATATTAAAGGTAAAAAAGGAACGGAGGTACGTTTAACTGTTAAGAAAAAAATTGATGGTTCAATAAAGGTAATTCCTATTGTTCGTGATATAGTAGAATTAGAAGAAACCTTTGTAAAATCATCAATTGTAGAAAAAAATGGTAAAAAATATGGAATTATTGAAATTCCTAAATTTTATATTGATTTTAAAGATACGAGAAAACGTAATGCTGCAAGTGATATGAGGAAAGAAATAGAGCGTTTAAAACTAGAAAATGTAGAAGGATTAATTATTGATTTACGTAATAACGGTGGTGGTTCATTAAAAATGGCAATAGAAATAAGTGGTTTGTTTATTAATGAAGGTCCTGTTGTTCAGGTGAAATATAGAGGTGAAAATCCTAGAATTAAAAAAGATTTTGATCCAAATATCCAATGGAAAGGTCCTTTGGTAGTTATGGTTAATGAAATATCGGCATCTGCTTCTGAAATTTTTGCAGCAGCAATGCAAGATTATGGTAGAGGGATTATTATGGGAGGAGAGCAAACTTATGGAAAAGGAACGGTTCAAAATATTGTTCCGTTAAATTATTATGTAAGAAAATACCCAAAAGATTTAGGTGTTTTAAAAATGACTATTCAAAAATTTTATAGAGTTAATGGAGGTTCAACTCAAATTGAAGGTGTGTATTCTGATATTGCAATGCCTGACAGGTTTAGTTATATGGATTTTGGTGAAAGAGATTTAGAAGGTGCATTGCCTTGGGATAGGGTAGAACAAGCTAAATATAATAAAACAAATACTTATTCTAATTTTGATGATGTAGTTAATAAAAGTAAGCAAAGAATTAGTGAGGATTCTAAATTTAAATCAATTAATGAGTATGCTAAATGGTTAAAGAAAAATCAGGATAATAATATTTATTCTTTAAAATATGATAAATATAAGGAGAGTATGGAAAGGCGTAAAGAGGAAGGTGAAAAGTTTAAGGAAGCTCTTAAATATGAGTCTGATTTATCATTTATATCTCCAAAATATGAGGTTGATTTATTTAAAAAGGATACCATTTTAAAAGAAAAACGAAATACATGGCATAAAAATTTAAAAAAAGATATTTATATAAACGAGGCGTTAAACGTAATTAGTGAATTAAAAATTAAATAAATTATACTAAAAATTTATTTGTATAATATATTATAAGTATTTTCACACTTGTTAATCTAAAATTTATTAAAAATGAAAAAAACAATAATATTATTCTTGCTAATTTCAACATCTGTTTTTAGTCAAAAAGTAATTACATTAAAGTCGGGTGAAACATTAAATGTAAAGGATTGTAGATTAGAAAGAAAAAAAGTGTCTTACACAACACAAGATGGTAAAGGTAACAGTATAAGTAAGAAAAAAGTTAAAAGTCTTAAAGATTTAGGTTTAAAAAATGATGAGTTTGAGTTTAATCAGTTAGGTTTAACTCCTTATGTTGTTAAAAAAATTGAAGATAAAACAGCAGGGCAATTATATAATTTAACTTTAAAATGGATAAAAGAAACACAAAGAAAGCCTCACAAAGCTATAAAAGTAAAAATTGAAGGTGAAAAAATACGTTTTAAGGGAACTGAAAAGAGAGGATTTTGTTTAAACAGATTTAAAAATTTATGTCCTGAGGCACGATATGTAATAGATATATCTTTTAAAGACGGAAGATATAAATTTGAGCCTGTAAGTATTTATTATCATACACAACCATCGCAGTACATGATGGGAGGAGATACTTATATTTATTTAGGAGAAGAAGCTAGAGGTACTTATTATAAAAGGAATGGATTTATAGAAAGAGAATTTAAAGACTTACCAATGTCAGTTGAAAATTTATTTAACTTTTTAAATAATAATTTAGAGCAGTATGTTAAATCATCAAAAGTTGAATTAAATGGTGAGAAAAATGATGGTAGTGACTGGTAAAATCTTAAACCATTAAACAGAGGGCAACTTTTTAAAAGTTGAAAAAGGCTGATTATGTAGTCTTTACTGTGAAAAAACTACTATTATTATGAAAAGAATAATGTTTTTAGTTGTTGTACTAATTTATTCTTTAGGTTTTGGGCAAAAAACTTTATCAGAAAGCGCAATTTTACTCACTAAAGATAAAGTTATTTATGATGGTAGTTATTTTTCTATCCCATATCCAAATGGAGATGTACCAAGTAATAAAGGAGTTTGTACAAATGTAATCTAAAATTTGGGGTTTAAAACGAACTGATACAAATATTGATCATAGACGTGTTCCTAATTTAATGGAGTTTTTTTCTAGGAGAGGAAAAACTTTAATAAAATCTAAAAACCCGAAAGACTATAAACCTAATGATATAGTTTGTTGGATTTTACCAAACGGATTAACGCATATTGGAATTGTTATTGATAGAAAATCATCAGATGGAAAACGAAATTTAATCGTTCATAATATAGGTAGTGGGTAAGTACTTGAGGATTGTCTTTTTAATTTTAAAATTATTGGGCATTACAGTTATTCATCAAATAAAGATTAATAAATTTTGTAGATAAAATTAAAAATTATGAAAATTGAAGATATCGTATTTGATGAAAACTATGAAATGTATTTTGATACAAAAAATTTCGGCGAAATTTGTTTAACAATAGCTGATTTTTTATATGCCTGTGAGGAAGAATTGAAAACAGAATATAAAACTAAAATATTAGACTTTATAACTAAAATTGATGAATGGCATAAAATAGCAACAGATAAAATTATTTCTTATGCAAAAAGTGAGTATGAAAAAGATGTTTGCTATAAAGATATAGAACTAATAAATGTTTTTATTTTATTTGAGCAAGAAGAAGAGGGGTTATTTGGGTTGGAATTTAATGTAAATTTTGACCAAGAACACGGTTGTGGATTAAAAATTAAGGCAAAAGAATTTGAAATTATAGAAATAGGAGAGGGTGATGTTGCTTTCTGTTAAGAAAAGGTACTATATAAAAATTGTGTAAATGGAAAATTAGAAGGGTTTATAAGCCCCTCCTAATTTTTTTGTTGTACAATTATTTTGTAAAGATTTTAATAACTCCACCTTTTGGCTTTATCGCCAAATTTTTCTACGGCTTTATTGCCTTTTAAACAGTTATTGATTTAATATTTTTTGGGTCAATTTTTTTAAACTTTTTTCAGTAACAATTTTGCCATCAACTAAATCTTTCATAAAAAGGCCTTTTTACGTTTCCATAAAAATTGTATTATTTGTTCCTCTGCTTTTGTTAATTCCATTTTATTCTATAAATATAGAATAAAAATTTAAGTATTAATTTATTGTTTTTTTTACAGTTATTAATTTCCCCTTTTTAAAAAAAAATAAATCTCCAAGATATTCTTCTGAATATTTTTTGCTTAATAGTTCATTTTTAAAATATTTTGTGTATAGTGGACGAATTTTTGTTTGATAATAATCACAATCTATTGAAAAATAAGGGGTTTCTAAATCTTGATTTATAGTTTCTTGTAAGTTCGAATATCCAGTCATTACAAGAAATAGTTTATAATTATTTTTTTCTGAGTAATCTATATAGTAATTCAAGGGTTTACACTCAGAGGAAATACACCCATTAGTAAAAAGATATACAATTGCTTTATCATATTTTTTTATAAGTTTTTTTAACTGAATAGCATTTATCTCATAAATCACATTATTTGTAAGAGTATCGCTTTTGAATTTAGTGATTATTTTTTTTTGTTCCCTATTAAGTTTATTGTAATCATTTGTCAATCCATTAATAGTACAAGATGACAATATTACTAATAAAAAATAGGGGATTACCCCCCCCTTATTTTCATAAGTTATTTTTTTGATGATAATTTTAATTTATAACCTCCAAACTCACCTATACTTTTGTCTAGTGAATATTCTCCTGAAGGTAATTCAGTATTGTTAAATTTTAAATTTTCTTCAACATATAGAGTAGAATCATATAATTCTGTATCAAGTTCTCTGTCTAATTCTAAAATTAGATAAGTATTATCTAGTTCTTTCTGTACCATAGCATTAGGGGGTTCATTTCTTATTAAACTAGTTCTAATTATACAAATTCCAAAACCGTTACAATTTCTAGATTTTCTACCAATATCAATTATTATTCCTTCTTGTTTTTCAAAATCTCTTGGGTTATCTGGTAAATATGATTCACGATAACGGGCTATTTTTTGAGGTTGTGTAACTGTTTTGAAACCTATTATTTCAGCAGAAGGTTCAAGTTTCTGTTTAAAATCTTCTTTATTACAAGATAAAAAACATATTCCTAGACCTAGTAAATAAATAAAATTTTTCATAATTCATTGGTTTTAAATATTATGAACAAGTGTATACAAAAAAAATAATATTTAAAACACAAATTTTTTATTCTACAAATGTAGAGTGTGTTTTTTCAAAAAAAAGAGTGATAATTTTTATTACCACTCTTTTTTTAAATATATTTATTTAGTTTTTAAACAATCTTTACAAATAAACCATCATCAGTTTTTTCAACTTTTAAAAGGTTATTTTTTGTTAAATGTTTAATTGTTTTGTCCCATTTTTTATTTGATAAACCTGATTGAGATTTTAATTCCTCTAAATCTATTTTTTCAGCTTTTACAACAATTTCATAAATTGCTTTTTGTTCTTCGTTTAGTTCAACTTTTGGTGCTTTTTTTTCAGGTCTCATTTGAGGGAAGAATAACACTTCTTGTATAGATTGGTTGTTTGTTAAAAACATAATTAATCTATCCATACCAATTCCTAAACCAGATGTTGGTGGCATACCATACTCTAAAGCACGTAAAAAGTCGTGGTCTATAAACATTGCTTCGTCATCGCCTCGTTCACCTAATTTAAGTTGAGCTTCAAAACGTTCTCTTTGGTCTATTGGGTCATTTAACTCAGAATATGCATTTGCAATTTCTTTACCACAAACCATTAATTCAAAACGTTCTGTAAGTTCAGGGTTATCACGGTGCACTTTTGTAAGCGGACTCATTTCTTTAGGATAATCGGTAATAAATGTTGGTTGAATGTAATTTCCTTCACATTTTTCTCCAAAAATTTCATCAATTAATTTCCCTTTACCCATTGTATCATCAACTTCAATACCTAATAATTTTGCCCCTTCTCTAATTTCATCTTCGGTTTTTCCTGTAATATCAAAGCCTGTAAAATGTTTTATTGATTCTGCCATTGTTACACGAGGGTATGGGGCTTTAAAATCAATTTCGTGTTCGCCAAAAGTAGCTTTTGTTGTTCCGTTTACAGCTATTGCACAGTGTTCTAATAACTTTTCTGTGAAATCCATCATCCAATTATAATCTTTGTAAGAAACATAAATTTCCATTGCTGTAAATTCAGGATTATGGGTTCTATCCATTCCTTCATTACGGAAGTTTTTTGAAAACTCATAAACACCGTCAAAACCACCAACAATTAACCTTTTTAAGTATAATTCATTGGCAATCCTCATATATAAAGGAATATCTAATGCGTTATGATGTGTAATAAAAGGACGAGCTGCAGCACCCCCTGGTATTGCTTGTAGAATTGGCGTTTCTACTTCAAAATAACCAGCGTCATTAAAAAACTGACGCATAGCATTAAATAATTTTGTACGCTTAATAAATACCTCTTTTACGTGCGGATTTACAACTAAATCGGCATAACGTTGGCGATAACGCATTTCAGGGTCATTAAGTCCGTCAAAAGTATTTCCTTCTGAGTCTACTTTTGGGAAAGGTAATGGGCGTAAGGCTTTACTTAAAAGTTTAAAGTTTTTAACCATTACGGTAATTTCGCCAACTTTTGTTTTAAATAATTCTCCTTCAATACCAACAAAATCACCTATATCTAATAATTTTTTATATACTTCGTTGTATAACGTTTTGTCTTCGCCTGTACAAATTTCATCACGATTAAAATAAACCTGTATTTTACCGTTGCTATCTTGCAATTCAGCAAAAGATGCTTTTCCTTGAATACGGCGACTAACTAATCTACCTGCAATCACCACCTTTTTTCCTTCAATAAAATCAGATTTTATTTCTTCAGATGTTGAATTTAATGGAAATAAATCTGCTGGATATGGGTTTATACCAAGTTCTCGTAGTTTTGCTAATTTCTCTCTACGTACAATTTCTTGTTCTGATAATTGCATGATAATTGTTTTTAGTTATTTTAATTTGAACTTGCGAAGTTACAATATTATACAATAAAATACTAAATAAAAGTTGTGTTTATTTGTTTGGTATTACTAAATAACCTATCTTTGTAGGGTCTTTATTAAAGTAAAGATTTGTTGTGTTGTGGCACTTTTAAGTGCCTATGGTTTTGTTAACCAATGGAAAGCTTCCCTGAAATGGGTTGCTTTTTTTGTTTATACAAGGTTTAAACGTTGTTTTTCAGTTGTTTAATTTTGTAATTTTAAGTGAGTAAAAAAATGTATTGAGAACTTTTTTAATCCTCAATACACAATATTACTTAAACTAACAGGGCTTTATTTGTACTTTTATACATTAAAAATACTAAAAAAAGAACCTTTATATTCCCAAAACTGAATTAAAAACATAGCAAAGAATATCAATGAAATTGAAAATTTAAGAGTAGTTGATGCTAAAAAACCTGCAAACGCACCAAAAGACGCTTTTAAAGCACGGTTGGTATCTTTACTATCATATAATAATTCACCAATTAAAGCACCTGTAAAAGTACCTATTAAAATACCAAAAGGAATAGGGGATATAAGCCCTATAATTAACCCAATGGTTGTGCCATATACACCGTATTTTGTTCCGCCAAATTTTTTTGTACCAATGCTTGGTATTATATAATCTAAAACAAAAATTAGTAATGCTATTGCAAATGTAACTCCTAAAAATGTTTTATCGGTAGGAACTACATCAGTAATGTGTAAAAGTAATAAGCCTACCCAGCTTGTTATAGGACCCGGTAAAACAGGTAAAAAAGAACCTATAATTCCTAAACAAACAAAAGTAAAGCCTAATAAAAGTAAAAATATATCCATATTGTTTTTTTAGTTTTAACTATTCCCAAAACTATGCCAAATATTATTATTAATAGGTATAAAATGAAAATCACTTAAATAGAGTGATATAATTACCCTTTTTTTGAATATATTTTTGTAATTTCACTCGTTAAAATAAATATAATGATATTACGTATTTTTTATTTATGTATTATTGCTATGTTGTGTATATCTTGTGAGCATATTATTCCTAAAAAGAAGAAAACACAACGTTTAGATACTATTATTGATTTTACAAAAGTTGATACTTACCCCTCATTTATAAATTGTAAAAAATTAATAGATGATGAAAAAACATTATGTTTTAGAAATAATATACATAATAGAATAACAAAAAGTTTAAACACGTTTCCTTTTAATGTAAAAGATAGCTTAAATGAAGAGCTTTTGGTAATTTTAATAATAAATAAAAAAGGAAAGGTTTGTTTGCAAGAAATACAATCGTCAGATTCTCTACAAAAAAAGTTACCTAATTTAATAGACTATATAGGTAAATCAATAGATAGTTTGCCTAAACTATCTCCAGCTATAAAACGAGGAATACCTGTAACTACACAGTATAAATTACCTATAAAAATTAAAGTTAACTAAATTATTGTTTGTTAATAATCAATAATTCTTCAATAAATTTTCGGCTATTTGATAATCTTGGAACCTTATGTTGTCCCCCTAATTTCCCTTTTGATTTTAACCAATCATAAAATAAATTTTCACGAGCTATATTTACTATAGGCATATTTAAAGTCATATTATTATAGCGTTTTGCTTCGTAATCAGAATTACAATTTTTAAGTGAATTATCAAGCATTGCAGTAAAAAAGTTAATATCATTAGGCTCTTTTTCAAACTCTATAATCCACTCGTGAGCTCCTTTTTCTTTTTCGTCCATAAAGATAGGTGCAACGGTGTAATCTTTAATAACAGCATCTGTTTTTTTACAAGCGTGTTTTAATGATTCTTCGGCATTTTCAATAATTAATTCTTCTCCAAAAACGTTAATATGGTGTTTGGTGCGTCCTGTAATTTTTATTCTGTATGGGTTTATTGATGTAAATTTAACGGTATCTCCAATTAAGTAACGCCATAAACCACCGTTTGTAGTAATTACAATGGCATAGTTTACATCTGTTTTAACTTCGGATAACGGAATGGCTTTTGAGTTTTCTCCGTCATATTCATTCATAGGTATAAACTCGTAGAAAACTCCGTAATCTAACATTAATAGTAATTCACTAGAGTCGTTTCTATCTTGAATAGCAAAAAAACCTTCCGATGCATTGTAAATTTCAAAATATCTAAAATCGTCTTTCGGAATTAGTTTTTTATACTGCTCTCTGTACGGATTAAAATTAACTCCACCGTGAAAATATACTTCCAAATTAGGCCAAACTTCTAAAATATTTTCTTTTCCTGTTTTTTCTAAAACACGATTTAATAAAACAAGCATCCAAGACGGAACGCCAACTAAACTTGTAATATTTTCATTAATAGTTTCGTTAATAATTGCCTCCATTTTGGTCTCCCATTCACTCATTAAAGCAATTTTTTGTTTTGGGGAAGAGCTAAAATCAGCCCAAAATGGCATATTTTCAATAATAATGGCAGATAAATCTCCAAAATAAGTATTATTATCTTCATAAACTGCTGAACTTCCACCTAAACGTAAACCTTTACCTGTAAATAGTTTAGCATCTTCATTATTGTTAATGTATAAACCCAACATATCTTTTCCTGCTTTAAAGTGGCAATTTTCTAAGGCTTCATCACTAACAGGAATAAATTTACTTTTGGCGTTTGTAGTTCCGCTAGATTTTGCAAACCATTTAATTTTTGTAGGCCAAAAAATATTTTGTTCTCCTTTTCTACATCTTTCAATTAAAGGCTCAATACTTTCATATTGTTGAATAGGTATTTGTTTGGCAAAATCATCATAATTTTTTATTGATGAAAAGCCTTGTTTAGTACCAAATTCAGTATTTTTTGCTTTTTTTATTAGTTTTAAAAGGAGTTCATTTTGTACATCAATAGGATATTTTAAAAATAATTCCATTTGATGTTTACGTTTCTTTAAAAACCACGAGATGATAGAATTTATAAGTTCAAAAGACATTTTTGTATCTGATTTTGTAAGTTTGCTAACGCTAAAATACTTAAAATATTTAAAATGAAATATACTGGAGTTTTAAAAAAAATGATTACGGAATGTTTAGATGTTGTTCAATATTACTTAATTGTTGAAAATAGTTTTATAAATATGAATCAATTATTAGGTAAGGAAATTGAGTTGTGTTTTAAAACGTATGAATGTTTAAATTGCGGTTTAAATAAAGAAATTTACCGTCAGGGTTTTTGTAAATCGTGTTTTTTTGATATTCCTACTGCGGGGGATTGGGTTATGAAACCCGAATTAAGTAAAGCTCATTTAAATGAAGAAGATAGAGATTTAGATTATGAAAAGAGCGTTCAATTACAACCTCACATTGTGTATTTAGCAAATTCAAGTAGTGTAAAAGTGGGGGTTACTCGCAAATCGCAAATTCCAACTCGTTGGATAGACCAAGGAGCACACGAAGCAATTGAAGTGGTTGAAGTGCCAAACAGATATTTAGCAGGAATTACAGAAGTTGCCTTAAAAGAACATATTTCAGACAAAACAAATTGGCGAAAAATGTTAAAAAATGATATTAAAGATGAAGATTTAACTCAATGGAAAGAAAAATTAAGAGAATTTATTCCTCATGAAGTAAAAGAATATTTCATTGAAAATAATACGGAAACAAATATTAATTTTCCTGTAAATAAATACCCTGAAAAACCAAAGAGTTTAAATATTATTAAAGAACAATCTTATAAAGGTAAATTAGTTGGAATTAAAGGTCAATATTTAATTTTTGACGATGAAACCGTTTTTAATATAAGAGGTAATGAAGGGTTAGTTGTTAGTTTATTGGTTTAGCATTTTATTTATAACATTCACAAACCACAAATTTTTTATTTACAGCTATTTCCTTTGTTTTAGAAAAAATAATATTTAAGTGAGTTTTATAATTTAGGTGTTTGTTATAAACTAAAACAAATCTTCCGTTTTCTTTTAAACAGTCTTTAACTTCTTTAAAAAGAGATAAAGCTATTTCAATATTATTTTCATATTCAAAATGAAAAGGAGGGTTAGAAACAATAAGGTCAAAACTATTTTTTATTAAGTTTTTAAGATTTTCAGAACAAATAAAATTAGCATCAAAACCTTTTAAATTAATTTTTGATGATTCAATTGCTAAATTAAAATCATCAACCAAGGTTAGCTTTATGTTAGGGTTTTGTTTAACAATATCAAAAGCAATAATTCCGTTGCCAGATGCTACATCTAAAATATTTACCTCGTTTTCTTTAATTTTTAAATTTTCTAATAAAAATTGTGTTCCTATATCAATTTTTTTTGATGAAAATACTCCGTAATATTGTTGTAAATAAGAGTTTTTCCAATCAATTTTATTGATTAATTTATTACTTTCAATATTGTTTTTAGGTTCGTTTAAAATTAATAAACGAGCCTTTTTCCAAGCCTTAGTTTGAGTTAAATTATTAAAATATTTTTGAGCAATTTTTAAGTATGATTCTGAGAAATATTTAGTCATAAAACAGCAAACAACTTCTGTTTTGTTATTTGATGCTTTATGTATTTGTTGTAAAAAAAGTTCAAATAACTCTAATGATTTTGGTATTTTAATTAGGGCTAAATCAACTATATTTAAGTTATTTAATGGTGTTTTAAAGTTTGTGTTATTAATAATATTGTTTAGTAATAAATTCTGTTCAATAGCTTTTTGTTGGCTTGCATACGTCCAAATGGTAGTTGTATTTTTATTTGATAAAAGGCAATTCCAAACGCCAAATCTATCATTAAACAAGTGAATATTATCAGTGTTCTTTTCTTCTATATAATTAAAAGCCAATAATTCTGCATTACTCCAAGCTTTTAATGAATTATCATCAGTCTTGGGGTATCTTTGTAAATTATATGTTTTATTTTCTAATTTTAGTTGATGTTCCATTAAAATAACAACTTTTATGAAAGTCCTGAAATAACTCCGTTTTCATCAATATTCATTCCTTCTGATGCGGGTTTGCTCGGTAACCCCGGCATACGCATCATATTTCCTAAAATTGGAATGATAAACTGAGCACCAGAGGCAATTTCTACTTCACGGATATTTACTGTAAATCCTTCTGGACGACCGATTAATTTTTCATTATCTGAGAATGATTTTTGTGTTTTTGCCATACAAATTGCAAAATCACTAAATCCTAAACGTTCAATACGTTTTAAATTTAATTCAGCTTTTTTGTCGTAAGTTACGCCAACAGCTCCATAAATTTCTCTTGCGATAGTTTCAATTTTTTCTTTAACAGGCATTTTCCAGTCATATAGTGGTTTAAATTGAGTTGCTTTATTTTCAACAACATCAACAACGGCTTTAGCAAGGTCTTGCGTTCCGTTTCCACCCTTTGCCCAACCTTCTGAAACTACTGCCTTAACGTTTAATTTAGTACAAGTATCTTTTACAAAGTTTACTTCTTCATCAGTGTCAGAAATAAACGAGTTGATTGCTACAACAGGCTCAATGTTAAATTTACGGATGTTTTCAATGTGTTTTTCAAGGTTTTTAAATCCGTCTTTTACACGTTCTAAACTTGGTGTGTTATATTCTTCTTTTGGTGACCCTCCGTGATGACGTAAGGCTCTAATGGTAGCCACTAAAACCACACATTTAGGATTTAATTTAGCGTATTGTGATTTTATGTTTAAGAATTTTTCAGCACCTAAATCAGCACCGAAACCTGCTTCTGTAATAGCGTAATTTGATAAAGATAATCCCATTTTTGTTGCTAAAATAGTGTTTGTTCCTTGTGCAATGTTGGCAAAAGGACCACCGTGAACAATGGCTGGGTTTCCTTCTAATGTTTGTACTAAGTTTGGTTTTATAGCATCTTTAAGTAAGATTGCCATTGCGTTTTCGGCTTTTAAATCACGAGCAAAAATTGGTTTTTTGTCAAAAGTAAATCCTACAAAAATGTTTCCTAAACGTTCTTTTAAATTGTTAAATGAAGTTGACATACATAAAATAGCCATAACTTCTGACGCTGGCGTAATGTTAAATCCGTCTTCACGAGGAATTCCGTTTGCAGTACCACCTAATCCAATAGTTATTTTGCGTAATGAACGGTCATTCATATCGATTACACGTTTCCATAAAATGGTACGAGGGTCAATATTTAAATTGTTTGTTTTGCTTTGTAAGTTGTTGTCAATTAGTGCTGATAATAGGTTGTTAGCCTTTTCAATAGCGTTAAAATCTCCTGTAAAATGCAAGTTTATATCTTCCATTGGCACAACTTGTGAGTGTCCTCCGCCGGCAGCACCTCCTTTAATACCAAAAACTGGTCCTAAAGACGGCTCACGCAATACAACAGTTGCTTGTTTCCCTATTTTATTCAATCCTTCTGTAAGTCCTATTGAAACCGTAGTTTTACCTTCGCCAGCAGGGGTAGGGGTAATTGCAGTTACCAAAACCAAGTTGTTTTTTTTGATTTTTTCTTCATTAATAAGTGATAAAGGTAATTTGGCTTTGTACTTTCCGTACATTTCCAAATCGTCTTCATATATGTTAATTTTTTTTGCTATTTCTTTAATATGGCTCATTTTATTTGCTTGAGCTATTTCAATATCAGTTTTATAAGACATTCTAAAAGATTGTTTAAATTTGTATTTGTGTAAAAATAACTAAAAAAAATATAAAATTTGATTATTTAAAATATTTCATTAAGTAGGAGTGTATGGGGTATTATATTTCAGAAACCCTTATTTAGTGCCTTTTAAGCATTGTAGTTTAATATGAAAGGTTAATTTAAAAAACATCAAAATGTTGATACGTTTGTTGTTATGTATAAAAATAAAAAACCTGCAACTTATTGATAAACAACTTGTTACAGGTTTTAATGGTGGTGCCTCCAGGAATCGAACCAGGGACACAAGGATTTTCAGTCCTTTGCTCTACCAACTGAGCTAAGGCACCATTGCGTTAGCGGTTGCAAATATAATATGCTTTTTTAAATAAACAAAAAAAACTATTGTAAATTTGTTAATTAAATTAAAAAAATAAATGTATTTAATTATTGATGTTGGTAATACCCGAGTTAAAACAGCTGTTTTTGAGGAAGATACTATTGTAAATGTGGAAGTTTTTGATAAATCAAAAATTATAACTGAAATAGAAAATATTATATTAAAATATAATATTGAAGAGGCTATAATTTCGTCAGTGGCTTCATTATCATTAAAGAAACTTAAAATTTTACATGAATTAGTTAATTTAAAGGAATTAACTAAAGATTTGAAAGTTCCTTTTAAAAATTTATATAAAACGCCAAATACATTGGGGGCGGATAGGGTAGCTTTGGTTACATCTGCAGTTAAAAATTTTCCTAATAAAAATGTTTTAGTTATTGATGCAGGAACTTGTATAACTTTTGATTTTAAAAACAAAAAAGAAGAATATTTAGGCGGAGCAATTTCATTAGGTGTAAATATGAGGTATAAAGCACTTCATACTTTTACATCAAAACTTCCTTTTTTGGAAATGGAAGGAATAGAAAATTTTATAGGGAATGATACAAATACATCTATTCACTCAGGTGTAATTAACGGAATTTGTAAAGAAATAGATGGGGTAATAAGACAATATAAGGAGAAATTTAAAGATTTAACAGTGGTTTTAACAGGAGGAGACGCAAATTTCTTGGCAAAACAATTAAAAAATACCATATTTGTCTCGCCAAATTTTATTTTGGAAGGATTATTTACAATTTTGATTTATAATAAAACAGATGATTAAGAAGTTTACTACCATAATTTTAGTATTTACAGCAACAGTAATGTTAGCTCAAAGAGACAATGCATCACCTTATTCTTTTTTTGGAATAGGAGAAGATGTATCTCCAAAAACAGTTGAACAATCTTCTATGGGTGGAATAGGAGTTGCAATGAAAAGTTTAAATTATTTAAATTTTGTTAATCCTGCTGCATATGCTGATTTACGTTATGCAACATATGGATTTGGAGGAAAAACAACTTTTTTAACCTTAAAAGAAAAGAATGCTTCACAATCAGGTAATTCTACTAGTTTACGTTATGTGTCTTTGGCTTTTCCTATTTCTAAAAAGTCAGCTTTTTCTGTAGGATTACATCCTCTATCATCTGTTGGGTATAACTTGTTAAATGAACAATTAAGTTCAGGTGTTGTAGATAAAATAACAAGATATGTAGGTAAAGGAGGAACAAATAAGTTGTACGCTAGTTATGGAATTTATTTATTTAAAGGTTTTTCAGTGGGTGTAGAAGGAGCTTTTGTTTTTGGTAACATTGAAAGAAATATTTTAAATCAGAATTTAGGAGATAAATTAGGTACAAAGTATAATGAAACTTTAAAAATTAGAGGACACGAGTTAAAGTTTGGAGTACAGTATAAAGCAGATTTAAAAAATAAGTTAGAATTAAATATAGGAACTTCTGTTAGGTTAGCAAGTAATTTAAAGGAGAGTGGTTCTAGTTCATTATATTCTATGTATTTTACAAATTCAGGTTCAGAAAATAAGAAGGATGTGTTGTCTTCAAACGATTTAAGCAGAACGGTTGAATTACCTGTTAAAATGGTTGTAGGTGCTGGTATTGGTAAAAAACATAAGTGGTATATTGGTGTAAACTCAGAATTTAAAAATCCGAGAGATAAGTTTAACGCATTAAATAATAATAGTTATAAATATGGTAAATCTTTTAGAACATCCATTGGTGGGTTCTATCTTCCTAAGATTAATTCTATATCAAACTATTGGGATAGAGTAACATATAGAGCAGGTTTCCATTATGGAAATACAGGGTTAAAGGTTAATTCAAATGGTTTAAATAGTAATGATTTTACATCAATTAAAGATTTTGGCATAAATATTGGAGTAGGATTACCATTGCAATTATCTAGTTTAAATATAGGCTTAGAATATGGGCAAAAAGGAACAAATAATAATAATTTAATAAAAGAGAGTTATTTTAATGTTAGGTTAGGTTTGTCTTTAAATAGTGCAAACTGGTTTAAGAAAAGAAAAATAGATTAATTTAAATACTGATGATTATGAGGAAAATAATATTTTTACTAACGGTTTTAGTTATAACTAATTTAGAAGCACAAAATCAAGATTGTAATATTAAATACAATTTAATGAGTGGTAATGTTAAGGCAAAAAAATATGCTGATGCAAAACCTGATTTAGAGTATTTATTAGCTAATTGTCCGAAATTATCAGTTAGTATTTATCAATATGGAGCAAGAGCAGCAGAAAAAACAAAAGATCATGATTTGGTTAAAAAAGTATATGAAGCAAGAATTGCTAATTATCCAAATAAAGGTGTTGCTAAAGCTCATAGTGATTATGTTGATTATGCAATTAAACATAAATTAATATCTGATGATGAGGCTTTTAAAATATTAGAATTAGCATATAGTATATCACCAGAAGATATTGGAGTGAAAAATATTTATAGATATTTTGAGGGAATTACTAATAGATATAAAGATACTGACCCACAAAAAGTATTTGATACATATGACAATGTTGTTGAGGCAGTAGGTGAAAAATTAGATGGTTATAACGAAAGGCTTGCTCCATTATTAAAAAAAGAGGAAGCAGGAACTTTAACAGCAAAAGAAAAGAGAACTTTAAGAGCTATAAAAATTAACTCTAAGGCATTAGGTCAAGTAGAAGGAGGTTTAGACGCAATGATTGAATCAATAGCTACTTGTGACAGGTTAATTCCTATTTTAAGTAGAGATTTTGAAGCTAACAAAAGTAATGCTACATGGTTACGTAGAGGTGTATCTAGATTGCATAATAAAGGATGTAAAACTGATCCATTATATGCTAAGTTAGCAAGAGCTTATGCTGAAGCTTCTCCATCTTCAGATGCTTATAATTTCTTAGCAGGAGTTTTAGAGAAAAATGGAGATGTGTCAGGAGCAGATGAAATGCGTAAAAAAGCTTTTAATTTAGAAACTGACCCTATTAAAAAAGCTAAGTTAAAATTAATGGAGGCTCATGATGCTTCTGGTTCTGCTAGAAAGAGAGCTTTAGCTTTAGAGGCTTTACAATTTAATCCTAATATGGGTAAGGCGTATTTGTTAATAGCAAGTTTGTATGCAAAGAGTGCTAATAGTTGTGGTAGTGATGTTTTTGAAAAGAAAATGGTATACGTGGCAGCATTAAATAAAGCAAGAAAAGCACAGCAGGTAGATCCAGGTTGTGGAGCAGGAAGATATGTTTCTAGTTATTCAGCAAATGTACCTAGTAAAAAAGATATTTTTACAAAAGGAATATCTTCGGGTAGTACCTATAGAATAGGATGTTGGATTGGAGAAACAGTTCGTGTTCCTTAATAAGATTAAATGATTTTTAGGTTAATTAATATTAAATATAACATTGCTATCATTAGTTTGATAGCAATGTTTTCATGTGCAAATAACACAAAAGAAGTAAAAGATTTATTAGTTAAAAAAAATAAACCTATAGGAATTGCAAAAGATGTAAATTATGTATATAAAGATTCTGGTAAGGTAACTAATAAATTAAAAACTCCTATTTTAAACGATTTTTCTAACAGAAAAGAACACCCTTATAATGAATTTCCTAAAGGTTTAGAAATAGTAATAATTAGTAAAAATCAAAAAGATTCTACTACAATTATAGGTGATTATGCTTTAACATATAATAAGACTAACATTTCAGAAATAAAGGGTAATGTTATAATTATTAATCACACTCAAAAAGTTAAGTTAGAAACTAACCAATTGTTTTGGGATCAAAAAGAAAAATATATTTTTACGGAAAAAGGTTTTAGATTAACAACAACAAAAGATACTATTAATGGTTTTGGTTTTGAATCTAAACAAGATTTAACAAAATGGGTAGCTAAAGATATTACAGGAGATGTAGATATAGAGAGTGAAAAAATGTAATAAAATTTATGTGTAATATTTAAAATAGTTACATTTGTGGCTGTTTTATGGTTATAAAATATAGAAATAAACAATTATAAATGGGTTCCGAACTACTAATAATTATAACATCAATTTTATTTTCAGCCTTTTTTTCAGGTATGGAAATAGCATTCATATCTTCAAATAAGTTACATATTGAGTTAGAAAAAAAACCTTATGGGGTGTGGTTGGTGAAAATTGATCATAAAGGTACGGATATTGTGGAATATACCATTGATTGCCCTGCTGGTATTGCACGCCCTGAAAAATACTGGGCTTAGGGGGAGATATGGCACAGCGTTCTAGTATTGAGCAATTACCCCAAGAACGTATAGCGTAAGACGGGGGGGGCCGGAAAATGCGCGTGCTGTTCGGGGGTGCAATAGAGCAGCCCGCCCGCCACTTGCAGATGATGCCCGGCGGTCGAGCGGATTGAG
>JAGYHQ010000054.1 GCA_018456245.1 Tenacibaculum sp. | reverse complement strand
CACAGCACAGCACAGCACAGCACAGCACAGCACAGCACAGCACAGCACAGCACAGATTGTTGTATAAACAATATTTTTATTCAAAAATTACAAAAACACCTTATTGGGGCTATTGGCTCTGATAGGGTGTTTTTTTTGAATTGAAAGTTGAAAATTGAGAGTTGAAAATCGTTAGTTTGCAGTGTACAAAACAGCGGTATGTGATAAGAAGGAAACAAAAAACTATTTCCTTTTTTAGGGAAGTGGAAACAGATAAAATAACAGTCGGAATAAGCCGAAAAAAGACTATAAACAGAAGTAGGTGGAAATTTAATAGTATTGTAATGAAAAAATTAATGAAATTTTTAACAATGTTTGTCATTGTTACGACAAGTTTGAGTATCTTTGTTTCTTGTGATAAGGACGATGAACCTCAAATTGTATTAGTTGAGGGGGTAACTATAACTCCTAATAAACTAGAAAAAACACTCGGTGATGCCCCCGTAACATTGGTGGCTACCGTAACACCAAACAATGCAACAGACCAAGAAGTAACTTGGAAAAGTGTCAATCCCAAAGTTGCGAAAGTTGATGCAAAAGGTAAAGTTAGCTTTTTATCAGCAGGAAAAACAACAATTATAGCAACAAGTAAAGACGGAAATAAAACAGCTAAATGTGGGGTAACTGTAAATGCAAAAGCAATCGCAGTAACGGGAGTGAAGCTTAACAAAGAGTCGGTAGTAAAAAAAGTTGGAGAAACGGAGCAATTACAAGCGACAGTGTTACCTGAAAATGCAACTAATAAAAATCTTATCTGGAAAAGTTCAGATGTTAAGGTGGCAACAGTTGATGAAAATGGTTTGGTAACAGTGGTAGCAGAAGGTGAGGCAACGATTACAGTAACAACAGAAGACGGAAATAAAACGGCTGTTTGTACGATTAAGGTAAATGAAGTGCGAGCATTTACATTACCACTTTTTGATATAAATGCACAGTATGATGATATTGTTGCTTTTGAAACAGCAAAAGCGGGTAGAGTGCGTACTAATTCTGAGCAAATATATAGTCCTTATTATGATTTAACTGATGATGCTTTATTTAGTAAAATTGAGTATTACACTACTTGGAGAGAAGAGGTCAAATATACTTGTTTTTATAAGGGGGCAAGTCTTTATGTTAAAGAAAATGTTACCGTTGAGCAACAAGAGCAGTATGAGAGATTTTTAGAAAATAATGGTTTTGTAAGAGATACACAAGTAGATTGGAAACTTTGGGTAAATAAAGAAAAACATATTAATGTTAGTTACAACGAAAAAACTAAGGAGTATTATTTTAGTCTTCTTCTTTCTGCTTTACCCTCTTCTGAAAAATTAGATAAACCGATTACAGTCAGTGAGTTAAAGGATTGGGAGAATAGCAATGGTGGTAGTACAACATCAACTAAAAGTCCATATTGGTTTTTTATAGATGGGAAAAAGATTAAAGAAAGTGTATTTTCTCGTAGATATTGGTTTAATGAAGATAATACAAAGATAATAGGGGTGAGATATTATTATCAAAATTCAAGTTTGTTGATATATTATAATAATGAAACAAAGAAAGGGGACTTGCTTATAAAGTTTGAACGATTTGCAAAAGAGAACGGGTTTGAACGGACACCAGAGAAAGATAATGTAAAAGACTGGGGTGAAGTAGATGAGAAATATAAAGGAGATATAGAAGATAGATATTATTTCAAAAACCCAGCAACAAATATTGTGATGTTTGTTACTTATTATCGCTACTATGGTAGTGCATCAATTACTTATTTAAAAGCTAAGTAATAAAATATGAAGGTTTAGTGAAAGAGGTTCGTAAGTTACATTTTTTAGGAAGGGAGTGTTAAATATATATTTTCGTTTCATCTATAATGTTGAATTACGGACATCTAATAAAATTATATTAATATTAAAATTTAAACAAAATGAAAAGAATTTCAGTAGCAATGTTAATGATAGTAGGACTGCTATTTGTAACATCATGTTCAGAAGACAATGAAGAAACAACATTAACATTGTCAAAAAAGAGTGTCACTTTTAAAAGTGATGGTGGAGAACAATCAATTATGGTAACTTCTAACGAAGATTGGAAAGTAGAGGGAGACTCTTGGATTGAAACTAAAAAACAAGAGAAAGAACTTATCTTAAAAGTAGCTCCAAACAAAACACTCGAAACTCTTACTGGAGAAGTAAAAGTAACAGCAGGTGGATTGGTCGAAGTTGTAAAAGTGACACAAGAGGCATTGAGTATGGACTTTCCTTTAACTACTTTTGGGGCAACCTATGAAGAGATTATTAAGCAAGAAAAAGAACGCGGTTTTGCTGTTAAAGAGAAAAAGGAAGTAAGACAACTTTGGGTTAGCAAAAGGGCAGGCAGTCTTGACCTACAATTCATCTACTATTTTGATAAAGAAGGTAAATTTCAGTTAGTTGAATCTCAATTTCCAAATCAAAATATCCTTACAGAGCAAGTAGCTTTATTTGTGTCAAAATACAAGTTAGCAGAAAATGAAGTAAGTTCATCAGAAAAGACAGTGCGTTTCTTCTCTAATGAAAAATACTCTCTCTCAACTTATGCTGTTGGTAATAAATATGGAGTTGTAATGGGGCTATATAATGAGACTAATAACTCGTGGACGCGTCAGACACTTTTGAAAGACTCTGTAACAGATATATGGATGCCTACTTTGGGTAGATATGCACCACAGATAACAATGGAAGTATTTGAGTATTCCCAAGGACATACTCTAAATGAAGAATTAACAAAAAAAGATAAAGGGGTATTTGTTTTCAATACTGGTAACCCTAAATTTCCAAGTGTAAAATATTGGTTTGATGTAGAAAACAAAAGTTTCTTAGAAGAGTCAGCAATCTTTGTAGACTCCAATAATCGCCCCTCTCCTGCTGAGATAGATGCGTGGTTGCTTAAATTAGGTTTTAAACAAACTATCTTAGTTGATAAAAACCAGAATGTACTTTATTTTCATAAAAAAAATAAGTGTGCAGCAGTTGTTGAAATGAATAAACCTAGAAATAATAGTAATACTTTTGAACCAAAGATTCAATTCTTCTTTGGTGATTTAGAGGATAAATTGCCAGCAGAAAATATACAAATGCCTATGCCTATACTCTCTTTTAATAAATTTACTATGGAACAAGTTGTTGAGCAATACAAAAAAGAGTCTTATTTCGTTTCTTCTGCACCTCATGACTATGGAATACTAATTAAGACTAATTCTCCAGATTTTGGAGGAATTCTTTTAATGGAAGATGGAGGGAAATATGCAATGGCTTTTCTTTTAGCGGATACAAAGCAAGTTATTAATTCTCCTGAGATTCCAGAAAATCTAATAAAAAATGGTTTTGAGGAAAAGAAATTAGGACAAATACCGACCTTTGTTAATAAAGAGAAAGGTGTAATGGCTCAAATAGATATAACAGGGGCTTTTGGAAGTTATTCTGTTGCATTTAGTAAAAATGAATAGAAGGGCACTATCCCCAAAGTAGATGAATTTTAATAAAAGGGTATTTGGAATTAACTCCAAATACCCTTTTATTAAATAAAAAACTCCATATTGATTAAATCGATATGCTAAAAAATATCGAAAAATAAGTTTTTCTAAAAAAGGAATTATTGATAAGGAAAATTTATAAGGGGTGGTTTTAGTTAAATCTGCGGGCTTTTATCTATTTCCCTTTTAGGTTCTGTAAAAAAATGTATTTTTGTTTTATGTAATATAATAATAGTTGTAAATTGTATTTGGTTCTTAAATCTACCGTTGTCTAAGGATTTTAGGCAACCTTTTTTATTGCCAAACAAATACACTATCTTTGAGGATTGAATTTTGAGGAATGTAGAGAACTAACGCGTATTGAGGAAAGCCTAAGCATCCTCACCTCTGAAATTCTAATGACTAACCACTAATAACTGAAAAATGAAAAAATTAGCACCGATATTTTTTGCAGGAACGGGCAGTAATGTCGGCAAAAGCCTTATTTCAGCAGGATTTTGTCGGATTTTTAAGCAAGACGGTTACAGTCCTGCACCGTTTAAGGCTCAAAATATGTCGCTCAATTCGTATGCAACGCCTGAGGGCTTGGAAATCGGTCGAGCCCAAGCAGTACAAGCCGAATCGGCGGGTATTCCGTGCCACACAGATATGAATCCGATTTTGCTAAAACCTACGGGCGAAAAAATGTCGCAAGTAATTTTGAACGGCAAACCAGTGGGCAACCAAAATGCGTATCAGTATTTCAAAACGGACGGTCGTGAGCAACTCAGAACGGCTGTTTATCAAGCATTTGATAGGTTGTCAGAGCAGTACAGCCCTATCGTAATGGAGGGGGCAGGGAGTATTTCAGAACTGAATTTGCGAAAGACCGATTTGGTCAATATGCCAATGGCGATGTATGCCAATGCCAATGTGATTTTGGTGGCAGATATTGACCGTGGGGGCGTTTTTGCGTCGGTGTATGGCTCTGTGGCTTTGCTGAATGAGGAGGAACGAAAGCATATTAAAGGCATTATTATCAATAAGTTTCGTGGCGATATTCGTCTTTTTGAAGAGGGCAAGAAAATTTTGGAAGATTTGTGTAAAGTGCCTGTTTTGGGGATTGTGCCACATTTCACGGATATTTATATTGAGGACGAGGATTCTGTGGCTTTGGAGGGCAAATTCAAAAGTATGCAAAGAGATAAAATCAATGTGGCGGTGGTTTTGCTAAAACACATTTCTAATTTTACCGATTTTCAACGATTGGAACAAGATGAGCGTGTTAATCTGTTTTATACCAATACGATAGACGAAGTCCTTTCGGCTGATATAATTCTATTACCTGGAAGTAAAAATACGCTTAGTGATTTGTACGAATTACGCAAAAATGGACTTGCAAAAGCGATAATGCAGGCACATCGTGAGGGCAAAACGGTAATGGGAATTTGCGGTGGTTATCAAATGTTAGGGCAGAGCGTAAATGACCCCGAGGGCGTGGAGGGTGGCATTAAAACCTTACCCGGTTTGGGATTGTTGCCAATGGAAACGACTTTGTCAGCAGAGAAATTAACACGGCAAGTACAATTTCAATTTTTGGACGAAAATGGAACTTGTGAGGGCTACGAAATTCATATGGGCATAACGAATTATGTTGGCAATACGGAACGAAAAGCCGTTAATCGCTTGTCTGACGGCACTTTTGACGGTTGCCAAATGGGCGAAAATTGTTGGGGAACTTACATTCACGGCATTTTGGATAATCCTGTGGTAATTGATTATTTGCTACGCCCTTTTAAGAAAGAGGGAATGACCCAAACCATGAATTATCAAGAATTTAAGGAAATTCAGTACGATAAATTGGCAGAACATATTCGCAAACATACTGATATTGAGGCGATTTATGAATTGCTTAATAATTAAAAGTTAAGAA
>JAGYHQ010000053.1 GCA_018456245.1 Tenacibaculum sp. | reverse complement strand
GCTGTGCTGTGCTGTGCTGTGCTGTGCTGTGCATTTCATTGTAACAATTAACTGCCGTAAAGATACAAAAAAGTAAACATAAAATAAAAAATAATATTATATATTTTTGCGTTCTCACTACTTACTACAATAAAGCATAAACATCTGTTCGTTTAATACTTTTACTAAGTACATAATTTACAATGATTTTCATCATAACCATATCAAAAATATTATTCATTTCATACTTTGTATAATCTCTTAATGTAAGCCTTAAAAACAAAAGCTTAAGGTTTATATTTAAAAAAAATAATAAAATTGAAAAACAAATATTTATGTAAATAAAAGATAAATAAGAAATCAACCGTTATAACATCACAAATTTCTGTAATGAAATGATATTAAATTATAGGTAAAAAACTATTGCTAATACTATTTTATACCCGTGATACATTCATAATTAACAAAATTAAACTAAATAACGCTATTATTTTATTCTATTTCTATATTAAATGTTGTTAAATCTTTAAACATTCTTAAACGAGGTTTAATTTCATCTTTTGTTAGTTTTTCCATACGTTCTGTACCAAATTTTTCAACACAAAAAGACGCTAAATTAGAGCCATAAATAATGGCATTTTTCATATTTTCAAACGAATAATCTTCGGTTTTTGCTAAATATGCACAAAAACCACCTGCAAAGGTATCTCCTGCTCCTGTTGGGTCAAAAACCTCAGCTAATGGTAATGCTGGCGCAAAAAACATTTTTCCTTCATTAAATAATAAAGCTCCGTGTTCCCCCTTTTTTATAATTACATATTTAGGCCCCATTGTGTGTATTTTTTTCGCTGCATTTACAAGTGAATATTGTCCACTTAATTGGCGAGCCTCTTCATCATTAATTGTAATAACATCTACACGTTTTAAAACACTGTGTAAATCATTAAGGGCAACATTCATCCAAAAATTCATTGTATCTAACACAACTAATTCTGGAGATTCTTTCAT
Source organism: Tenacibaculum sp. (assembly GCA_018456245.1). Lineage (GTDB taxonomy): Bacteria > Bacteroidota > Bacteroidia > Flavobacteriales > Flavobacteriaceae > Polaribacter. Next base: position 4,549 of record JAGYHQ010000053.1, on the reverse strand, counting down.
TTGATTTAAAACCGATATTTGTGTTAAAGGGTGCAAATTACCTAACATTACAACCTCGGCATCTTTAAAACTATTAGGAACAATAGGGTTAAAATTTTCTAAAACATTAAGTTCAGTTACCAAAGTATCACGAGAATTCATATCATTATGATACTTTCCACTCCAAAAAAATGTTTTTCCATTTTTTACAATTTCAATTCCTTCGGTGTTTATTCCTTTGTTTTGCATTAACTTAAAATGCTCTTTAGGGAAATCTCCTCCTACAACTGAAACAATACCTACATCTACATTTAAAGTACTTGCAGACAGCCCTATAAAGCTACCTGAACCTCCTAAAATTTTATCAGTTTTACCAAAAGGTGTTTCAATTTTATCAAAAGCTACTGTTCCTACCGCTAAAAGTTTACCCATAATTTTTTATTACTTAAGTTTAATAAATTACAAAACCGTATTTGTTTTAAATAACCGAATTTTATCAGTAATTTTGTGACAAAATACAGCATTTGTACAATGCAAAAATAGTTTTTATAAATGACTATCAAAGAAATACAACAAGAAATTATTAGTGAGTTTAGTATGTTTGATGACTGGACTGAACGTTATGAATATATTATTGATTTAGGAAAATCATTATCACTAATAAAAGAAGAATATAAAATTGAAGAGAATTTAATTAAAGGATGCCAATCAAAAGTTTGGTTACATTCCCAACTTAATAATGATACATTAGTTTTTTATGCCGATAGTGATGCTATTTTAACCAAAGGAATTGTAGCGTTATTATTACGTGTTTTCTCTAACCAAAAACCAAAAGATATTTTAGAGGCAGATACTAATTTTATTAATGAAATTGGTTTAAATGAGCATTTAAGCCATACACGAGCAAACGGACTGGTATCAATGGTAAAGCAGATTAAAATGTATGCTCTTGCCCATCAATCAAAATTAAATTAAATATGACCGATAAAGAGTTAGAAGACTTAGGAGATAAAATTGTAGGAGTTTTAAAAACCATATATGACCCTGAAATTCCTGTAGATATATATGAATTAGGCTTAATTTATGACGTTTTTGTTTCAGAAGAAAATAATGCAAAAATTTTAATGACATTAACATCTCCAAACTGCCCTGTTGCAGAATCATTACCTTTAGATGTTGAAAATAAAGTAAAAGAATTAGATGAAATTAATGATTGTGAAGTAGAAATTACTTTTGAGCCTATTTGGGAAAAAGAAATGATGAGTGAAGAGGCAAAATTAGAATTAGGGCTATTATAAGCGTTAAATACCACGTAATTTGGAAGAAACTATAATAAATAGAGTAGCTAAAAGAAAACTAAAAACTATTGATTTAGAAGAGTTTTACCCTACAAACAAAAGAGTTATAATTGATATTTCTAACTGGCTGTATGAAAAGCAAATTTTAAAAGAAACTTTATTTAGGGAACATATTGCTAATCATAATTGGGAACAGTATAAAAATAACTTTGTAGCTTTAACCTGCTTAGTTGATGCAATTATACCCTCGTGGGCTTATTTATTAGTAACAACTAAACTGCAACCGTATGCAAAAAACATTGTTGTTGGTAGTTTAGAACTGTTAGAAACAATAATTTTTAAAGATATTGTAAATAATTTAGACATTACCGAATATAAAAATATGCCTGTTATTATAAAAGGTTGTGCAAATAAACCTATTCCGCAAAGTGCTTACAGTTTTATTATTATGAAGCTTCAACCTATTGTAAAATCTATAATGTTTGGTGAGGCTTGTTCTACCGTCCCTTTATTTAAAAATAAATAATTTACTAATTTAAGTTGCTTATTTACAATAATATTTTACCTTTGCGCGCTTATTTTTGTATTGTAGAGTGACTTTATTTAAAATTAAATGTCATAATACAAGGATATATTTAATTAATTCAAAAAAATAAAAGTATGAAAAAATTAGTTTTCGCAATTGCGTTATTATTCGGGGCAAGTTCTTTTGCTCAAACAGTAGAACAATTAAAAGCTGAAAAAGCTAAAAAAGACACACAAATATCTGTATTACAAGCAGAATCAAATGCTTTAAAAGCAAAAATTGATGCTTTCCCAGGATGGAAATTTGGAGTATTTGGTACTATTGGAGCAAACTTTTCTGGTTTTAATAACTGGTATTCTAATGCAGTGGCAAATTCATCAGCAGGTAGTATAGGGATAACTGTTAATGGTTATGCTAATTTAGACAGAGAAAAATATTTCTGGAGAAACTCAGGAAATATTAATTTAGGTTGGGTAAAATTAGATGATTTAGATAACCCTAAAGACGATAAAAGTTTTAAAGCATCCACTGATGTATTTAATATTTCATCTTTATATGGTTATAAATTAAATAAGTACTGGGCTGTTTCTGCATTAGGAGAATACAGAACTACTTTTATTAAAAACTTTAATGACCCAGGATATTTAGATTTAGGTGTTGGTGCTACTTGGACTCCAATTAAAGAATTAGTAGTAGTTATTCATCCTTTAAACTATAATTTTGTATTTTCTAAAGGAGGTTCTTCTTATGATTCTTCATTAGGTGCAAAGATTGTTGCTGAGTATAACAAAAAATTCTATGAAAGATTTAGTTTTAGCTCTAAATTTTCAGCTTTCTTAAGTTATAAAGATTCTGATTTATCTAACTGGACATGGATTAACTCTCTTGGATTTAACATCTGGAAAGGTATTGGTGTTGGTTTAGAAGGTGGCTTAAGACAAAATAAACAAGAAGTATACAACTTAGGAAACACAAAAGGTTGGACAAAATTAGAACAAGCTGACAATCAATTACAATCTTATTGGTTAGTAGGTTTAAGCTATGCTTTCTAATAAAAATAAAATTATTTAAAAAATTTAAGAGGTTACTTTTGTAACCTCTTTTTTTATTGGGTATAAAAAATAATAACGTTATCTATTTTTCACAGAATGATTAATCAGAAAATAATATTATTCTTATTCCTCCCACTTTAACGTTTCAATCATTTTAATCATATCTTTTTTAATATAATCTACCGCAGGTAAAATGCTATCATAATTTGGTTTAACATAAAAAAATAATGATGCCTTTAAAAAGTGTTTAGAGCTATCAGTTACGTGAAATTGAACTTGAGATGCCGAGTTACCCGATATTTCAGCTAATCTACCATATACCTTTTTATTTGTGTTTACATAATCTTGCCCTGTAATTTGGTCTGCCTTTACAGTATGTTCGTAAACTAATTTTTCGGCCTCTACTAATAATTCTCTTAAATTATTTTTTACAGAACGGTAAGTAATATCTATTGATGCTTTTAAATTAGGGTATTTAATTTTTAACCATTGTTTAGGCAGTTTTTCTACTGTAGAATTTGTAGCAACACTAAATGAATAAGGATGATTAACATCTAACTTTTTATACGTTTTATTAGGGTAATTTAGGCTTAAATACCCTTTAGGTTTGGGTAAAACGTCATCATTGCAATTTGTTAATAGTACAATAAAAATTATGATAAAATACCTACGCATTCTTTGTTACTCTTACTTGTTTTATTCGTTTTTTATCTAAAATTTCAACAGTAAATGTGTAATTTTTAAATTGTATTTTTTCATTTCTTTTTGGAAATTTACCTGATACTTCAAGAATAAAACCAGCCAAAGTTTCACTCTCACCTTTTTCTTCTTCAAAAACATCATTGTCCTCTCCTAAAATTTCACAAAAATCTTTAATAGTTGTTTTTCCTTGAAAAACATAAGTATTGTCATCAATTTTAGTGTAAGATGAATCATTAGCATCAAATTCATCATTAATATCTCCTACAATTTCTTCAATAACATCCTCTAAGGTAACTATTCCACTTGTTCCTCCGTATTCATCAACAACTATGGCTAAATGGTTTTTCTTTTCTCTAAACTCTGATAATAAATCATCTAATTTCTTGTTTTCAGGAATAAAGAAAGGCTCTCTTATAAGTTTTTGCCACTCAAAATCTTTTTTATCTAAATACCCCAACAAATCTTTTGCATAAAGTACCCCAACAATATCGTCAATATTTTCATTATACACAGGATTTCTAGAAAAACCGTTTTCTAATATTGTATTTAATACTTTTTCATAGCTTTCATTATACGAAATTGCACAAACTTCAGTTCTTGGTTTCATAATTTGTACCGTTTCAGTATTACCAAAAGTAACTATTCCTTTTAAAATTTTTTGTTCGTCTTGCGTTGTTGCGTTATCTGACGTTAATTCTAATGCTTGTGATAATTTTTCTACTGAAAAATCATTATTTCTGTTACCTAACTTATCTTCAATTAAACCTGTTACGTTAATTAGAGGGGAACTTAACGGAGTTAAAATTTTATTTAAAAAATTTAATGGTTTAGCCATAAAACCAGCAAATTGTAATGATTTTCTACTTGCATAAACCTTAGGTAAAACCTCGCCAAATAATAAAATTAAAAAGGTAACTAAAACTATTTCTATTAAAAATAATGCTGATACCTTAAAGAAGAAAAAATTAAGGCTATAGTTAAGTCCTTTAAAT
>JAGYHQ010000023.1 GCA_018456245.1 Tenacibaculum sp. | reverse complement strand
ACTATGTTTTAGATTTAGGAGATGGTAGTAAGCTTAAGAAAGGATGGATTTACATTAATAGATAAAATGAATTTAGATAATGTGGTTAAATGGTTGGTTGAAAAAATAAATATTATATTTTTTGGTGTTCATTTACAGATGAAAAAAAGTACTGGAGACACCCAATTATTGAGCAATAGAAACGTAAATCATGATAAAAAAGGTTGGCTGAAAAGCCAACCTTTTTTATTTTTCGGTATATGCTATATGGTTAAGGAAAAGTATTATTTTTTTAGTACCTCTTTATTGTAAAGATTTACAGAAGTTTTTGCATATTATTTATGACTATTTAAAGGACTTTGTTATTTCTTTTAATATCTTCTTCTTTTTAATTTCTAAAAATAGGGTTTTAGTATCTTCATTTAAATCCATAAAAATAGTATCTCCTTCTTCTAATTTAGAGTTTATAATTTCTTCAGCTAAAGCATTTTCAATATGTTCTTGAATAGCTCGTTTTAAAGGTCTTGCTCCGTATTGTTTATCAAAACCTTTATCAATTATATATTCTTTGGCTTTATCTGATAATTTTAATGTATAACCTAAATTATTTATACGATTTAGAAGTTTTTCTAATTCAATATCAATAATACTATTAATATGTTCTTTCTCTAAAGAATTGAATATTATTATATCATCAATACGATTTAAAAACTCAGGTGCAAATGCTTTTTTTAAAGCGTCTTTAATAATGCTTTTAGAATGTTCATTTTCGTTTTCCTTTTTATATGAAGTTCCAAAACCAACACCTAAACCAAAATCTTTTAGTTTACGAACACCAATATTTGATGTCATTATAATAATGGTATTCCTAAAATCTATTTTTCTTCCTAAACTGTCGGTAACATATCCGTCATCTAATATTTGTAGTAGCATATTAAATACGTCAGGATGTGCTTTTTCAATTTCATCTAAAAGAACAACTGAATATGGTTTTCTACGAATTTTTTCGGTTAATTGTCCGCCTTCTTCATAACCAACATACCCCGGAGGTGCTCCAATTAAACGAGATACAGCAAATTTTTCCATATATTCACTCATATCAATTCTAATAAGTGAATCTTCAGATTCAAATAATTCACTAGCCAATATTTTGGCTAACTGTGTTTTTCCAACACCTGTTGATCCTAAAAATATAAATGATCCAATAGGTTTGTTAGGGTCTTTTAAACCTACTCTGTTTCTTTGTATTGCTTTTACAACTTTGTTAACAGCTTCGTCTTGACCAATTATTTTATTTTTTATAATATTAGGCAAGTCAACTAAACGATTGTTTTCATCTTCAGCAACACGATTAACAGGAATGCCTGTCATCATTGAAACTACTTCAGCAATATTATCTTCAGTAACAGTTTTCTTATTCTTTTTAGCCTCTTCTTTCCATTGATTTTCAGCTGATTCCAATGCTGTTTCTATATTCCTTTCATCATCACGAAACTTTGCAGCTTCTTCATATTTTTGTGTACTAACAGCTTTTGCTTTGTTTTTACGTATTTCCTCTAGTTTCGTTTCCAAATCTAATATTTGTTGAGGTACCGTAATATTTGTTATATGAATACGAGAGCCAGCTTCATCTAAAGCATCAATAGCTTTATCGGGGAAAAACCTATCGGTTATATATCTATTTGTTAAATTTACACACGCTTCAATAGCCTTATTAGTAAAAACCACATTATGGTGTGTTTCGTATTTACCTTTAATATTATGTAATATTTCAATTGTTTCCTCTACGGTTGTAGGTTGAACAATTACTTTTTGAAAACGACGTTCTAAAGCTCCGTCTTTTTCAATATTTGTTCTATACTCGTTTAAGGTAGTTGCTCCAATACATTGAATTTCACCACGAGCCAATGCAGGCTTTAATATATTTGAAGCATCTAAAGAACCTGTTGCTCCACCAGCACCAACAATTGTGTGAATTTCATCAATAAACAATATTATGTTTTCGTTTCTTTCAAGCTCGTTCATTAGGGCTTTCATACGTTCTTCAAACTGTCCACGGTATTTTGTTCCTGCAACCAAACTGGCTAGGTCTAAAGAAATAATACGTTTATCAAATAATATTCGTGAAACTTGTTTGTTAACAATACGTAAGGCTAATCCTTCAGCAATGGCTGATTTACCAACCCCCGGTTCACCAATTAACATTGGATTATTTTTTTTACGACGACTTAATATTTGTGAAACACGTTCTATTTCTTTTAAGCGCCCTACAACAGGGTCTAACTTTCCCGATTCGGCAAGGAATGTTAAATCTTTACCAAAATTATCTAAAACAGGAGTTTTAGCTTTGTTAGGTTGCTCTTTTTGTAGCTGTTTATTGCTAGTAAATTCTTTTTTATTATTAGGAAGCTCTTCTTCAAAAGATTCTTCAGATATAGAATTAGTAGAATTATCTTCAGATACATACAATTCTTTGTAGATAGATTTAACTTGATCGTAATCTATATCATATCGTTGTAACAATTTAGTTGTAGGGTCATTTTCATTACGCAAAATACATAACAGTAAATGCGCAGTATCAATACTATTGCTTCTATGTAGTTTTGCCTCTAAAAATGTAGTTTTTATAGCTTTCTCAGCTTGTCTTGTTAGTTGTAAAGGTTTATTACTGCTATTTTCCGAATTTGGATATGTAGGATTAAATCCCTCCAATCTACTACTAATTAAACTAAAATTAATATCAAACGTATTTAAAATATCTATTGCTTTTCCTTCTCCTTTTTTTATTAAACCTAATAAAATATGTTCTGTACCAATAAAATTATGCCCTAAACGCATAGCCTCTTCTTTGCTATAGGTAATAACATCTCTTACTTGTGGTGAAAAATTGTCTTCCATAAATTTTGAAAATTTCTATACGGTAAAGTTAATGAGAATTTTTTTAACAAAACAAAAATAATTTCTATGAAATAAAATGGTACATATTTTGTTAATAAATCAATAATAATACCTTTGATAATAGAGGTAAAAATATTATCTTGCAATACTATTTTAGAGTTTGTTTTTTGGCAAGCTAAAAAGGATGTTTTTGAAAGAAAATAACCTTGTTTTAATAACGAATATTAATATTTTAAAGAATATATAAATGGCAGACGGAGAAAAGTTAATTCCGATTAACATTGAAGAACAAATGAAGTCCGCGTACATTGATTATTCAATGTCCGTAATTGTATCAAGAGCATTACCAGATGTAAGAGATGGTTTAAAACCCGTACATCGTAGAGTATTGTTTGGAATGCACGAATTAGGAATAAAATCAACAGGAGCATATAAGAAATCTGCAAGAATTGTAGGGGAGGTTTTAGGTAAGTATCATCCACACGGAGATACTTCAGTATATGATTCTATGGTGCGTATGGCACAAGAGTGGAGTGTGCGTTATATGATGATTGATGGGCAAGGAAACTTTGGGTCAGTAGATGGAGATAGCCCAGCGGCAATGCGTTATACGGAGGTACGTATGCAAAAAATATCAGAAGAAATGTTGGCTGATATTGAAAAAGAAACGGTTGATTATAAGCTAAATTTTGATGACACTTTAAAAGAACCAACAGTTTTACCAACTCGTATTCCCAATTTATTGGTAAATGGAGCATCTGGTATTGCCGTAGGTATGGCAACAAATATGGCTCCTCATAACTTAACGGAGGTAATTAACGGAACAATTGCATACATTGATAATAAAGATATTGAGATTGATGAGTTAATGCAACATATTAAAGCTCCAGATTTTCCAACAGGTGGTATTATTTACGGTTATGATGGGGTAAAAGATGCTTTCCATACAGGGCGTGGGCGTATTGTAATGCGTGCAAAAGCTAGGATAGAGGAAGTTAAGGGGCGTGAATGCATTATTGTTACTGAAATTCCTTACCAAGTTAATAAGGCAGAAATGATTAAAAAAACTGCTGATTTAGTAAACGAGAAAAAATTAACAGGAATTTCAAGTATTCGTGATGAATCTGATAGAAAAGGAATGCGTATTGTATATACGTTAAAGAAAGACGCAATTCCTAATATTGTTTTAAATAAATTATTTAAATACACGCAGTTACAAACATCATTTAGTGTAAATAATATTGCTTTGGTTAATGGACGCCCTGAGCAATTAAATTTAAAACAATTAATTCATTATTTTGTTGAACATCGCCACGAGGTAGTAGTTCGTAGAACAGAATTTGAACTTAAAAAAGCAGAGGCAAGAGCTCATATTTTAGAAGGTTTAATTATTGCTTCGGATAATATAGATGAAGTAATTGCTATAATAAGAGCTTCTGAAAATGCTGATGAGGCTCGTACAAAATTAATGGAACGGTTTGAATTAACTGAAATTCAGGCACGTGCCATTGTTGAAATGCGTTTACGCCAATTAACAGGTCTAGAACAAGATAAATTACGTGCTGAATACGAGGAAATAAAGAAATTCATTGAAGATTTAAAAGATATTTTAGGAAATGAATCTCGTAGGTATGAAATTATTAAGGAAGAATTAATTTACATTAGAGATAAATATGGTGATGAACGCCGTTCTGTAATTGAATATGCAGGAGGAGATATGCGTATTGAAGATATGATACCAGACTCTAAAGTTGTAGTAACTATTTCTCACGCAGGTTATGTGAAAAGAACGAATTTAGATGAGTATAAGGTTCAAAATAGAGGAGGTCGTGGGCAAAAAGGAGCAACAACTCGTAATGAGGACTTTTTAGAACACTTATTTGTTGGAACAAATCATCAACATATGTTATTCTTTACCCAAAAAGGAAAAGTATTTTGGATGCGTGTTTATGAAGTACCAGAAGGAGGTAAGAATACAAAGGGTAGAGCACTTCAAAATCTTATAAATATTGAACAAGATGATAAAGTTCAAGCATTTTTAGTAACAGGAGATTTAACTGATGAAAACTACATAAATAGCCATTATGTAATTATGGCTACTAAAAAGGGTCAGGTTAAGAAAACATCTTTAGAGCAGTATTCTCGCCCAAGAGCTAATGGTATTAACGCAATTACTATTAAAGAAGGAGATGAACTGTTAGAAGCTAAATTAACAACTGGTGATAGCCAAGTTATGTTGGCTTTAAAATCAGGTAAAGCTATTAGATTTGAGGAAGAGAAAACTCGTCCTATGGGTAGAACAGCATCAGGTGTTAGAGGAATTACTTTACAAAATGATAATGATGAAGTTATAGGAATGGTAGCAGTTAACGATGTTAATAGTGATATATTAGTAGTTTCTGAAAAAGGATACGGAAAAAGAACAAGTTTAGATAGTTACCGAGTTACTAACCGTGGAGGTAAGGGGGTTAAAACTTTAAATATTTCTGAAAAAACAGGAAATTTAGTTTCTATTAAAAATGTTGATGATTCTAATGATTTAATGATTATTAATAAATCAGGAATTACAATTCGTATGGCAATAGAAGATTTACGTGTTATGGGACGTACCACACAAGGTGTGAAGCTTATTAACATTAAAGGAAATGATGAAATTGCAGCCGTAGCAAAAGTAATTAAAGAGGAAGATGATGTTAATGAAGAAAATGAAGTAATTGAAAATAACGAACAATAAAATAATAATTTAAAATAGAGTATGAAGAAACAAATTATAACAGTTGCATTAGGAATATCATCTATGGTATCTTTTGCACAGAAAAAAGAATTAAGAGCGGTAGAAAAAGCCTTAAAAAACAATGATTATGCAACAGCTATTACAGCAATTAAATCTGTTGAGCCATTAATAGCAAATGCTGATGATAAATATAAATCAATGTTTTACTTTTTAAAGGGTAAAGCTTTTGCAGGAAAGAAAGATTATACAAAAGCATCAGAGGCTTTCGTTAAATTGTTTAACTTTAATAAAACAACAGGTAAAGATCGTTATACTTCTGAAGCAAGACCTATATTAAATAAAATGTTACAAGAAGTATCAAATGAAGCGGTTGATTTATACAACAATAAAAAAGACTATAAAGCAGCAGCTGAGAAGTTTTATTTAACATATAAACTAAGCCCAAAAGATACTTTATTTGCATTTAATGCAGCAGTAAGTGCTCAACAAGCAAAAGATTATGATACTGCTCTAAAATATTACAGAGAATTACAAAATATAGGTTATACCGGGGTTCAAACACAATATTTAGCAACTAATAAATCTACAGGTAGAGTTGAAAATATGGGGTCTAAATCTCAAAGTGATTTAATGGTTAAGACAGGTAAATATATTAAGCCAGAGGTTAAGGTAACAGAATCTCAAGTACATAATATAGCTAAGAATATTGCTTTAATTTTAAAAGAGCAAGGCAAAACGGAAGAGGCTATAAATGCTATGGAAGAGGCAAGAAAAGCTAATCCTAAAGATATGGATTTAATATTTAGTCAGGCTCAAATATATAGTGAACTGAAAAGAATGGATAAATTTGGAGAATTAATGAAAGAAGCTATTAGCTTACGTCCGAATGATCCAATGCTTTATTATAACTTAGGAGTTGTTAATTTTAATCAAGGTAAAATTGAAGAAGCTAAAAATTATTACAAAAAAGCAATTGAGTTAAAGCCTGATTATTCTGATGCTTATATGAATTTAGCAGTAGCTATATTAGATAAAGAAAAAGCTATTGTTGATGAAATGAATGAAAATATGACTAATTTTAAAAAATATGATGAATTAGCTCTTAAACAAAAAGGAGTTTATAGAGAGGCTTTACCTTATTTAGAAAAGGCAGATAAATTAAACAGAAAAGAACAAACTGTTAAAACCTTAATGAGTATTTATGAAGTTTTAGAAATGACCGATAAGGTTAATGAATATAAAGATTTGTATAAGTCTATGAAAAAATAAGAATTAATATTTTTTAATTATTTTAACAAAATAAGGGGTTATATTTGGTATAACCCCTATTTTTATAATTTATGTTGTATGTTTTCTGAATTAGAAAAATTAAAAGAATTATCAAAAGAAAAACAGAAAGAGAATAAAAAATATTTTCAGAAGTTAAAAAAACGTACGCCAAAAAATTTAGATTTGGTAATGCAAGAAATTCACGATGAAGAATTTGAACGTACTGATTGTTTAACTTGTGCTAATTGTTGCAAAACCACTTCGCCAATTTTTACACAAAAAGATATTGAACGAATTTCAAAGTATTTAAAACTAAAATCAGCCGATTTTATTCGTAAATATTTACAAATAGATGATGAAAATTTTTATGTATTACAATCAGCTCCTTGTACGTTTTTAGATGAACAGGATAATACTTGTTTTATTTATGATGTTCGCCCTAAAGCGTGTGCAGAATACCCGCATACTAATCGTAAAAAATTTATACAATTAGCCAATTTAACTATAAAAAACACTGAAATTTGCCCTGCAACATTTAGGATAGTAGAGGAGCTAAAAAAACGATTACCTAAATAAACTAAAATATTCTAAAATTACGAAAAACAACTTATATTAATTAATGCTAATTCTTTTTTTTAGGTTTACAATCAAATATTTTAGATATATAAAAAAATAACCCCTGCATTTCTGCAAGGGTTAGATATTTTAAAACAACATTAATTAAAATATGTTATTTCTCTTTTTCTCATTCTTAAAGGTATTTTATTTTTAAATTCTATTACCTCAATCCAATTATCCTTATTATCAAACTTATATTTATATTCAAAAACATCATTACCCTCCTCTATATATGTTAACAATCCCTTTAAATATTTAGACACCTTTCTCAACTCTTTACCATCAACATAATCAATATATGTTTTAACTAAATATTCATCATCAAAATACTCATAAACTTCTTTACCTACTAATCCACCATCTTTATTTTTATACAAAATTGCAGAAATTTTACCATCATTACAATATATTGTTTCATAAATACTATTAGTATTATATTCTGTTCTATACACCTTCTCTTTTATTTTTCTTCCTAAATCATCATACTTATATTTTTTTTCAGTATTTCCAAAATCTTTAGTTTTTTCAAAGAAATACACAACATTCCCGTTATCATCATATTCATATAATTTATTAACCATTTCGGTTTCATATATATATTTAGATTTAATTTTATCATTTTTATATGTATAAGTGTGTTTTTCTTCTATATTTCCCTCTGCATCAACAAGAGTATATTTCGTTAAATTATTATTTTCATAAGTAAAAAAAGCACTTTCATATAAATCTAAATCTCTAAACTTCTTATACGACAATAAATTTCCATTCTTATCATAATTGTATTCTGTTTCAAAATATATTTTCTTATTTGTAAAAACAATTAATCTAGCCTCTTTACTCAATTTACCACCATAAGTATATACTATTACATCAAACCCTTCTATAATTTTTTCAGTAATTTTACCCTCTTTATCAAAAACATAGTCTATATTTGTTTTTAATATATCTTCCCCATATTTTAAAAAAATCTTTGACCAATAAGCACCCGGATAACCTTGAAGAATTTCTCCCTCTACTATTTCCCCCTCTTTATAACTAACTTTATAAGTTCTATCTTTTACAGATTTAACTTTACCAAATAATTTAGTAGAAGAAACATTTATTGTATCAATATATTTCTCTATATAATTTTGAGAAAAAGAATTTTTTAAAACAAACAATAAGAAAAGTAAAAATACTTTTTTCATAATAAAATTAATTTATAGTTAAACTCCCCAAATTTACTTCTTTTATTTTAAAATTAATCTTTTTTATTTTAAACAATTTCAACTTGTTTTCCCATAGCGTTAATCAGTTTCATAAATGTAGAAAAAGTAGGCTGAATTGCCCCTGTTTCTATCCTTGAAATATAAGTCTTATCTACTCCTGATTTTTTTGCTAACTCCTTTTGAGTTATTTTACTTTCTTTTCTATTATGTAGTAAAATTTGAGAAGCATAAAAATCTAATGCTTCTGCTTCGTGCTTTTCTCTTTTAGGTGTTCCTATCTTCCCAAATTCATCTTCTAATACCTTACTATAACTTTTTATTTTGCTTTTTACACTCATAATATTCTTTTTTAATTCTTACTGCTTTATCTATTTCGTTGTTTGGTGTTTTTTGTGTTTTCTTTTGAAATCCATTAAACAAAACTACTATTTTACCCTCATCAAATATGAAAAAAACTCGGTAAATATTACCATTGTATAACATTCGTAACTCATAAATTTCATCTTTTATAAGTTTTACAACTTTTTTTGATAAAATCTTTTCTGTCTCTAACAACAATAAAAGATAGTTTAATTTCTTAACTTCTTTTTCATTAAGAGTTTTAAGAAAATCATCAAAGTAATCACCAAATGTTATAATCTCTCTTTTCATATCACAAATATATAAAATATTTACATATATAGCAACTTTGTAAACATAAAAAAAGCGAGAAATTATTAAAATATCACTTTTTTATTTTACTTGTTTTTTTATAGTAGATAAAAAACTACTAAAACTTTTCAAAAATACCTAACCCAAATAGGGCAAAATCATATTTTACAGGGTCGTCTTTATCAAACTCTCTTAATTTTATATCCAATTCAGTTAATGCTTTCCAATCATTTTGTTTTCTTGTAAGAATACCCAATTTACGAGAAATATTACCTGAATGAACATCTAAAGGGCAATGTAAATTTGCAGGGTTATGAGTTTTCCAAATACCAAAATCTACCTCTTTTTTATTTGAACGTACCATCCAACGTAAAAACATATTAATTCTTTTTGATGCCGAGCCTTTTAATGGGTCAGAAACGTGTTTTTCGGTTCTTGGTAAATGTTCAATTTCAAAGAAAACTTTTTTAAAATTATGAATTGATGTTTTGTAATTATCGGAATTATCTTTTATCCGTAACAATTCTTCTAATCCGTTATAGTTTTTATATATGTTTTTAAGTGATTTTATAAAGAATTTAAAATCATCAGCATTAAAAGTTCTATGGATTGACCCCTCAATATGTTTTAAATCTTTTTCAGTATGATTAATAACAAAATCATACGGATTATTCTCTAAAAATGCCATTATTTTATTGGCATTATTTATAATCATTTGTCTTTTTCCCCAAGCTATTGATGCCGATAAAAATGCTGATATTTCAATATCTTCTTTTTTTGAAAACGAATGCGGAATTTGTATGGGGTCACTACTTATAAAATCAATATTTTCGTATTTATTTGCCTTTTCATTTAAAAAATCTTTTAATTCTTTGTCGTTTAGCATATAGGGGAGATTTTAATATATTAAAAGAAGTGCTATTCTATTACTCCGTCTTTCATAGTTAAAGTTCTGTCAGCCATTTTAGCCAAATCTTTATTATGCGTAACAATTACAAAGGTTTGGTTAAATTTATCACGTAGTTCAAAGAAAAGTTCGTGTAATTTTTTTGCAGATTCAGAGTCTAAATTACCAGAAGGCTCATCAGCAAAAATTACAGCAGGTTTATTAATTAATGCTCTTGCAACGGCAACTCTTTGCTGTTCTCCACCTGAGAGTTCGGCTGGTTTATGGTTATACCTGTGTGATAATCCTAAAAAATCTAACAATTCTTTGGCTTTTTTTTCGGTTTCTACTTTTTCTTTTCCTCCTATAAAAGCAGGAATACAAACGTTTTCTAAAGCAGTAAATTCGGGTAATAATTGATGAAATTGAAAAATAAAACCAATGTGTTTATTACGAAAATTAGAAATTTCTTTATCAGATAATTTTTTTATTGATGTTCCGTTAATATCTATTTTTAAATCATCATTGTTATTAGGTTTTTCAAGAGTTCCTAATATTTGTAAAAGAGTTGTTTTTCCTGCTCCTGAAGGACCAACAATAGCTATAATTTCTCCTTGTTTAATATGAAGGTTAACACCTTTTAAAACATCTATTTCTCCGTAATTTTTATATATATTATTGGCTATAATCATAAATTAGTTTTTGGTTGTGTTTTAATCGTTTTCTTGCGAACGTTCTAAAATTTTATCAGGTAATGCTTTTTTTGCTTTAGCTCCCATTTTTTTTAGTTTTTCTACGCTACTAATTAAATTTCCTCTACCGTCTACAAGTTTGTTCATAGCATTGTTATAATCAACTTTGGTGCTTTCTATTTTCTTACCAATTCCTATTAAATCTTTTAACAACCCCTCAAATTTATCATATAAGGCACCTGCTTGTCGGGCAATTTCTATGGCATTTTTTTGTTGTTTTTCATTATTCCACATAGTATCAATGGTACGTAAAGTGGCGAGTAGGGTGGTAGGGGTAACAATTACAATATTGTCTTCAAAAGCCTTGTTATATAACGTATTATCTTCATTTAAAGCTACAGCAAAAGCAGGTTCAATTGGTATGAATAATAAAACAAAATCTGGCGATTCAATTTTATAAATATCTTCATATTTTTTTTCTGATAGTTGTTTTATATGGCGTTTTAAAGAATTTACGTGTTCTTTTATAAAATATTCTTGTTCTTTTTCATCTTCGCAGTTTACATATTTTTCATAGGCTGTTAATGAAACTTTAGAGTCTATAATCATTTTTTTGCCATCAGGTAAATGAATTACAACATCAGGAAAAATGCGTTTTCCTTCATCATTTGTAAAAGATTGTTGAACAAAATATTCACGATTTTTTTCTAAACCAGATTTTTCTAAAACACGTTCTAACACCAATTCACCCCAATTTCCTTGGGTTTTATTATCTCCTTTTAACGCTTTGGTAAGGTTTATAGTTTCCTTACTCATTTGTAAATTCATTTCTTTTAAGCCGATAATCTGTTGGCGTAAAGCAGAATGATAATCAATGCTTTCTTTATGGGTTTTTTCTACTTTATCTTCAAAAACTTTTATTTTTTCTTGTAATGGATTTAAAATAACCTTTAAATTTTCTTTATTCTGTTCAGTAAATTTGTTTGATTTTTCCTCTAAAATTTTATTGGCAAGATTTTCAAATTCTTTTGTAAATTTTTCTTGAAGTTTGTTAATTTCCTCTCTATTGTCTTTTAATTTTTGTTGTAAATTATGTAAATCGGCATCTTGGCGAGTATTAACTTTTATTAAATTTTCTTTTTCATTTTGAATTGATTTTAATTCATCTTTTAAAATAATAATATGTTTTTCAGCCAATTCCTTTCCTTCAGATAAAGAAGAATTACGTTCTGCTAAACTCATTTTTTCTGAATTTAAAGCCGTAATTTTATTTTTTTGAATAATAAGAGAAATTAAAAAACCTATTAAGCCACCAACCAAAACGGCTAATAAAATATAAAGTTGTGTTTCGTTCATTATTTAATATAATTAAGTTCCAAAATTACAAATAAAAGAAGTATAGTTATAACAGGTTTACAATTATTTATAAAAAAGTAATGTTATTTTAAATTTTTCATTTAAAAATAAATGATGTATAATTGACTTTTTAAACATAAAAATATGATTTCAAAATTTATTTTTAATAAAATTTTAGGTTGGAAAATAGTTGGTAATTTTCCTAAAGATGTAAAAAAATACGTAATTATAGGAGTTCCTCATACAAGTTGGAAAGATTTTCCTCTTGCTCTTTTTGTTCGTAGTATTTTAAAAACAGAAATAAATTTTGTAGCTAAAAAATCATTATTTAAACCTCCTTTTGGTTTTATTTTTAAGTGGTTAGGAGGGATGCCAGTTGATAGAAGTAAAAGCACCAATTTAGTTAGTGCTATAGTAGATATGTTTAAAGAAAAAGAAGTTTTTCATTTAGCTATATCTCCTGAAGGAACTCGTAAATCGGTAGAAAAATGGAAAACAGGATTTTATTATATTGCTAAAGGTGCTAATGTGCCAATTGTAGTATTTGGTTATGATTATAGTAAAAAGCAAATTATATTGTCTAAACCATTTTATACTACTGATGATATAAAATCTGATTTCACTAAATTATTAGATTTTTGTAAGAATTTTAAAGGCGAAAAACCTGGGTTGTTTAATAACAAAAGTAATTTTTAATAAAAAAATTATTTTAAATAATACTCCGTTAAAAAATCAACTAATTTTTTAATAGCTAATCCTCTGTGGCTAATAGTGTTTTTTTCTTCAGCTGTTATTTCAGCAAAAGATTTATTATATCCGTTAGGTTTAAAAATAGGGTCGTAACCAAAACCTTTTTCACCTTGTTTTTGGGTTAGTATTTCTCCTTTGCAAATACCCTCAAATAAATATTGGTTTCCTTCTAAATTTAAACAAATAGATGTTCTAAATTGGGCATTTCTGTTGGTTATTCCTTTTAAATTGGCTAATAATTTTTGCATATTCTTTTCAGAATTGTTTGTTTCATCAGCATAACGAGCAGAAAACACTCCTGGTTTTCCGTTTAAAAAATCAACTTCTAAACCAGTGTCATCGGCAAAGCAATTAACACCAAATTTATTGGTAATGTAATTTGCTTTAAGTTTGGCATTACCTTCTAAAGTGGTAGATGTCTCTTTAATTTCATTAAAACAATTAATATCTTCCAAACTTAATAATTTAAATGAGCTTGGTAGCATTTGCTGAACTTCTTTTAATTTATTGATATTATTAGTGGCAAAAACAAGAGTTTTTTGTGTCATTTTTTATGTTTTTTATTCGTGATGATATGGTTCATTTCTTAAAATTGTAAATCCACGATATATTTGTTCTATAATAAAAAGGCGTATCATTTGATGTGAAAACGTCATTTTTGAAAGTGAAATTTTACCTTTTGCTTTGTTGTAAACATTTTCTGAAAATCCGTAAGGACCACCAATAACAAATACTAATTGCTTAATTCCTGAATTCATTTTCTTTTGTAAATATTGTGAAAAATCAATGGAAGTAAATAGTTTTCCTTTATCATCAAGTAATATTAATTCATCAGTATCTTGTAATTTTGATAAAATAAGTTCTCCTTCCTTTTCTTTTTGCTGTTGTTCTGATAGATTTTTAGCATTTTTAATATCAGAAATTATTTCAAATTCAAACTTTATGTAATGTTTTAATCTGTTTTTATAAACTTCAATAAGTTTTTGTAATTCTTTACTGTCAGTTTTTCCTATTGATAAAAGTTTTATTTTCATTTTGCAAAATTACGAATTTAAAATAAATTTTATAATTTTGGGGAAAATGGTTAATAATAACTATGTCTAAAGAAATAGAAGAAAAACTTAAAAAAATACCAATTGTAAATTTATTGGTACAATTTGGGAAGAAAGTTAAAGTTCCGGGGTTGCAAGGTATGTCTTTGTATGATGTTTTAGAAATGTATGTTATAGGAATTGTTGAAGGGGCATTAACTACAAGGGCAGGAGGTATTGCTTTTAGTTTTTTTATGGCTATCTTTCCTTTTTCATTATTTATTTTAACACTAATTCCGTACATCCCCATTGAAGGGTTTCAAGAAGGGTTATTTTCTTTGATAAAAGATGTTGTTCCTCCTAAAACTTTTGATTCTATTGATTTAGTGTTACGTGACATTATTAATACCCAATATGGTGGATTATTATCTTTCGGTTTTATTTTGTCTATCTTTTTAATGACCAACGGTGTAAATGCTATTTTTGGCGGATTTGAATATTCATATCATATTACCGAATACCGTAATGTTTTTAGAACTTATTTTATTTCTTTGGGGGTGTCTTTGGTAATGTCAATCTTCTTAATAATTACCGTGTCTTTAATTATATTTTATGAAGTTTTTTTGGCAAAAATAGATGAATGGGGATGGTTTGATGCAGGTTATTTTAATTTGTTTTATATAGGGCGTGGATTGTTGTTTTTATTAATGATTTTTGCGACTGTTTCTTTGTTATTTCGTTATGGAACAAAGAGAGGTAAAGAATTTAGATTTTTTTCAGCAGGAGCAGTTTTAACAACATTATTAATGTTATTTATGTTCTATTTATTTGGTATTTACATACTTAAATTTGCACAGTACAATAAATTGTATGGGTCAATAGGAACATTATTAATTTTAATGCTTTTTGTATGGATAAATTCCATAATATTATTATTAGGTTTTGAACTGAATGCTACATTAGCTCGATTGAAAAAAAATTAACTTATTATATTTTTTGGCTTTTATTATATTAGTGTACTTAATTAATAGTTAATATATTTGCTCTTTAAAACATTTTTAAGATAAGATATATGAAACCAAGTATCCCTAAAGGAACACGAGATTTTTTACCAACAGAACTTACAAAGAGAAATTATATTTTTTCAATAATAAAGAAGTCTTTTGAATTATTCGGGTTTCAACCTATTGAAACTCCAAGTTTTGAAAATTTAGAAACCCTAATGGGTAAATATGGAGAGGAAGGAGATAGGCTTATTTTTAAAATTTTAAACTCAGGAGATTATTTAAATAAAGTTGATGATGATTTATTATCATCAAAAAATACTATAAAGGTAACTTCAAAAATTTCGGAAAAGGCTTTACGTTATGATTTAACAGTGCCATTTGCACGTTTTGTAGTTCAGCATCAAAATGAAATTACTTTCCCTTTTAAACGATATCAAATTCAACCTGTTTGGAGGGCTGATCGTCCTCAAAAGGGGCGTTTTAGAGAATTTTATCAATGTGACGCTGATGTTGTAGGAAGCAATTCATTACTGCAAGAAGTTGAGTTTATACAATTATACGATACTGTTTTTAATGATTTACAATTAAAAGGAACTACGGTAAAATTAAATAATCGTAAAATATTATCAGGAATTGCAGATGTTATAGGCGAAAAAGATAAATTAATTGATTTTACAGTAGCTTTAGATAAGTTAGATAAAATAGGAAAAGAGGGAGTAGAGAAGGAGATGATTGAAAAAGGAATTTCTACTAATGCAATTGAAAAATTACAACCATTATTCTGTTTAGAGGGGTCTAATAAAGATAAATTAAATTCTTTACAAGAATTATTAAAAGAATCAGAAGAAGGAACAAAAGGAATTGAAGAACTTAGTTTTGTGATTAATTCAATAGAAGAGGTTGGTTTACAGTGTGTTAGTTTGGAGTTGGATGTTACGCTTGCACGTGGTTTAAATTACTATACAGGGGCAATTTTTGAAGTTTCAGCACCTGAAATTGTAAAAATGGGATCAATCGGTGGTGGTGGTAGATATGATGATTTAACAGGTATTTTTGGATTAAAAGATGTAAGTGGAATAGGAATTTCTTTCGGTTTAGATAGGATTTATTTGGTAATGGAAGAGCTTAATTTATTTGAATTAGTTGATTTACCAAAACCTAAAGTATTGTTTTTAAATTTTAATGAAAACGAAAATATAGAAAAAATAAAAGCTATTACCGAGTTACGTAAAAACGGAATAAAATCAGAATTATACCCTGATATTGCATTAAGTAATAATCAACAAAAAAAGCAATGGAAATATGCTGATAAACGTGAAATAGATTTTGTAGTTTCAGGTATTGAAGACAATAAATTTGTTGTAAAAAATAGAATTGATAATTCACAAAACACTTTGTCTTTGAGTGAATTAGTTAGTTTGGTAAAGTAATTTATAAGGTAAATAAGATTTATTGTATCTTCGCAAACTTTTAATTAGGGTTTAAGTAATAATATGAAAGACGAAAGATTTGACGAAATAGGAGAGAGCCACATTGGTACTTCAGCAAAAACACCATTACGTAATGATGCCTTTGATATTTCAGATAGTGAAAAAATAAAAAGAATTGAACAAGATGTTAAAAATATTCTTGAAACTTTAGGAATGGATTTAACAGATGATAGTTTAAAAGGTACACCAAAACGTGTTGCTGAAGCATTTGTGAATGAGATTTTTATGGGGTTAAATCCTAAAAATATGCCTAAGGCTTCAACTTTTGATAATAATTACAAATACGGTGAAATGTTGGTAGAAAAAAACATCGTAGTTTATTCTACTTGTGAACATCATTTATTGCCAATTGTAGGACGAGCTCATGTTGCTTATATTTCAAAAGGAAAAGTAATAGGATTATCAAAAATGAACCGTATTGTTGAGTATTTTTCAAAACGCCCGCAAGTTCAAGAACGTTTAACTATGCAAGTTGTTCAAGCATTACAAAACGCTTTAGGAACAGAAGATGTTGCCTGTGTAATTGACGCAAAACATTTATGTGTTAATTCACGTGGAGTAAAAGATATTGATAGTAGTACTGTTACGGCTGAATATGGAGGAAGGTTTAAGGAAAAAGAAATAAAACGAGAGTTTTTAGATTATTTAAGAATGGATACTGATTTTGAATAAGATATGGTAAATAAAAAAAGGAAATATTTTTAATATTTCCTTTTTTTATTATTTATTGTAAAACCTTAAACTTTCAATAACTAAATCGTTATTTACCTTACAATCTATTTTAAAGTTTTCTATATCGTTTAACAATACAAAATTAACTTCACCATTTATATTTTTTTTATCGTGTTTTAAAAGGTTAATTATTTCTGTAAAATCACTTTCTAAAATAGTTGTTTTACCATATATTTTTATAATAGTTTCTTTAATTTCATTAGCTTTATTTAAAGATAAATTTAATAATTTGTACGAAATATAACTTTCGCAAATCATTCCAATAGCAATAGCTTCGCCGTGAGTTAGTTTTTCTTTTGTTTCATTTTCTAAAAAATAGCTTTCAATAGCATGCCCAATTGTATGACCAAAATTTAAAACTTTACGTAAATGTTTTTCTTTAGGGTCTTGTGTAACTATTTCATTTTTAATTTCAATGGAACGATGTATTAAATCAATAATGTTTAATTTTTCATTTTCTTTAATTTCATTGTATAAATGTTGGTTGTATGTTAATCCGTATTTAATAATTTCAGCAGTTCCTGAACGAATTTCACGAAGGGTTATGGTGTGTAAATATTCAGGATCAATTAATACCATTTTGGGGTTAGCAAATACTCCTATTTGATTTTTTAAAGCACCTAAATCAATCCCTGTTTTTCCTCCTACCGAGGCATCAACCATAGATAATAAGGTGGTGGGTATATTTATAAAATGAATTCCACGTTTAAATGATGATGCTACAAAACCTCCTAAATCGGTAATAACACCGCCCCCTAAATTAATTAGTAAACTATGCCTATCAGCTCCTAATTCAGTCATTACGTTCCAAACACCAACACAAGTTTCAATATTTTTATGTTCTTCGCCAGCATTAATTTGTATTACTTCAATACGTTTATCTGTTTTAATATTTTGTATAAAAAGAGGATAACAATGTTCAATAGTATTTTCATCTACTAAAATAAAAATAGAGGAGTAGTTAAAATTAGAAATTAGGTTATTAATTTCTTCATATCCTTTATCTTGAAAATGTATAAAATATTTAGTTGCTTGTATTGGCTTCATTGTATAAAAGTTATAAATGCAAAGTAAATATAAATATTAAAATAATTGTTTTAAATGTAATTTAATTTAGTATATTTATATGCATAAATAGAGTGGTTATAAAATGAATACTAAACAGGAAATACTACGTTTACTTGAAAAGAATAAAAAAGCTCTATTAAAAGAATTACACGAAAGTGAAGAATTAATTCATCTTCTTAAAAAATCTATTTCTACTGATTTAACCGCGGAAGAAAAGAAAAAAGTAAGAGAACAATTATTTGATATTTGTAAAATAATCCCTGCTTTTGCCATTTTTTTATTACCAGGGGGAGCTTTATTACTTCCTTTATTGGTAAAATTTATACCAAGTATATTACCAAGTGCTTATAGAGATGAAGATTTGTAAGATTACTAATTTTGTCTTTAAATACTGTAGATATTGAAAAAGTAGGTAATAGTAATTATAATGTATTTAATAAGGTTAAAAAACAGGTAAAAGAATTAATTTAGCAACTAAAAAACATAACTTTTGGTCGTTATAATGTCTTTTGGTATATTTGTAGTAAATTTTTTACAATGTTTAACAGGTTTATAAAGAAGAGTATTGATAAAAAAATAAATGGAGGAAAAGCTATTGTTATTGTAGGGGCAAGGCAAGTAGGGAAAACTACTTTATTAAAAGAATTATTAAAAGGTAAAAACTATTTATTTCTTGATGCTGATGACCCTACTACAAGAACATTATTAACCCAGCCTACTACCGAGCAAATACGTAGTATTATTGGTGATTATAAATATATTTTTTTAGATGAAGCTCAACGAATAAAAGGTATTGGTTTAACGTTAAAAATTATTACTGACCAGTTTAAAGATGTACAATTATTTGTAAGTGGTTCATCTTCTTTTGATTTAGAAAATGAACTAAATGAACCTTTAACAGGTAGAAAATGGGAATATGAGTTGTTTCCTATTTCGTGGGAAGAATATGAGAATAAAATTGGTTATATAAAGTCTGAACAGCAGTTAGAAAATAGGTTGTTGTATGGTTTATATCCAGAGGTTTTAAATAATCAAGGAGATGAACGTGAAGTGCTTAAAAACCTTGTAAATAGCTATTTGTATCGAGATATTTTAGCTTTTTCAGATATTAGAAAGCCCGAAGTATTAGAAAAATTATTACAAGCATTAGCCCTGCAAATGGGTAGTGAGGTAAATTATAATGAACTTTCACGTTTAGTAGGAGTTAATAAAATAACTGTTCAAAAATATATTGATATTTTAGAGAAAGGTTATGTTATTTTTCGTTTAAAAAGTTTTAGCCGAAATATTAGAAATGAGATTAAGCAGAATAGAAAAATTTATTTTTATGATAATGGTATTCGTAATATGATTATCGGTAATTTTTCATCATTAGATTTAAGAATTGACAAAGGAGCTTTATGGGAGAATTTTTTGGTGTCTGAACGCAGAAAACAAAATTTATATAAAAATACTTTTGCAAAAATGCACTTTTGGAGAACTAAACAACAGCAAGAAATTGATTTTGTAGAGGAAAAAGACGGACAAATAACAGGTTTTGAGTTTAAATGGAAAGATAAAAAAGTGAAAATTTCAAAAACTTTTAAAGAGGCTTATAATGCAGAGGGAATTATAATTGATAGAACTAATTTTAGAGATTTTGTTTGTATAAAAAGTAATTAAGTAGAGTAGTGAAGTGCATATATATAAAAATGTGAATAAAATATTACAAACTTCATTTTTATACCTAAAAGAATTATTAACTTTCCAACTGAAAAAACTATTTTAAAAATATAGCATTGAGTACTTATTTACAACAACTTAACGAATCACAAAAAGAGGCAGTTTTACAAAAAGAGGGGCCTATGATTATTATTGCAGGGGCGGGCTCAGGTAAAACGAGGGTTTTAACTTACCGTATTGCATATTTAATGGAGCAAGGAATTGACCCTTTTAATATTTTGGCACTAACCTTTACTAATAAAGCTGCACGTGAGATGAAAGATAGAATAGGAAAAGTTGTTGGTTATAGCGAGTCAAAAAACTTATGGATGGGAACGTTTCACTCTATTTTTGCGAGGATTTTACGTTCAGAATGTGATAAATTAGGTTACCCTCAAAACTTTACTATTTATGATACGCAAGATAGCGTTAGGTTAATTACATCTATTATTAAAGAAATGCAACTTGATAAAGACAGGTATAAACCTAAACAAATTTTAAGTAGAATATCATCATTTAAAAATAGTTTAATTACTGTTAGGGCATATTTTAACAATCCTGAATTAATTGAGGCAGACAAGCAAGCAAGCCGACCAAAAGTAGGGGATATTTACAAGGAATATGTAGACCGCTGTTTTAAATCAGGAGCAATGGATTTTGATGATTTATTATTAAGAACTAATGAATTATTAGCTCGTTTTCCTGATGTTTTAGCAAAATATCAAGATAGATTTCGTTATATTTTGGTTGATGAGTACCAAGATACAAACCACTCACAATACATAATTGTAAGGGCTTTGGCTGATAGATTTCAAAATATTTGTGTAGTAGGAGATGATTCACAAAGTATTTATGGTTTCCGTGGGGCAAACATTCAAAATATATTAAATTTTCAGAAGGACTACCCTGATGTGAAAACATTTAAGTTAGAACAAAATTATCGTTCTACTAAAAATATTGTAAATGCTGCAAATTCAGTAATTTCAAAAAATAAAACCAAGTTAGATAAAGAAATTTGGACTGCCAATGATGATGGAAATTACATAAAGGTTGTAAGAACAATTTCTGATGTTGAGGAAGGGCGTTTTGTAGCAAAATCAATCTTTGATAATAAGATGAATTTACAATTAACAAACGATAATTTTGCAATTCTTTATAGAACCAACGCACAATCAAGAGCAATTGAAGATGCCTTACGTAAAAAGGATATAAAGTATAGAATTTATGGTGGAATATCTTTTTATCAGCGTAAAGAAATAAAAGATTTATTATCATATTTAAGGGTAATAATTAACCCTAATGATGAGGAGGCTTTAAAGCGAATTATTAATTATCCTGCTCGTGGAATAGGAGCTACTACTATTGATAAATTAGCCATTGCATCAAACCATTATAAAAAATCAATTTTTGAAATTATTTCAAATTTAAATGTTGTTGATATTAATATTAACGCAGGAACAAAAACCAAATTGCAGAATTTTGCAAATATGATTAAGCATTTTCAAATTGAAACCAAAACAAAAAATGCTTTTGAAATTGCTGATTTGGTAGTGAAACAAACCCAATTAGTAAAAGATTTACAAAGTGATGGTACACCTGAGGGGGTAAGTAAAGTTGAAAATATTCAAGAATTATTAAATGGAATTAAAGATTTTATTACCAATAAAATGGAGGCTGAAGAAGATGCTTCGCTTCCAACTTTTTTAGAAGATGTTGCCTTAGCTACTGATTTTGATTCTGATAAAAAAGATGACACTCCAAGAGTTTCTTTAATGACGATACACCTTGCAAAAGGGTTAGAATTTCCGTATGTATATATTGTAGGGTTAGAGGAAAATTTATTTCCGTCGGCAATGAGTATGAATACAAGAAGTGAGCTAGAGGAGGAACGTAGGTTGTTTTATGTAGCTTTAACCCGTGCAGAGAAACAAGTGTATTTAAGTTACGCTCAAACCCGTTATCGTTGGGGAAAATTAACCGATGGCGAGCCAAGTAGATTTTTAGAAGAAATTGATGATAAGTTTTTAGAATACGTAAATCCGCCACAAACACAAGCTAAAAATAATTTTATTGATGCTAGTTTATTTGATGATGTTCCTAAGAAAATCCGTTTTCAAAAGCCAATTCAAAGAAAGAGAAAGGAATTTATTGAAAAGAAAAAGAATATAATTCCGCCAAAAGGTAAAATGAAAAAAGTATCTGAAACAACACCAAAAATAAATTTATTTGATGATAATATTGTTGTAGGTAATATTGTGGAGCATAACCGTTTTGGAGTAGGAGAAGTATTATCTTTAGAAGGAGAAGGACCTAACAAAAAAGCAGAAATTATGTTTAATGCTATTGGTAAAAAGAAATTACTTTTACAATTTGCTAAATTAAAGGTTTTATAATTAATACCATTTTATCTTTCAACTATAATTTTGAACGAATTTTTTAGTATAATGAATGAATGTTTCAATTTCCTTGTGTTTTTTCATTTTTTAACAGTTAAAAAGTGACTTTTTTACTAAAAGCGTTTCATATTAGTTATAAGTAAACTTGTAAAAAAGTAAGTAATTAAAATAGGTTCAAGATTAAAATAACAATAAATAAACCACTATGGACTGAAAGTCCATAGTTTTAACTATTTTTGAGACCAATAAAAACGATAATAAATATGAAAAATAATTATAAACTACTAGTACTTTTCTTTTTTAGCTTATTTTTCACTGTATTTGCAGGAGATATAGGAGCTAAAACAACAAACTTTTTAGATAAAAAGAATGTTGTTAAATTAAAAGATAAAATAAACAGACCAAATACAGTTGGTAATTTTACTTATAATATTACGGTTAAACGTGAGGTTTGTATTGGAGATGGTGGCATATCTATAACAACAACTGCTAATGCTGGGACAGAAATTTTTATAGAGGTGATAAACTCCACAAAAAAAAATCTGAATAGCGAAAATATTGTTGCCACAGGGAGTGAAATGTTAACTTCGTTTGAGAACTTAAAAGCAGGAACATATGAGGTGCATTTTACAGTAACAAAAGATGGACAAACAGAAACCATTAATGAAACTGTGGTTGTTAATTCTGACAGAAGTGATATTGTTATAAACGGGGTTAGTTATGTAAGATTACACAACTTAGAATGTGATGGAAATGTTGATTACCTTGGTGTAACAATTAAGAAAGGAAGTGTGTCTGAATACAAAGTTCACCTTTTGTTACCAGACAATACTTTGGGTAAGGAGTTGATCCCTTGGACAAAAGCTTGTAAAAAAGGAACTTGTAAAAGATATTATACTATTCCTTTAACGAAATCTTTTTATGAAGGTATGCCTAAAGAAGATTTTAAAGTAAGGGTTATAAGTAAGAATAAATGTGGAGGAACATACAAATCTGATGTGGTTGTAGAAAATATAAAAACTGCCAAATTATTTGTAGATGGTAAGATAGAAAGGTCTTGTAAAGAAATAGAAGTTATTTTTGATGCTTATGCTGATGGTTGGCCTTTAAAAAATAAATATTTTATGTACAATTTAATAGATGAAGATTCTTTTAGTTTTAATTTTAAGGGAAGTCGTTACAAGGCGGAGTATTCTAGAACTAAGGGTGCTTTTATCGTTAAGTTTCCTAGAGATAAATTTAATATAAATGATGAATTTATTAAAGAACTAGGAAATGCTAAGAGTACTGTTGATTTTACTATTTGTGGTAAAAAACATATTATAACTCCTAGTGTTACTAAGAATCAACTAGATGATGGCATTATTAGTAATCTGCGTTGTGGTGAACATAAGTGGCTTTTTCTTGAAAACAATAATGATCATCATTATCCGTATAAGGTATCAGATTTAAAAGAAATTACATATTTAAAATATCCTGAAGGTTTTAAACCTTGGAGAAGTACCTATTTAGAAGAAGGCTCTTATACTTATAAAACTAAAAAAAATGATGATGCAGATGAAATTTCAAGGAAAATGAATACTGTAAATATGATTCCAGGTTATTATGAAGTAGCATTAATTTATGAGTGTGATACAATAAAAGCAAGTTTTTCAAAGATGAAAGGAGGAAGTGATATAATAATGAGGAAAACCAGAAAGCCTAGTGCTAATATAAAACCAGGTTATCTTTGTGATAAAGCATGGACACAGGTAACAATTAATACAACAGAATTTAATTATAAATCTATAAATACAAAACATGTAACATTAAGAGTAAAAAAAGCCCCAGATAATTTTTTGCAAGACAATAATTTATCAGTTCCTTTTGATTTAAAAAAAGTGCAAAATATAGATGTATTAGAATGGAGAGAATGTCCTTTTAGTGAGGAAAATTTTTGTTTTGCTATAGCTACAGAGAAATATGCAGGTGATTATATATTTGAAATTATTGTAGAAAAAACTGAAGTTTCACGTGGTGAGTGCAGTACTATATTTTATCCAGCAGATACTGAAGAGATTCAGGTAAAAATAGAAAAACCACTTACTCCTAATTTTGGTGTTAGAATTGATCTGGAAAAGAATTGTAATTTATTTGAAGCAACCTTTAATTTTGAAAAAGATGTACTTAGTAATAGTGATATTTTCTATTTATTAAAGTACAATGAAAAATATAAAAGATGGGAAAGGGAGAAACCATATAAGGGAAAGAGAGCGAATGAGGGAAGTTTAAAATTATCAGGAAAAAAAGATGGAAAGTATCGTTTAGTATCTTACAATAAGGATTGTAAAAAAAAAGAATATGTTTGGAAAGAATTTAATTATTATTCAAAGCCATATTTAATAGATTATAGTGTTTTTAATTGTAATAATAAAAGAATAGCTGTAATTAAAACTGATGGTGTAGGTCCTTTTACTTATTAAATTATTAAAAAAGATGGTAAACCAGTTATCATGCCAAAGCAAACATCTAATATTTTTCCAGATTTAGAGGAATCTGATCTTTATGAAATTGAAGTCACAGGTAAATGTGGTAGTAGAATTGTAAAAATATCTACTAGAAATGATCTTTTACCTAAGATAGAAAACACCTATTCTTGTAGAAGTAAAACAATGAAATTAGAAGTAAAACGTTCTTTTGGTCTTGATATTGAATGGTTTAAAAATGGTGTTTCATTAGGTAAAACAGGAAAAGTACTTACAATTGAGAACTATGATACTACTAAAGATAACGGGGTTTATTCTGCACAATTAAGTTATAAAAAAATTCCAGAATTAGGTGATTGTATAAATAGAAAAATTGAGAAGGATTTAACAAATTTCAAAGAAGGTGGAAATTTAGGTGACGATGGGAAGAAAACATATACGATTGATGAGGCTAAAAAAGTAGGTGAAGTTGACTTATTTACCCTATTAAAAGGTAATGATATTAAAACAGGAGTTTGGTTTTCAAAAAACATAGAGTTAGAAACTAATCTTGCAGGTTCTTATCTGAATTTAAAAGAATTAAAGCCAGGAATTTATGAATTTGAGTTTAGTACCGGTAGGTGTTTAGCGGATAAAAAGGCTAAAGTTGTTATTACTATAAAAGGGAAAGAAATTATACTTAAGCCAGATGAAGATACTTATGTGATAGGTGAACCTAAAGTAGTTAAAGTTTTAGCTAATGACCCAAAAACTGTAGATCCAACGACGGTGTTATTATTTCCAAATTTTAATTTGGTAGATTATGAAAAAATTATCATGTCAGATGATTTTGAAACTTTGATCATAATAGGAGAAGGAACTTGGATAGCAGGGGTTAACGGTGAGGTAACTTTTATCCCAGAACCTACTTTTGAAGGTGATCCAACACCAGTGGATTATATTGCAAAAGGATATGATAATTTCGGATATGGAGAACCAGTTAGCATTACATTGAAAACAACTCCACCAGAACCAAAGATTAAGCTAAACAAAACAGCTCCAGCTACTCCAGTAAGTTTAGGTGATGAAATTACCTATACGTTTACTGTAGAGAATGTAGGAGATGTAGAGTTAACCAATGTAACGGTAGATGACCCTAAGTTAGGCGGAGTAGTAACGTTAAAGAAAACAACGTTAGCCCCAGA
>JAGYHQ010000022.1 GCA_018456245.1 Tenacibaculum sp. | reverse complement strand
AAAATTATCTAAAATGAGAACATTTAATCAAGAAGTAGAATATTTTTCAGAAAAATACTCTTATGAAAAACTTTATTTATCCGATATCTATTCCTATAAAAACATGACCTTACTTAAAATATTTTTAATACTTTTCATAGTATGTTTTCTTATAGGAGATATAATGATGATAACGAAGTTTTATGCAAAGATTGGGTTTATCATTATGCTAGTCTCAGCACTACCGACCATTACACATATTTTTATTATTAGAACATATAGAGCAAGAAAAATTCTAAAATCGAAAGGTTTACCATTACCTAAAGAGCCTTATAGATGGCAATCTATTGAATTAGAATCTCTAAGAATAAAAGAAGTATACAAAGAATATTCAAATATGAGTAATAAGGAACTAAATGCTAAAATAAAACTAGCTGAAGAATTAAGGAATGAACCAATGAATAACCCATTTAAGGTTTTTGAAAAAGTATCAGAATTTATAGGTAAACAATTCGTTTTAATGCTAATTACAATAGTATTATTTTTATATAAGGGAGATCCCTCAATAGAACATTTAGAATTCATCTTTAGGTTTATTACTGGTATTCTTCTATTTTTAGGAATAATATCATTTACTTGGGAATATTTATTTAAAAAAATATATTTTGATGAAAAATCGAGCAAAAACAATAAATTAAAAGATTTTGCTTTTACACTTAAGAATATATTAATAATGAAAAAAGAAACAAACTAAAATAATTCCATTTAGTAGTAATTTTATTTTATGTATACCTTACTAAACCTTCCTAAAATAATTTAACGTATTAATTATCTCCTATATTTTTTATTGTATATGAAATTAATTAGACATCTATATATTAAAACTCAGATGAGATTTGATATTTCTATAAATATTTATTAATTCTTTTACGAATTTTTATAATTCTACTATGTTATTGAATTTTATATATTAAAAAACAAAAAAGGTCTCATATAAAATGAGACCTTTTATTTTGTATTGTTATTAATATTTTATTTTTCTAAAATTTTATTTACTACATTTATTCTATCAAGAATTTCATTTTCTAATTCCTTAGTTTCGTCTAACTTTTTTATTCTTGTTAAAAGTGTTAGGTATGTAGTTTTTGCATTTATGTATTCTTCCTTTTCTTCAAAAACTCTACCTAACCAATAAAATATTTCATAATTTTTAGGTAAATTATTTTCCGCTAAATGAGTGTTAAGCTGATCTAAAGTTTCATGACATTCATCATATTCTTTTTCAGAAAATTTGTACCTAGAAAATTTATATAGCATTTCAGCTTTTAATAAAGGATTTTCTCCCTCATCTTTAATTTTGGTAAGTGTGTGTTTTAATGAATCTTTAATAGTATCTAAATCGTCGTTAAACTTTAAGTCCATTTAATTTGTTTTTTATTAATTAATAATAAATTTTAGACCGTAAATTTAGTAAATATTTAAAACTAAATCTATCTAAAATGCCATTTTTTATAATTATTAGAACTTTCTAATTTATTTTCTAAATCATCGGGTAATGACGGAAAAAAATCAATTCCTGTAATATTTTCTATTTCATCTATAGAAACAACAAATTCATATAACGGACGATTACTACTTTTATGAGGTATTAAAAAGGCAATTGCTTTTATATCAGGCTTGGTGTAATCTAATAAAATTTTATAAAATCTTCTTGGTACAGCAACTTTATCCTTACCAATAGTTTTTAAGTTTTTATCAGTTAAAATTCCTCCTGTAACTATGTATAAATGTTCATATTTCTTCGTCCAATAACGAATTTCTTTTTCTAATTCTTGCCAAATTCCAGAATTAAAATCGTGTTTTTGAGGAGATATGTTAGATGTTAAAAATGTTTCATTATATAAATCTTTTGTTTTTCTTCTATCCCCTGCAGGACATAAATGTCCACGATCATAACCAGATTGTTTATAACTCCTCCAATGAGCTGATTTTGTTTTTACTTTTTCATCAGTTTCAAAATAAGGACGTTTACGTTTTGCACGAGAAAGGTCTTTTTTATGAAATGAATAAGCAACCCATTCAGCTTGTTCGTGAGGCTCACTGTATGATAAACTGTATCCTTGATGATGTATAACTTGCCCAGTAGTTGAAGTTGGAAAGAAATTAAATTCTGAGTTTACTTGAAGAATATATGTTTGATTATTAGTAGTTTTTTCTTTTGAAAGTTCGGTTTTCTCTTTGTTCTTCTTGTAAAAAAAAACACTGAAACTATTATAGATACTATTAAATAAATTGATTTTCTTTTCACTTTTTTAATTAAAATTTAGGCTACGAAGTTACAAATCTTTAAATGAAATATAATTGAATATTTTTAAATTGATTATGTTTGCATTATAACAATAAAAAATAATACAAGATGAAAGCATATGTTTTCCCAGGTCAAGGGTCTCAGTTTGTAGGAATGGGATTAAATTTATATGAAAAATCTTCTCAAGCGAAAGAGTTATTTGAAAAAGCAAATGATATTTTAGGTTTTTCAATTACAAATATTATGTTTAAAGGAACGGAAGATGAATTAAAACAAACAAAAGTAACACAACCTGCTATTTTTTTACATTCGGTAATTTTAGCAAAAGTTTTAGGCGAAGATTTTAAACCAGAAATGGTTGCGGGTCATTCATTAGGAGAATTATCGGCATTGGTTGCAAGTGAAGTTTTATCATTTGAAGACGGATTAAAATTAGTTTCAAAAAGAGCATTAGCAATGCAAAAAGCGTGTGAATTACAACAATCAACAATGGCGGCAATTTTAGGTTTAGAAGATAGTGTTGTAGAGGAGGCTTGTAGCTCGGTTGAAGGAGTAGTAGTTCCAGCAAATTATAATTGCCCTGGGCAAATAGTAATTTCGGGGGAAGTATCGGCTGTTGAAAAGGCTTGTGAAATATTAGCAGAAAAAGGGGCAAGAAGAACTTTAGTATTACCTGTTAGTGGGGCATTCCATTCTCCTATGATGGAATCAGCAAGTGAGGAATTAGCAAAGGCTATTAAAGAAACGGAATTTAATAAACCTATCTGTCCTGTATATCAAAATGTGATAGCAAAGGCAGTTACAAATCCTTTAGAAATCAAAGAAAATTTATTGGCTCAATTAACAGCTCCTGTACGTTGGACGCAAACGATACAAAATATGGTTGCTGATGGAGCAGAATTATTTACTGAAGTAGGACCAGGCAAAGTATTACAAGGAATGATAAAGAAAGTTGACCGTAAAATTTCTGTTGAAGGAATTCAAGAATTATAAATTAATGTTTGACTAAATTTTAGTTAATAAACAAAATATATTATGAAAAAACTAAAATTAGGATTATTACCTAAAATTATTATTGCAATAGTTTTAGGTATTTTGTGTTCCTATTTTTTTCCAGAAAACATAGTTCGTGTATTTGCAACTTTTAACGGATTATTTGGTAACTTTTTAGGTTTTATTATTCCGTTAATTATATTAGGTTTAGTTGCTCCTAGTATTGCAGATTTAGGTAAAGGAGCAGGTAAATTACTAATAATAACAGCTCTATTAGCTTACGGATTTACAATTTTCTCTGGTTTTTCAACATATTTAACTTGTGAATTAGTTTATCCTTTTATATTGTCAGATTCAGATAAATTGGTGGAAGTAACAAATAAAGGGAGAGATTTTACTCCGTTTTTTACCGTTCAAATGAAACCTTTAATGGAGGTAATGACGGCACTAATTTTAGCATTTACCTTAGGTTTGGGTATTGCAACAACAAAAAGTGAATCATTAAAAAAAGGATTAGATAACTTTAAAAAGATAATTGATAAAATAATTGCTTCTGTAATTATTCCTATTCTTCCATTGTATATATATGGTATTTTCTTATTAATGGGAAGTTCTGGGCAAGTTGGTAGTGTAATAGGAGTTTTTCTTAAAATTATTGTAATAATTTTCTTTATAACGGTAGTTCTTTTATTTGTTCAGTTTTCTATTGCTGGTTTATTTTCAAAGAAAAATCCGTTAAGATTACTTAAAAATATGTTACCAGCTTATATGACAGCTTTAGGAACTCAATCTTCTGCAGCAACAATACCTGTAACTTTAGAACAAACAATAAAAAATGATGTAAAAGAAGAGGTTGCTGATTTTGTAATTCCTCTTTGTGCTACCATACATTTATCAGGAAGTACGATGAAAATTGTAGCTTGTTCTATGGCTATTATGGTAATGTCAGGAATGCCAATAGAATTTGAGCAAATGGCTGGTTTTATATTAATGTTAGGGGTAACAATGGTCGCAGCCCCAGGGGTTCCTGGAGGTGCTATTATGGCTGCTTTAGGATTATTAAGCTCTATGCTTGGGTTTGATGAAACTATTCAAGGGTTAATGATAGCGTTATATATAGCAATGGATAGCTTTGGTACAGCAACTAATGTTACAGGAGATGGGGCTATTGCTGTTATTATTAATAGAATTAGAAGAATAATATAGAATTAGTTATAACCAATCTCAAAAAAATGAAACGATATAAATATTTTGTTGTTATATATATTGCATTAGGATTGGTTTTATCTAATATATGCGGAATTACATATGAATCAATAGGAGGAGAATGGTTGCCAAAATATTGGGGTAATCCTATTATTTATCGTAAGCAAGGAGCAAATTCACTTGAAGATTATTATAGTATTTATGGGTTATTAGCAAATACTGTTATATGGAGTGTTCTATTATTATTGATTGACAAGCTAATTGAAAAAATGAAACTATCTCAAAAAATACTTTATAAAGTTTTAGTTTTCATATTTTTAGTGTTTTCATCTTATTTTTTAGTTGTTAACTGTACTTTTATTAGTGAAGGATTTGAAGAAGATCTAAACTATTGGCATTGGGATATTAATAAAGAAGCTGAAAAATACAATTCTAAATATAAAAGAAGTTTTTATTAAAAACCAAAGAATATTGTTAAAATCTTAATATTAAGTTAAATTATTAATTTTAAATTTTGTATATTGGTGTGCTGTGTATATTTGCACTATATTTTTAACATTTGTAAACAAAAAAATAAATTATAATAATTATGATTATGAATAAGGCAATTAAAATTTTAGTATTTACAGGATTAGTATTTTCACTAGTAGCTTGTAAAAAAGAAAAGCAAGAAGAAAAAGTAAAAGTGGTTAGACATGTTGTAGAAGACCATGTAGCACCTGATGACCGAGTGTTGACAAAAGAAGATCAAGCAAGATTAACACCAGATGGGGTAATTCAGTCTTTTGTAGAGGGTAACCGAAGATTTATGCGTAATGATTTAACAAAACGTGATCATTCAGCACAAATTAGAAAAACCACTTATGGGCAGTACCCAAAAGCAGTAATTTTATCATGTATTGATAGTAGAGTACCTGTTGAAGATATTTTTGATAAAGGTATTGGAGATATTTTTGTTACAAGAATTGCTGGTAATATTTCAGACGAAGATGTGTTAGGTAGTTTAGAATATTCTTGTAAAGTTGCAGGTTCAAAATTAGTTTTAGTTTTAGGGCACGAAAACTGTGGAGCTGTAAAATCAGCAATAAAATATCCAAAAAATATAGAAGGATTAGGAAATATTAATGATTTATTAAGTAAAATAAGACCTGTTGTAGAGTCAGTAAATAAAACTTTTAAAGGCGAAAAGTCTTACAAAAACAAACAATATTTACATGAAGTATGTACTCAAAACGTGAAAAATACAAAAAAATTAATTCGTGAAAGAAGTGCTATTTTAAGAGAAATGGAAGAAAAAGGAGAAATTAAAATAATTGGAGCTATTTATGACTTACATGACGGAAAAGTTGATTTCTTTGATAAAAAATAGAAATTAAAAATTTTGATTTAAAAAAATGGTTAAGCAATTGCTTAACCATTTTTATTATTATTACCTAATTTATTAATTCATAAAATCATTAATTGTTTTAGTTATAAAAACCAATTGTTCTTCATCTAATTCGGTGTGCATAGGTAAAGATATAACAGTTTCTGTTAATGAATTAGTAATTTTAAAATCATCTTCTTTATACCTTTCATCAATATATGCTTTTTGTTTATGTAACGGAACAGGGTAATAAATGGCATTAGGTATTCCTTTTTCTAACAAATGTTTATGTAATTCATCTCGTTTTCCGTTAGTTATTTTTAAAGTATATTGATGAAAAACATGTGTAGTAAAATCACTAATTATAGGGGTAATAATATTAGGATTATTAATAAAGGCATTGTTATAATATTCTGCCACTTTTTTACGAGCATTATTATAATCGTTTAAATGAGGAAGTTTAGCTTTTAAAACTCCTGCCTGAATACTGTCTAATCTTGAATTAACCCCAACAACATCATGGTAATATCTTTTATACATTCCATGATTTACTATCCCTCTAAGAGTATGAGCTAAATCGTCATCATTTGTAAAAATAGCACCACCATCACCATAACAACCTAAATTTTTTGAAGGGAAAAATGATGTTGTTCCTACATTTCCAATAGTTCCGGCTTTTTGTTTTTTACCATTAGTAAAGGTATAATCAGCTCCTATTGCTTGTGCATTATCCTCAATTACATATAAATTATGTTCTTTCACTATCTTTAAAATTTCTTCCATATTAGCACATTGCCCAAATAAATGAACAGGTACTATTGCTTTTGTTTTAGGAGTAATTGCTTTTTTTATAGCATTAATATCTATATTAAATGTATCAGGCTCTACATCAACCAAAACAGGAGTTAATTTTAATAAGGCAATAACCTCAACGGTTGCAGCGAAGGTAAAATCGGCAGTAATTACTTCATCACCAGGTTTTAATCCTAGCCCCATCATTGCTATTTGCAGGGCGTCAGTTCCGTTTGCACAAGGAATTACGTGTTTTACATCTAAATAATCTTCTAAATCATTTTGAAATTCATTAACTAAAGGTCCGTTAATATAGGTAGATGAATCTAAAACATCATTAATATGCTTGTCAACTGTTTCCTTTATTTTTTTGTATTGACTTTGTAAGTCAACCATTTGTATTTTTTTCATATTGTATGATTTTTTATAAATCGTTCAAAAATACAAATTAAAATCTTTTATCTTTGAAGAAAATATATTTACAATGAGATTTATAAAGAAATTTTTTAAGTTTATCTTTTTACTTTTTATACTATTCTTAATAGGAGGATGGTTTTTTGTAAAAACTATGTTCCCTAAATACGAAGGGGAATTAGAATTGAATAATATAGATAAAAAAGTGGTGGTTTATTATGATGATAATGGAGTTCCACACATTACAGCCAAAAATAAAAAAGATGCCTACACAGCATTTGGTTATGTTCACGCACAAGATAGATTATGGCAAATGGAGCTTATGAGGCGTATATCAGCAGGAAGATTGAGTGAAATTTTTGGTAAAGACTTGGTAAGAGTTGATAAATTTATGAGTGGTTTAGGTATTGAAGAAGAGGCTTTTAAAATAATAGCTAATATTGATAAAAATTCTGAATCATATAAACTAACACAGGCTTATCTAAACGGAATAAATCAATTTATTGAAAACGGAGCAACCCCTATTGAGTTTCATTTACTAGGTGTTGAAAAGGAAAAATACACTATTAACGATATATATAATGTATTTGGCTATATGGCATTTAGTTTTGCTTCTGCCCATAAAACAGACCCGTTAGTTAATGAAATAAAAGAAAAATTTGGTAGTGAATATGTTAAGGAATTAGGTATTCCTATGGAAAAATCAACATTAATAAAAAACACTAAAAATCCTAAAATAAAATCAGATTTTTTAAAAGCAATTAATGAAATTACTAAAAAATTACCTGTTCCTGCTTTTACAGGAAGTAATTCTTGGGTTTTAGGAGCTGATAGAACTCAAAACGGACGAGTAATTTTTGCAAATGACCCACATATAGAATATAGCCAGCCATCAGTATGGTATCAAAATCATATAAAAACACCTGATTATGAGATGTATGGATTTAATCTTGCACTTACACCGTTCCCGTTATTAGGGCATAATAAAGAATATGCTTACGGATTAACAATGTTACTGAATGATGATATTGATTTTTATATTGAAGAAGAAAATCCTAACAATAATTTAGAATATAAAACACCTGAAGGATATGTTAGATATAAAACAATTGATAAAACAATTAAAATAAAGAATGCTAAAGATACTGTTTATCAAGTAAAATCCACCAAACACGGACCTATAATGAATGATTTAATTGATTTCTTAAATGATAAACGCCCTATATCAATGAAATGGATTTATACTCATTTACCTAACAAATTATTAGATGTTAGTTATAAAATATCCCATGCAAAATCTTTAGAAGAATTTAAGGAAGGGGCCTCTTTATTACACGCCCCAGGGTTAAATATAATGTACGGAGATGCTAAAAATAATATTGCTTGGTTTGGTGCAGGAAAACTATATAAATATAGAGATAGTATTAATAGAAAAACATACTTAAACGGAGCGTCGGGTAAAGATGAAATTATTGAGTTTTTAAATTTTGAAGATAATCCACAAGCTGTAAACCCTAGGTGGGGATATGTGTATTCGGCTAATAATCAACCAGATTCTATTGCAGGAATGTTGTATCCAGGTTATTATTTACCAGAATATAGAGCCAAAAGAATAGTAGAATTAATAGAGCCTAAGCATAATTTTACAAAAGAAGATGTAATGAAAATGATTGTAGATGTACAATCATCAGTAGATTCTAAGGTAGTGAGAGATGCTTCACAAGTAATAGAAATAGAAAAGTTAACAGTAAAGGAAAAAAACGCTTTAAAATTCTTACAAAGTTGGAACGGAAGCTATAAACAAAATAAAATTGCACCAACTATTTATAATCGATTTATTTACGAATTTTTAGTAAATACTTTTAAAGATGAAATGGGAAAAGGGTTTAATCAATTTATAAGTGGTATTCCTTTACAAAGAAAAATGATAGCTGTACAAATGGCAAAATCAAAATCGGTTTGGTGGGATGATATAACAACAAAAGATATCATTGAAGAAAAAAAAGATATTGTTACAAAATCATTTAAAAATGCTATTACTTTTTTAACAAAACAATTAGGTAATGATACTGAAGGATGGATGTGGGATAAAGTATTGTCATTAGAACATGAACATGCTATAGGGAAAGGCGGAGAATTTTTAAGAAAAATATTTAACGTAGGTGTTTTTGAAGTTGATGGTGGTAATAACACTATAAATAATCAAATATTTAAGTTAGATAGTACAGGGTATTATAAAATTAAAGCAGGACCATCAACACGTAGAGTTATTGATTTTTCTGATGTTAAAAACAGTGTTGCTATTTTACCAACAGGGCAAAGCGGTAATTTATTTAGCCCATATTATAAAAACCAAGCTGATAAATTTGTAAACGGGGAATTTGTAAAAATGAGGATTAACCCTAAAGAATATAAGCACTCTGAAAATAGATTGGTTTTTTTACCGCCTAATGAATAGGGTTAACTAACAATTAAAAAGTACAAATTTTATTAAAAAAATTGATTTTTAACTGTTTTATTGAAAACTTAATTTAGATGTAAAACCTAAATTTTTTCATAAAAGAACGTTACACTTTAACATAAAAAAGCCTAACAATTAAATTAATTGTTAGGCTTTTCAAAATTTACATTATTATCTTACATCATACCAGGCATTCCTCCTCCTATTGGAGGCATAGCACCTGCAGAGTTTTCTTCTTTAATATCAACCAAAGCACATTCTGTTGTTAAAATCATACCTGCAACTGAAGCGGCATTTTCTAAGGCAACACGAGTTACTTTTTTAGGGTCAATAATTCCTGCTTTTAGCATATCTACATATTTTTCAGATTTTGCATCATATCCAAAATCTTTTTCTCCTTCTAAAACTTTATTTATAACTACTGAACCTTCTCCCCCTGCATTTTCAACAATTGTACGTAACGGAGCCTCAATAGCTCTGTTTACAATTTGTACCCCTGTTGTTTCATCTAAATTCTCCGTTTCTAAACTTTCTAATACACTTTTAGCTCTTACTAACGCAACTCCTCCACCTGCAACAATTCCTTCTTCTACTGCAGCACGAGTAGCATGAAGTGCATCATCTACGCGGTCTTTCTTCTCCTTCATTTCAACCTCTGATGCAGCTCCTACGTATAATACAGCAACCCCTCCTGCTAATTTAGCTAAACGTTCTTGTAATTTTTCTTTATCGTAATCAGATGTAGTTGTTTCAATTTGTGCTTTTATTTGATTTACACGAGCCTTTATTTGTTCTTCTTCTCCACTTCCATTTACGATTGTAGTATTATCTTTATCAATTGAAACAGTTTCAGCAGTTCCTAATAAACTTAAATCAGCATTTTCTAAAGAGAAACCTCTTTCTTCTGAAATTACTGTTCCTCCTGTTAAAATAGCAATATCTTCTAACATTGCTTTTCTACGGTCTCCAAACCCTGGTGCTTTTACGGCTGCAATTTTTAATCCACCACGTAATTTATTAACCACTAACGTCGCTAATGCTTGTCCGTCAACATCTTCAGCAATAATTAATAATGGACGACCAGATTGTGCAACTGGCTCTAAAATAGGTAGTATTTCTTGAAGATTAGAAATCTTTTTATCAAATAATAAAATATAAGGGTTTTCTAATTCTGCAATCATTTTATCAGCATCAGTTACAAAATAGGGCGATAAATACCCTCTATCAAACTGCATTCCTTCAACAACATCTACATAAGTATCCATACCTTTTGCCTCTTCCACAGTAATTACCCCTTCTTTCCCTACTTTATCAAAAGCCTGAGCTATTAAATCTCCAATAGTATCATCATTATTTGCAGAAATAGATGCTACTTGCTTAATTTTATCAGAAGAACTATCTACTTTTTTAGCTTGTTTTTCTAAATCAGTTATAATTGCTTTTACAGCTTTATCAATACCACGTTTTAAATCCATTGGGTTTGCACCCGCTGCAACATTTTTTAAACCTTCTTTTACAATTGCTTGTGCTAATACCGTAGCTGTTGTTGTTCCGTCTCCTGCTAAATCATTAGTTTTAGAGGCTACTTCTTTTACCATTTGAGCTCCCATATTTTCAAGCTCATCATTTAACTCTACTTCTTTTGCTACTGAAACCCCATCTTTAGTTACGGTTGGAGCTCCAAAAGATTTAGATATAATTACATTACGCCCCTTAGGACCTAATGTTACTTTTACTGCGTTTGCTAATGCATCAACACCACGTTTTAATCCGTCACGTGCATCTATATCAAATTTTATTTCCTTTGCCATTTTGTTTATTTTTTATGCTTTATTACTTTTTTCTATATGATAATATATAGTAAAAGCTATTATTTTATTATTTATTGAAATTATATAATTGCCAAAATATCGCTTTCACGCATCATTAAGTAATCTTTTCCTTCTAATTTTAATTCAGTACCTGAATATTTTCCGTATAAAACAGTATCACCAACTTTTACTGTTAAAGGCTCATCTTTTTTCCCATTACCAACCGCAACAACAGTTCCTTTTTGTGGTTTTTCTTTTGCATTATCAGGTATAATAATTCCTGAAGCTGTAGTAGTTTCTGCTGCAGCTGGTTCTACAAGAACTCTATCTGCTAAAGGTTTAATTTTTAATCCCATACTATTATTTTGTATAATTTTGATTAATAAAATTTCTTTTTTTATTTATAGATATAAGTCAGAAAGTATGCCAATTATAATTTGCTGACATTTTTTCATACTAATGTCATAAATACTTCAACAAAAAAAGCCAATGTGCTAATAATACACATTGGCTTTTTTTATATTTTTTTACTTACTTATTGCTTTTCAGTACCTTTTTCTGTTTCTACTTTTGTAGTATTAGGAGTTTTTGTTACGACCTCAACATCATCTAATGTTTTGTCTAATTGTGGTGCATCTACAGCATTTCCTCTAGGAATTGCAAAATTAGATAACAAAATTAACGCAAACATTACAATAGCCAAAGTCCAAGTACTTCTATCTAAAAAATTATTTGTGTTTTGTACTCCTCCAATAGTATTTGCTCCTCCTCCAAAAGAAGATGATAATCCTCCCTCTTTAGGATTTTGTACCATTACTATTAAAATCAATGCTAAAGCAACGATTAATATTAAAACCAAAAGTATAGTGTATGCTGTCATTATTATTTATTTTTTTGTATAATTTTTATTTCTTCTATTCGATTTGCAAAGAAAACACTTTTTTTTGGATATTTCAA
Organism: Tenacibaculum sp.; assembly: GCA_018456245.1. Taxonomy (GTDB): domain Bacteria; phylum Bacteroidota; class Bacteroidia; order Flavobacteriales; family Flavobacteriaceae; genus Polaribacter. Next base: position 14,491 of record JAGYHQ010000022.1, on the reverse strand, counting down.
ACTTAATATTTCATATGCTTTAATTGCGTTATCATATTTCTTCTGTTCCAAATATACTCTTGCCAATGTTTCCGTCATTAAAAGAGGCTCTTCCTTAATTTCTATCGGTTTAATTTCAGTATTTTTATCAACCTTTGATATTTTAGGATTAGTAGCTATAAATCGTTCAATTATATCATTCTGTATATTAGTATTATCTTTGGTAACAGATTTTTTTTCAACAAAACAAGTGCTTGTTAACTGTAACCATTGATTAAAAGAATGTTTCTCTCCCTTACCAAAAGCTAACGGTTCTCCTATTTTTAATTCATTTTTAGTTTCTCTAACTACTTTTTCCTCAGATAAAACTTTACTTTCATTAAAAATATTTGAAGTTATAAAATCAAACAGTACTGTACGATCAGTAGTGTAAGCCGACGTAACCTTTAACTCATTATTGTATTTAAAACTTTCTTTATTTTTTAACCCCTTTAAATACAATACCCTTGCCGATTGAAAATAAGGATATTTATTTATCACACCTCTTAATTCGCCTATCGTATTAAGTTCTATTTGATTAGGATTATCTAAAATATTTATAAATTCTTGTTTATTCATTATTAATTTAGAATTACCATTTAGCAACAGATTCATTAAATATATCTTGTGTAATTCTTTCTAAAATTACTTCTAAAACACTTTCTAATGTTCCTCCTGTTAAATTTTGATTTGCAGGAAAGGTTTCATAAAACGAAAACTGTTTTTCAAAATTACTTTTTTCATCTAAACGATTATAATAACGTACATTAACCGTAACTGTTAACCTATTTAAAGCCGCCGTTTCATTTGCCGTTGCACTCATTGGTGCTATATGATACCCTGTTATTTCTCCTTCAAAATGTAAATCTCCATTTGTTTTTACCAACGTTAAATTAGTTCGCCTTGTAAACATATCTTGCATTTTTTGCGTAAACAATTGGCTTAATGTTGGCTCTACTATTGAGGCTTGGTTTCTAAAAAAATCTACTTGAATAGTTTTAGCATCTCCTGTATTTCCTCCTGAAAAAGAGTAAACTCCACAACTTATTAAAACAAAACTAAATGCAAATAAAAGTATGTATATTATTTTTTTCATATTTATTACTTTATTACCACAAATATACTATAAACCATATTGTTTTATTTTTCGGTATAATGTTCTTTCAGAAATACCCAATTCTTTTGCTGCTAATTTACGTTTTCCACTATTTTTTTCTAATGATTTTTTTATCATTTCTATTTCTTTTTCTTGTAATGATAAATTTTCATCTTCCTCTATTGTTTCTACAAAATCATAATCATTAATATTATTTGAAGTATTCTCGGCTATTTTAACAACTTCAACGCTTGGTACTGTTGAGGAATTATCATCATAAATACGTTCTATTATTCTATGATTATCCTCTCTAACTTCCTCTGAATTACCTTTCTGCATCAAATCTAACGTTAACTTTTTTAAGTCATTAATATCATTACGCATATCAAATAATATTTTATACATTATATCACGTTCATTAGCAAAATCAGATGAAGATGATGATGTATTCTTTTGTATTACTGAAGGCAATGAATTACCATTTTTAGGTAAGTATTTAGTTAATTTATCAGCTGTTACGAGCCTATTTTCTTCTAAAATAGATAACTGTTCGGTAATATTTTTTAACTGACGGATATTACCTTGATAATCATATCTCATTAATAAATTTACAGCCTTTTCATCTAACCTAATAGTTGGCATTCGGTATTTTTGGGCAAAATCTGACGCAAATTTTCTGAATAATAAATGTATATCTTCTCCTCTTTCTCTTAATGGAGGTAACAAAATTTCAATTGTACTTAAACGATAATATAAATCTTCCCTAAATTTTCCCTTTTCAATGGCTTGTTGCATATTAACATTGGTTGCCGCAACTATCCTAACGTTAGTTTTTTGTACTTCTGATGAACCAACTTTTATAAACTCTCCGTTTTCTAAAACCCTTAATAAACGTACTTGGGTTGTTAGGGGTAATTCACCAACTTCATCTAAAAAAATTGTTCCGCCATCGGCAACTTCAAAATAACCTTTTCTGGTTTGGGTTGCCCCTGTAAAAGCACCTTTTTCATGCCCAAAAAGTTCACTATCAATTGTTCCTTCAGGAATTGCACCACAGTTTACAGCAATATATTTTGCATGTTTTCTATGTGATAATTGATGTATTATTTTAGGAATACTCTCTTTACCAACACCACTTTCACCAACTACTAAAACCGAGATATCAGTAGGTGCAACTCGTATGGCTTTTTCAATAGCCATATTTAGTTTTATATCATTCCCAATAATTCCGAAACGTTGTTTTATTGTTTGAATATTCTCCATATTTCTACATTTTGAATATTAGTTACTTTCTGAATACCCAACAGCAGTTCCTATTAATGTTGTACTTGTACAGCTCTCTATTTTTACATTTACAAAATCTCCCATTTTATAGTTTTCTTTCGGGAAAACTACTACGGTATTTTGTGTGTTACGTCCTTTCCATTTATCAGGATTTTTCTTTGACACACCCTCTATTAAAACTTCCTGAACTTGCCCTACAAACTCTTTAGTTCTTAACAAACTATGTTCTCTTTGTAAATCTATGATTTCTTGTAAACGTCGTTTTTTAACTTCTAATGGAACATCATCAGACATCTTTTTTCCTGCCAATGTACCAGGTCTTTCAGAATATGCAAACATAAACCCAAAGCTATATTTTACATATCTCATTAAATCAAGGGTATCTTGGTGGTCTTGCTCTGTTTCTCCACAAAAACCTGCAATTATATCTTGGCTTAATGCTACATCAGGAATAATTTTATAAATATTATCAACTAATTCCATATATTCTTCTCTTGTATGCTGGCGGTTCATTGCCTTTAAAACAGCATTACTTCCACTTTGTATTGGCAAGTGAATATATTTACAAATATTATGATGTTTTGCCATTACGTGAATAACATCTAAAGTCATATCCTGCGGATTTGAAGTAGCAAACCTAATACGCATTTTAGGGAATTCAGTAGCACACATATCTAACAAACTTGCAAAATTTACTGCTGTTGCTTTTGCCATTTCAGAAGCATTTTTAAAATGCTTTTTTAAACCTCCACCGTACCATAAGTAGCTATCAACATTTTGCCCAAGTAATATAATTTCTTTAAAATTTCTTTCCTGCATACTACGTATTTCCTTTATAATACTTTGTGGGTCACGGCTACGTTCACGCCCACGAGTAAACGGAACTACACAAAAAGTACACATATTATCACAACCACGAGTTATTGATACAAATGCTGATACTCCGTTTGAATTTAAACGAACAGGCGAAACATCAGCATATGTTTCATCTTTTGATAAAATTACGTTTACGGCATCTCTCCCTGCCTCTACTTCTTCTATTAAATTTGGTAAATCTCTATAAGCATCGGGTCCTACAACTAAATCAACAATTTTTTCTTCTTCCAAAAATTTTGATTTTAATCGTTCTGCCATACACCCTAAAACTCCTACTTTCATTTTTGGGTTTATCCTTTTTACAGCATTATACTTTTGTAAACGATTACGGACAGTAGTTTCTGCCTTCTCCCTAATAGAACAAGTATTTACCAATACTAAGTCTGCCTCTTCTAATTTTTGAGTTGTATTAAATCCTTCTTTTTCTAAAATAGATGCTACAATCTCACTGTCATTCATATTCATTTGACAACCATAACTCTCTATAAAAAGTTTTTTTGTATTACCCTTCTTATTTTGTGTAACAAGGGCCTTTCCTTGTAGTCTTTCATCTATAACTTTTTCAACTTGCTCCATAACTCGTGATTCGTATTAAAATATTGTACAAATATACAATCTAATTATTTATTTTATGACAAATTGTCATAAAATAAATAATCATAAACACTTGATTAACATATAGTTTTATTAAAATATAATTAATCTAAATAAGAAAAAGTTACGATTTATTTGCTAATTGACCACAAGCAGCGTCAATGTCTTTTCCGCGAGAACGGCGAACATTTACAACAATATCATTCATTTCTAGGTTAGAAATATAATTGTTTAAGGCTACTTCTGAGGCTTGTTGAAAATCACTATCATCAATAGGGTTGTATTCTATTAAATTCACTTTAGACGGAACATATTTACAGAATTTAACCAAGGCATTAATATCTTCTTTTCGGTCATTAATTCCTTGCCAAACCACATATTCATAGGTAATTTTCCTACTTGTTTTTTTATACCAATATTCTAATGCTTCTCGTAAATCTTCTAAAGGAAAACGTTTATTAAAAGGCATTATTTGGTCTCTTACCTCATTTATTGCAGAGTGCAAAGACACGGCTAAATTAAATTTAACCTCATCATCTGCCATTTTTTTTATCATCTTCGGCACACCTGAAGTTGATACCGTAATTCGTTTTGCCGACATTCCTAAACCTTCATCAGAAGTTATTTTTTCAATTGATTTTATAACGTTATTATAGTTCATTAATGGCTCTCCCATTCCCATAAAAACTATGTTAGAAAGTTTATGATTATGATATAATTCACTTTGTTTATTTATGGCTACTACTTGGTCATAAATTTCATCGGCATTTAAATTTCGCATTCGTTTTAAACGTGCCGTTGCACAAAACTTACAGTCCAAACTACACCCCACTTGACTTGACACACAAGCTGTTGTTCTAGATTCAGTAGGAATTAATACCGATTCTACAACTAATCCATCGTGTAATTTTATGGCATTCTTAATTGTTCCGTCATTACTTCGTTGTATAGTATCTACTTCAATATTATTAATAACAAAATTTTCATCTAGCATTTTCCTTGTTTCTTTTGACAGGCTTGTCATAGAATCAAAAGAATACACAGCCTTATTCCATAGCCATTCATATACTTGATTTCCTCTAAAAGCCTTATCCCCATTTTCTACAAAAAAATCTCGTAATTGTTCTTTAGTTAAGGCTCGGATATCTTTCTTTTTTTTCATTAAAAAAATTAGTTATTAAGTAATTATGCAAATTTAAAACAAAAAACTGGTAACTTTTAAGATACCAGTTTCTCATTACTTTATTTAGAATGTTTATTAATTATATAATTAACATCGCATCTCCGTACGAATAAAATTTATACTTCTCTTTAACGGCTTGTTTATAAGCTTCCATTACTAAATCATAACCTCCAAAAGCAGCTGTCATCATTAATAATGTTGATTTTGGTGTATGGAAATTTGTAATCATACAATTTGCAATACTAAAATCATATGGAGGGAAGATGAATTTATTAGTCCACCCTTCAAACTCATTTAAACGTTTATTTGCTGAAACAGATGATTCAATAGTACGCATAACCGTTGTACCTACTGCACAAATTCTACGATTTTTCTCAATTGCATTATTAACAATATCTGCACTTGCTTTAGGGATAATAATCTGTTCAGAGTCCATTTTATGTTTTGATAAATCTTCAACCTCAACAGGATTGAATGTACCTAAACCAACGTGTAAAGTCATTTCAGCAAAATCAATTCCTTTAATTTCTAAACGTTTTAGTAAGTGTTTAGAAAAGTGTAATCCTGCAGTTGGTGCAGCTACTGCTCCCTCGTGCTTTGCAAAAATAGTTTGATATCTCTCCTCATCCTCTGGCTCAACCTCTCTTTTGATATATTTTGGAAGTGGTGTTTGCCCTAACTCTAATAATTTTTTACGAAATTCTTCATAAGAACCATCATATAAAAATCGTAAAGTTCTACCACGTGATGTAGTATTATCAATAACCTCAGCTACCAAATCTTCAGCATCATCAAAAAATAATTTATTTCCTATTCTTATTTTACGAGCAGGATCAACTAAAACGTCCCATAAACGATTTTCTTTGTTCAGTTCTCTCAACAAAAATACTTCTATACGAGCTCCTGTTTTTTCTTTATTACCAAACATACGAGCAGGAAATACCTTTGTGTTATTTAACATCATCACATCTCCTTCATCAAAATAATCAATAAGGTCTTTAAATAGCTTGTGTTCAATAGTTTGCTCTTTACGATTTAACACCATTAAACGTGCCTCGTCTCTATGTTCTGATGGGTACTCTGCCAACAATTCCTTTGGCAATTCAAAGTTAAATTGAGATAATTTCATTTGGAATATTTAAATTAAAGGAGGCAAATATACAATTTCAACATAGGCGTTGTCAAGAGATTTGACATTTATTTTACTTATCTCTTAAATTCACTTAATAAAATAGCCGTTGCTGTTGCCACATTTAAACTTTCTGTTTGTTGTAAATCTCCAAAACGAGGAATTGTTAATTTGCTATTAACAATACTATTTATTTCAGCTGAAATTCCGTTAGCTTCATTACCCATTACCAAAATAGCTTCTTTCGGCAAGGTTGTTTTATAAACATTATTTCCGTCCATATCAGCTGTATAAATAGGAATATTCACTTCAGTTAAAAAATTAATTAAATTAACATAATTAATTTGTACACGGGTAATTGATCCCATGGTTGATTGTATAACTTTTTGATTATAACAATCAACCGTATTTTTTGAACAAACCAATTGCTTTACCCCAAACCAATCACATAAACGTATTATTGTTCCAAGATTTCCGGGGTCATTAACTCCGTCAAGAGCAACGATTAAACCATTTTTTTGAACTTCTAATTGTTCAGGAATTTTAAATAAACCTAAAACCTTATTTGGCGCTTTTAATGTACTTATTTTTTTTAATTCTTCTTCTGATATTAAGGTTACATTTACTTTTTCACAAGAAAAATTTTCATCAGTAGAAAAAACAGAATCAACCTCTAACTCTGAATTTAACAATTCTCTTACAACTTTAACACCCTCTGCAACAAATAAATTATACTTTTGTCTATACTTTTTTTGTTGTAAACTTGTTATTAATTTAGATTTATTTTTTGATAAACTCATTTATATATTTTTATAACTAATACTTAACAATAAAAAATGGTATTTTTGAACCATTAAAATCGGCACGTAAAGTTAATGAAAAAACTTACTTATATATTTTTATTATTATTATTTTTAGGTTCTTGTAGCACAATAAAATATGTTAAAGAACACGAACAGTTATTAACCAAAAACACTATTATAGTTGATAATAACAAACACAAAAACAACAAATTAAATCAATATTTAACACAAAAATCTAACGCAAAAACTTTAGGACTTCCTTTGTCTTTATATTTTTACAATATAGGAAACCCTTATGGTTCTACAGAGGTTGAGGAATGGAGTTTAAATAACCCTAAATTATACAAAACTTTTAGTAGACTTTTTTCTGAAAAACAAGGAATTTCTATTGCCGAGTCATTTGTTGGTTTAAATAATTGGTTTTTAAGAAATGGGCAACCACCAATTATTATTAATAGTGATAAAACTAAAAAATCAGTAAGAAATTTACATACTTATTTTCAAAATAATGGCTATTTTAAATCTAAAGTTTGGGCAAAAACGGATACTTTAGGTAAGAGAAAAGGGGCTGTTACTTACTACATATCAAAAGGGAAGCCTTTGTTTTTAGATACTATTTCAAAAAATATAAAATCTCCTGTTTTAGATTCATTATATAATTTAGAAAAACATAAATCATTCTTAAAACCAAATAAGCAGTACAACAATCAAGATTTTATTAACGAAGCGGAAAGAATTACTAAATTATTTAGAAATAAAGGAATTTATCATTTCAATACAAATTCTATTGGTTTTTTTGATATTGATACTTCTAAATATAAAACAAACGTAAATTTAGAAATTGAAAACAGAATTATTGAAAAAGACAGAAACTACATTGAAAAACCTTACAAAATTCAACGAATAAAAAACATTAATGTATATACTGATTATTCATATAATATTAGAAATGATAAAATATCCGTTAGTAAACAGTATAACGGAATTAATTTCCACTCTTTTGGTAAATTAAAATACAATCCTAAATATTTATCTCAATATATTTTTCTTAAACCAAATCAAATATATACTGATTCTTTACGAAATCTTAGTAAAAAATATATTAGGTCTTTAAAAAATTTTAAAACAACCAATATTAGGTATAAAGAACTAAATGATGAAGAATTAGAAGCTAACATTTACTTAACACCTACAGAAAAATATACTTTAAGTGTAGGTACAGAAGTAGCTCGTTCTAACATTAGGCAATATGATATTTCTGCGAATGCTTCTTTAACAAATAGAAATATTTTTAAAGGTGCTGAAATTTTTAATTTTTCTGTTTCTGGGTCTTATTTTCAGGCTTCAAACGGTCCTGGGTGGAAAATTGGGGGAGATTTATCATTAGAAGTTCCTCGTTTTATGGCTCCTTTTTCTTGGAACAGACTTATTCCTAAATCAATGTTTCCTAAAACAAAATTTTTTGTAGGTACAAGCGTACAAAAAAACATAGGTTTAGATAAACAAAATTTTAATTTAGGAGTTAATTTTAAATGGAACCGTAACAAACGAAAAAAGATTAAAATAGAGTTACTTAATACTGAATATATTAGAAATTTAAACCGAGAAAATTATTTTAGTATTTACTCATCAGAATACAAAAAGATAAAGAAATTAGCTAATATTTATAATTATACCGAAGATATTATTTCTTATAAAGGAATAAGAAATTTCCTACAAACAATTACATCAAACAACTCATTTAAAAATTCTAACCTTGCAGAATATAAAGATGCCTTAAATATATTTAATAGATATAATATTATTACTTCTGACTTTTTAATTCCTGTTATTGCTTATAATTTTACTTATAATAGCCAAGATAATTATAAAAATCAGAATTTTTCATATTTCAAATTTAGATTAGCAAATTCAGGAAATTTTTTAGGATTTTTAACAAAAAAAACCGACCACCTAAACAGAACTGTATTATTTGAAACACCTATTGCTCAATATTTTAAAATAGATGTAGAATATAAAAAGTTTTGGAGAATATCAGATAAATCAACTTTAGGAATTCGCGGATTTGCAGGTTTTATTCTTCCTTATAATAACTCCAGCATACCTTTTTCTAAAAGTTATTTTTCGGGCGGTTCTAATGATATTCGTGCTTGGAGAACTTACGATTTAGGTCCGGGTACAAGACCACAAGGTTTAGAATATAATATAGGAAATTTAAAGTTACTTGGTAATATAGAATATCGTTTTGATATAATTGGAGACCTAAAAGGAGCTTTATTTATAGACGGAGGAAACATATGGGATACAACGTACAGCCCAACTGATGATAAATCTAAATTTAAAAAGTTAAAAACTTCTTTAACCGATATAGCTATCGGCTCAGGATTTGGAATACGTTACGACCTTAAATTTTTGGTAGCTCGGTTAGATTTAGGCTTTAAAGTTAGAGAGCCATATTTAAATTCTCCTTGGCTTCAAAATTTTAATTTTAATAGTGCCGTATACAATATTGGCATTAACTACCCTTTTTAAATATATTTTTTCATTATTTAACCATTTTTCACGTTAAAAATGTAAATTTGCAGACAGTAATTCACTAATAAAAAACATATTACAAAATGATAAAACCAGGAGTTGCAACAGGAAAAGAAATTCAAGAAATATTTAAACTAGCTAAAGAAAAAGGGTTTGCCTTACCTGCTGTTAATGTAGTAGGGTCAAACACTATAAACACAGTATTAGAAACTGCAAAAGAGGTAAATTCACCCGTAATTATACAGTTTTCAAACGGTGGAGCTACTTTTAACGCTGGTAAAGGAATAGATAATAAAAATGAAAAAATGGCTATTGCAGGTGCTATTGCTGGTGCAAAACACGTACATTTATTATCAGAAATATATGAAGTTCCTGTTATTTTACATACTGATCACGCTGCAAAAAAATTATTACCTTGGATAGACGGATTATTAGATGCTGGAGAAAAACACTTCAAAGAAACTGGTAAACCTTTATACAGTTCTCATATGATTGATTTAAGCGAGGAGCCAATTGAAGAAAATATTGAAATTTGTAAAAAATATTTAGAAAGAATGTCTAAAATAGGCATGACATTAGAAATAGAGCTTGGAATTACAGGAGGAGAAGAAGACGGAGTAGATAATACAGGGGTAGATAGTTCAAAATTATACACTCAACCAGAAGAAGTTGCATATGCTTATGAAGAATTAATGAAAGTAAGCAATCAATTTACTATTGCTGCTTCATTTGGTAACGTTCACGGTGTTTATAGACCGGGTAATGTTAAATTAACTCCAAAAATTTTAGATAATTCTCAAAAATACATTTCAGAAAAATATAATGTTCCTCATAATACTATAGATTTTGTATTTCACGGGGGCTCTGGCTCTTCATTAGAAGAAATAAGAGAAGCTATAAGCTACGGAGTTGTAAAAATGAATATTGATACCGATTTACAATTCGCATTTACCGAAGGGGTAAGAGATTATATGAAGAAAAATGAAGATTATGTAAAAACTCAAATAGGTAACCCTGAAGGAGACGACAAACCTAATAAAAAATATTACGACCCTCGTAAATGGTTACGTGAAGGTGAATTAACATTTAAAGCTCGTTTAAAAAAGGCTTTTGAAGATTTAAATAATATAAACACATTATAAGATAAAAGTTATAAATTTTTAACTTTCAAACTAAAAATAGAATATGGCTTGGTTTAGACGAAAAAGTAAAGGAATTCAAACCCCTACAGAAGAAAAGAAAGACACACCAAAAGGGCTATGGTATAAAACCCCAAGCGGAAAAATTATTGATACCGAAGAATTAAAAAAGAACTTATATGTAAGTCCTGAAGACGGTTATCACGTACGCATTGGAAGTAAAGAATACTTTGAATTACTTTTTGATAATAACGAATTTAAGGAGTTAGATAGAAAATTATCTTCTAAAGACCCTCTTAAATTTACTGATATAAAAAAATACCCTGAAAGAATAAAAGAAGCTCAAAAGAAAACCGATTTAAAAGACGCTGTTCGTACGGCTGTCGGAAAATCTATGGGTAAAGATATTGTTATTGCGGCTATGGATTTTGCCTTTGTTGGAGGATCAATGGGAAGTGTTGTAGGAGAAAAAATTGCTCGTGCTATTGATTATTCTATTAAAAAGAAAATTCCTTTTTTAATGATATCAAAATCAGGAGGGGCTCGTATGATGGAAGGCTCACTTTCATTAATGCAAATGGCAAAAACATCTGCTAAATTAGCTCAATTATCTGAGGTTAAAATACCATATATTTCATTATGTACTGACCCTACAACAGGAGGAACAACAGCTTCTTTTGCTATGTTAGGAGATATAAATATAGCCGAGCCTAATGCTCTTATTGCATTTGCAGGACCTCGTATAGTAAAAGATACTACAGGTAAAGATTTACCTGAAGGTTTTCAACGTTCAGAATTTTTACTAGAACACGGGTTTTTAGACGCTATTTATGAACGTAAAGATTTAAAAAAACAAATAAATTTATATATTGATTTAATTCAAAACCAACCTGTAAGATCATTAAATTAAAAATATATTAACTAATTTATAACCTAAATTATATAAAATAGTTATATATTTGCAATATCAATGAAGAGTTCGTTGATTACATTAAAATCATTTAAATAATATTGGTATGTATTTAACAAGAGAAATTAAAGAATCTATCTTTTCAAAGCATGGTAAAAATGCTAAAGATACTGGTTCTGCAGAAGGTCAAATAGCCTTATTTACACACAGAATTAACCATTTAACTGAACATTTAAAAAACAATCGTAAAGATTTTAATACTGAGCGTTCATTATTAAGAATGGTGGGTAAACGTAGAAGTTTATTAGACTATTTAAAGAAAAAAGATATTACAAGGTATCGTGAAATAATTAAAGAATTAGGTATTAGAAAATAATTCCTTAAAAATGAGGCGGGTTATCCCTGCCTCTTTTTTTTAGTATAATTTCATTCAAACACCAGAAACAGAACATCATTGAACACTTCCATTGGAACAAACAACAACACAACAACAACAAGTAAAATTATTTTTTAGAAAAAACATTTATGATTCCAAAAGTATTTACCCAAGAAATTAGCTTGGGCGATGGAAGAACCATCACATTAGAAACAGGTAAATTAGCAAAACAAGCTGATGGGTCTGTTGTTGTAAGAATGGGCGACACTATGTTGCTTGCTACAGTAGTATCTGCCAGAGAGGCAAACCCGGGGATAGACTTTTTACCCCTAACAGTAGATTATAGAGAAAAATTCGCTGCATCGGGACGTTACCCAGGTGGATTTATGAAACGTGAAGCTCGTCCGTCAAACGATGAAATTTTAACAATGCGTTTAGTTGACCGTGTATTACGTCCTTTATTCCCAAAGGATTATCACGCTGAAACACAAGTTATGATTCAGTTAATGTCTCACGACGAGGAAGTTATGCCAGATGCTTTGGCAGGATTAGCCGCATCTGCTGCAATTCAACTTTCTGACATTCCTTTTGAAACTCCAATTTCAGAAGTGCGTGTTGCGAGAATTAACGGAGAATTTGTTATTAACCCAAGTTACAAACAATTAGCTGACGCCGATATTGATATGATGATTGGTGCATCTGCAGATTCAGTAATGATGGTAGAGGGCGAAATGGACGAATGTAGCGAGGAAGAAATGACTGAAGCTATTAAGTTTGCTCACGAGGCTATCAAAGTACAATGTGAGGCACAAACTGCACTTGCAGAGGCTTTTGGTAAAAAAGAAACTCGTGAATACGAAAAAGAAGAAACTGACGAAGAATTAGAAAAGAAAATATACGATTTTGCTTACAACGATTGTTATGAAATTGCTAAAAAAGGAACTTCAAAACAAGAAAGAACTTCGGCTTTTGCAGAAGTTAAAGACCGAGTAAAAGAAGAATTTACAATTGTAGATGAAGAAACAAGCAATTCAAATGCTGAATTAGTTGGTAAATATTTCAATAAAACACAAAAAGAAGCTGTTCGTAATTTAACATTAAATGAAGGATTACGTTTAGACGGAAGAACAACAACGGATATTCGCCCTATTTGGTGTGAGGTTGATTATTTACCTTGTACGCACGGTTCATCAATCTTTACTCGTGGGGAAACACAAGCATTAGCAACAGTTACATTAGGAACTTCGCGTGATGCAAATATGATTGATTCGCCAACAGTTCAAGACGAAGAACGTTTTTATTTACATTATAACTTCCCTCCTTTTTCAACTGGTGAGGCTCGTCCTTTAAGAGGAACTTCTCGTCGTGAAATTGGTCACGGAAACTTAGCACAACGTGCATTAAAAGGAATGGTTCCTGAGGATTGTCCTTATACTGTTCGTGTGGTTTCAGAAGTATTAGAATCTAACGGTTCTTCTTCAATGGCAACAGTTTGTGCAGGAACAATGGCACTTATGGATGCTGGTATTCAAATGAAAAAACCTGTTTCAGGTATCGCAATGGGGCTTATTTCTGACGGAGATAAATACGCAGTTTTATCTGATATTTTAGGAGATGAAGACCACCTTGGAGATATGGATTTTAAAGTAACAGGAACAGCTGACGGAATTACTGCTTGCCAAATGGATATTAAAATCAAAGGATTATCTTACGAGATTTTAGTAAAAGCATTACATCAAGCAAAAGCAGGAAGAATGCACATTTTAGGAAAATTAACCGACACAATTGCTCAACCAAATGCAGAGGTTAAGGCTCACGCCCCTAAAATGGTTAACAGAGTTATTCCTAATGAATTAATTGGTGCATTTATAGGCCCAGGTGGAAAAAATATTCAAGAATTACAAAAAGAAACTGAAACAACTATCGTTATAAACGAAGACCCTGTTACAGAAGAAGGAATTGTTGAAATTTTAGGAACAAACCAAGAAGGTATTAACAAAGTTATTGCTAAAATTGAGTCAATGATATTTAAACCTGAAAAAGGAAGTGTTTACGAAGTAAAAGTTATTAAAATTTTAGACTTTGGGGCTGTTGTAGAATATGTTGAAGCACCAGGAAATGAAGTATTATTACACATTTCAGAACTTGCTTGGGAACGTACAAACAACGTAACTGACGTAGTTAATTTAGGCGATGTTATTGATGTAAAATACTTTGGTGTTGACCCTAAAACACGTAAAGAAAAAGTATCTCGTAAAGCGTTATTACCTCGCCCACCAAGAGAAGAAAAAAAGTAATTACTTTACTTTAAATAAAAAACTAAACCTTACAAGTTATCTTGTAAGGTTTAGTTTTTTATTTGCTTATTTTACCATTATTAGTACTATATACATTCTTTTATTTTATACATTCATAGATAAATATTGAAACATCAAAAAAATAAGGAGACCGTTTTTATTTTAAACAGTCTCTTTTTATTAAAATATTTAATCCCTTATTATTAAAAGAATCTTGGTGATTTCATTGCACCATCTTTCAAAAATTCATA
>JAGYHQ010000052.1 GCA_018456245.1 Tenacibaculum sp. | reverse complement strand
CACCGTGCCCAGCTCTAAAATGACGCTTATATTTTAAATGGAAAAGCGTCCACATATTTTTATCTCCCTTAATAATTATATGACCTCCACGACCACCATCACCACCATCAGGACCTCCTTTGGTAATAAATTTTTCTCTATGTAAATGCACAGAACCTCTACCTCCTTTACCAGAAGAAGCATATACTTTTATATAGTCAACAAAATTTCCTTCAGTCATTATTTTAATTTAAAAGTTTTGAAAGTTAAAAGTTTGGTTATTTAATTCCAAAACTTCTCCCTTTATAATTTTAGGGAAACTTTATAGTTTATCAAAAACATCAGATAAACGTTCTGTAATTTCTTCAATATCACCTACACCATTTACTAAATAACATTTGTTTTGTGATTTATAAAAATCTTTTAAAACAGCTGTTTTTGTATTATATTCATTAAAACGATTTCTAATCTTAGCTTCATTTTGGTCATCAACTCTACCACTTGTTTTTCCTCTCTCTAAAATGCGTTGTACCAATAAATCTTCAGATACTTCAAGGGCAATCATTCCGTTTATACATTCTCCTTTTTCTGCTAAAAACTCATCTAAAGCTATCGCTTGAGACTCGGTACGAGGGAAACCGTCAAATATAAATCCTTTTACATCAGGGTTTTTATTTACCTCGTCTTTTAACATGTTTATAGTTACTTCATCAGGAACTAAATCTCCTTTATCCATATATGATTTTGCTAAAACCCCAAGTTCTGTTTCATTTTTTATATTATAACGAAAAACATCTCCTGTAGAAATGTGTTTTAAGTTATATTTTTCTTTTAAAATTTCAGCTTGTGTCCCTTTTCCTGCTCCCGGAGGACCAAATAATACAATATTTTTCATTTTAGGTGATGATGTTAATTGATAAATTGCTGGTAAGTTTCTACCATAACCGTTATAATCTAAACCATAACCAACAATAAATTTATCCTCTATACTTTTTCCTACATAATGTATAGGTAATTCCTTTTTATACACATCAGGTTTAAAAAATAACGTTACAATTTTAAGTTCTTTTACCTTATGTTCATTAAAAATTTTGTAAATATCTTGAAGTGTATTTCCTGTATCAATAACATCTTCAAGAATAATAACAG
The DNA here is from genome assembly GCA_018456245.1 of Tenacibaculum sp. Lineage (GTDB taxonomy): Bacteria > Bacteroidota > Bacteroidia > Flavobacteriales > Flavobacteriaceae > Polaribacter. The sequence continues at coordinate 5,035 of JAGYHQ010000052.1, read as the reverse complement.
TTCTTCCTTCTAAATTTTCATTAACACCTATAAGTTCTTTTACTTTTTCTGACGAAGATGTTCCTTCATAAGATGCTAATTTCACAAAAGACAGTTCACAATCTCCTTTAAATTCTCTAACAAAATCAGCAACAAAAATAAAACACCCATTTAAAATACCTATAAAAATAGGCACTTCATCTTTAGGTAAATCATTTTTTACTTGTATTGCAAGTTCTTTTACAATAGTTTTAAGCTCTTGTTCAGTTATATATTTTTTAAAATATAAATCGTGAAGTTTTGTGATTTCCATCAAATTATAGGTATTAGTAAATTTAAAAAACAAGAGCAAAATATTTACATACTTTGCTCTTGTTTTTTAAATTATTTAGAATTTTCTTTCTTTTTTGACGTGTCAAACATTATTGGTGTTGCCACAAATATTGATGAATATGTACCCACAATAACACCAACTATTAAAGCAAACATAAATCCTCTAATACTATCTCCTCCAAAGAAGAAAATAGCTAACATTACTAATAATGTAGTAAGAGATGTATTAATTGTTCTTCCTAATGTACTATTTAATGCTTTATTTACAAGATTAGAAGTGATTGAGTTATTCTTACTCTCTGTAGTAAACTCTCTAATACGGTCAAAAATAACCACCGTATCATTTAATGAATAACCAACTACTGTTAAAATTGCAGCAATAAACGACTGACCTATTTCCATATCAAACGGCATAAACTTATGGAAAAGTGAGAATATACCTAATAAAATTAATACATCGTGGAATACTGCCACTACTGCACCAATAGAATATGAAACTCTTCTAAAACGTAATAAAATATATAAGAAAACTATAACTAATGAACCTATAACCGCCCAAAGAGCAGCTTTTTTAATATCATCAGCAATAGTAGGCTCTACCTTAATATAACTCATAATACCATTTACATTTCCTATTTTCTCAAAACCAGGTTTAAAGTTTTCATAGGAAGTATCTCCTATATATGATTTTAATCCTTTAAATAACAAGTGTTGTACTTGCTCATCAACTTCTTTTCCTTCTTCTTCAATTTTATATACTGTTGTAATTTTTAATTGATTATCAGAACCATAAGTTTTCACCTCTGGGGCAGTACCAAAAACATCTTTTAAATCAGACGCCACCTTTGATGCATCCATTGGTTTATCAAAACGAACCATATAAGAACGTCCTCCTTTAAAATCAACCCCTTGTTTTAATCCTATTGATAAAATAGAAACTAAACCTATAGCAATAAAAACACCTGATATTATGTATGATAACTTACGTTTCTTTAAGAAATCAAAGTTTAAGTTATTAAACCATTTTTTAGATATAGAAGTATCAAATGATAATTTTCCTCCTTTTTGAATAGTATCATCAATAAATAAACGAGTTACAAAAATCGCTGTTACTAAAGATGTTACAATACCTAACATTAACGTATAAGCAAAACCTTTAATTGGTCCTGTACCAAAAATGAAAAGGATAACCCCTGTTAAGAAAGTTGTAATATTAGCATCAAGAATAGCTGATAATGCTCCTTTAAAACTAAATCCTTCATCTACTGATGTTGACAAGCCTTTACCAACTCCTAACGCCTCTTTAATTCTTTCAAAAATAATTACATTGGCATCTACCGACATACCTATTGTTAAAATGATACCTGCAATACCTGGTAATGTTAATACAGCTCCTTTAGCTGCTAACCAACCAAATATTAACACCATATTTAAACCTAATGCAATATTAGCGTATAACCCCGCTTTACCATAATATAAAATCATCCAAGCTAACACCAATATAACAGCTAAAGCGAATGACCATAAACTTTGGTTAATAGATTCTTGCCCTAAAGATGGCCCAACAACCTCTGCTTGAGGAATATTTATACCAACTGGTAATTTACCTGCTTTTAATACCGTAGCAATATCTTGTGCCTCGGCAACAGTCATAGTACCTCCTGAAATTTGAGTATTACCACCTGAAATAACCCCATTAACAACTGGTGCTGTATATACGTTATCATCTAAAACAACAGCAACGAATTTACCAACGTTATCACCTGTCATTTTAGCCCATTTTTTTGTTCCTACACTATTCATAGTCATAGAAACAACAGGTTTACTTAATTGATCATAATCTTGATGTGCATCAGCAATAACATCTCCTTCAATAGTAGGTTTACCTGCTCTGTTAGATTTCATTGCATATAATGCAATAATATTAGAAGACTTATCAGCAGATGAGTGTGCTTTATAATCCCATAGGAACTTAGCATATTTTATTTGCTCTGGTAATAAAGAACGAACCTCTCTTTTTGATAATAACCTATTTACCATAGCTGTATCTTTTAACCTTGCAAAACCAACAATAGGACTAACTTGTTGCTGACTTTGAGCAAAATTAGGACTTAAATAAGTAAATAAATTTTTATCATTATTTGTGTCTGTAGAATCAACTGATTTCCCTAATAAATCATCAATATTATCCGCTTTTTTCACTTCCTCTTCATTATCCTTTAATAATTCTGTTACTTTATCATTGGCTGTTAATAAAAAGTTTTGAACATCAGCATTTGTAAATACTTCCCAAAACTGTAATTCAGCTTTACTTGTAATTAACTTAGTAACACGTTCAATATCTTTAGCTCCTGGTAATTCAACTTGAATTCTACCAGAATTACCAATACGTTGAATATTAGGCTGCACTACCCCAAATTTATCTATACGGCTACGTAATACTTCAAAAGTTGTATTAACTGATGAATTAATTTGTTCTTGTAAAACTTTCTTAACCTCAACGTTTGTTTTATTAAAATCAATTTTTTCTCTTAATAATTTGTTCCCAAATATAGAAGGATCACTTAATTTAATTTTACCTCCTGCTAATTTTTCAAATTCTTTGTAAAATATATCTAAATAATTTTCTTGGCTATTTTTTTGAGCCTCATCAGCATTCGCTAAAGCCTGATTAAAAGTTACATTTTTAGAATTATTTGATAATCCTTTTAAAACATCTTTAACTGACACTTGTAAAATGGCATTAATACCACCTTTTAAATCAAGACCAAGATTCATTTCTTTACTCTTAATATCATCATAAGTATTACCAAAAACAACTTCTTTAGTGGCAACACTATCCAAGTATCTTCTCTCTAAACTTGCGAATTCTCTACCGCTTGCGGTTTTTACATTGGCTTTTGCATAATTCTTGGCATCATTTTCTACGTTAGTAGCAAAATAAGTAAACGATAGGTAGTATAAACTTACCAATCCAAAAAGTAGTGCAAATAATTTAATAAGTCCTTTGTTTTGCATTTTTATTAATTTTTTATATACTGTCTTTTAAAACGTGCAAATATAGTGTTTCAATTAACAATACCCAATTTTTTATTACACAATTCACTAAAATAAATCATTTCAGAATTATTCTCTTAATAGAATATTTATTTTTTAATAACACAACACCTAATTTTGTACTCCTTAAATAAATAATTGAGAAATAATAAACACCCTAATTACGTAACAATCAAGCATAAAAAAAGAGTAACCATTTCTGATTACCCTTACTTAGTAGCGGGAACTGGACTTGCAAACCCATATCCACACTTTATAAGTCTATAACAATTAGAAGTTTATGTATTTTGCAACTATCTTTTTTAGTTAATTTTGACGAGATTTTGACACGGTTTAATCTCTATTTTAATGTTATTAGTTAGTAATTTACGTTCTGTATAAAATAGTTTTTATGTGCTTATAATTACTTGCCAAATAATTTTTTAACTTTTCTTTTTGTTAGCCAAACAGAAGTGCCTGACACTCCATTTTTATAAGATGATATATTTACATTAACAACCCCAAAAGCTGAAACAAAATGAAGTTTTATATATTCCCCTTCAGCTAACTCAATTGTAATATCTTCTTTTGGTTTGTTTTTTAAACCATCCATTAATAATTTATACAAATTATCAAAAGCATTATCTATATCTTTAAATTTAAATGATTTATAAACATCTGTTTTTCTAAAATTTAAATCTATATAGGTAAATATGTAAGTATTATTTTTTACATCTTTTTTACATGTGAAATTAGGGGCTCCAAATGCTCCTACTTTCCCTATTAATATAGGTTCTTCTGGTTTAATAATTTTTATTTGACTAAATCCTACAGTTCCTACAAATAACATTAATACTGCTATTATTCTTTTCATAATTCTTATTTAAATAATTTAATAAATTCCGTTTCTGTTAATGTTTTTATACCAAGTTCTTCAATCTTTTTCATTTTACTTGGACCAGCATTTGTTCCTATAATAACAAAGTCTGTTTTTTTAGATATTGAAGTATTATTATCTCCTCCAACATTTTTTATCATTTCTGCCATTTCTTGGCGTTTGGGAAAGTTTTCAAAAGTACCTGTAATAACAATCTTTTTATCATAGAATAAATGTGATTTATCCTCTATATCTAAATTAGGAACTTTCAAATCACTATCATATCTCTTTGAATCATACTCTCCTTGCATTTCAAAGTCATAATTTGAATTTGCAACTTTTCTTTTTCGTTTTGTTTGTTTAAATCCTTGATAACGGATTAAATCATTAATAGCTAATTCTGACAAATAACTGATATACTTATTAAGATACTGATATTTTTTTAACTCACTACTCATATAAACTAACTGATACAAACCAACAGAAGTTATAGAAGTTTCTTTAAAATTAATATCAAAAGATCTTTTCCAACCAATTTTAGCACACTGCTTACCTGTTCTTTCAATTAAATATTCTAATTGTTCTTCCGATATATTTAAAAGTTTTTGAATATCTGTTTTATCCCAAATCATCACAGAAAAACCTTTCTCTATTTCTTCTTCACAAACAAATCCATTAAACTCTTCTAAATTTTCCATAATTATTATTTATTTGAAATTTCTAACTGCTTTTTTAACAGCTCATTTTCTTGTTTATACAGATTAACTTCTTTTTTTAAGAGTTCAATTTCTTTTTGGTATAATTCAGCAC
>JAGYHQ010000051.1 GCA_018456245.1 Tenacibaculum sp. | reverse complement strand
GCTGTGCTGTGCTGTGCTGTGCTGTGCTGTGCTGTGCTGTGCTGTGCTGTGCATTGTAAAAATTAATTGTGCAAATATACAAAAAAGTAGATATAAATACAAAATTATTAACTTTTTAATTTTATATTTTTACAAGTTTACTAACACTTCTTTCAAAAAAAGTAACTTTTATTTCCAACAAATTGTATCAATAATTTATAATTTCATTTTTTATTCAACCCATTACATTACTCATACTTTTTTAATGTTTTGTTTTCAAATCATAATATAAATAACATTATAATTCAATAATATCTACCTTATACAAGGTGTCAAAAATGTTAAAAACAGCGAGAGCATCCTTTTTACGAACCGATATAATATATTCACAACTAATTTCTAATTTTTGAGAAATTATTTCAATATTTTTCTCTTTAATAATACGCATTACTTTATTCATTAGGTCATATTCAAAAAGTAATTTGTATTGAATATCAATGGTTTTTTCAATAATATTACAAGCCTCTAACGTTAATTTAGCTGAATTTTTATAAGCATTTATCAGTCCTCCTACTCCTAATTTTACTCCTCCAAAATAACGGACAGAAACAATTAAAATATTTGTAACATCAAAAGCCTGAATTTGCCCATATATTGGCTGACCAGCTGAATTACTTGGCTCCCCATCATCATTAGCTCTAAAACGAATATCTTCAATACCTAATTGCCAAGCGTAACAATGATGCCTCGCTGAATAATGTGTTTTTTTTAGTTCATCTATATGTTGCTTAATTTCTTCTTCGGTAGATACAGGAAAAGCATAACCTAAAAACTTGCTATTCCTATCTTTAAATATAGTTTCAATAGATGGTTCTACTATCGTTTTATATGTATCTTTAATATCTTCCATTAAACTGATGCCACTAATATAATACTTATAAAAGCAATGGCAATACCTACCCAATTTTTTATGCATAAACTTTCTCTAAAAAGTATTAAACCTAATAAAGCTGTTAATAAAAGGCTACCAACATTATTAATAGTAAATAACGTAGAACTTTCTAATCCTTTTGTTTTTAATGCTTTTAATAAGAAAATGACTGAAAAATAATTAGGAACTGCAAGAATAATTCCTCCTATTATATTTCTTGGTTTAAATTTTAAATGATTTTTTCCTTTAATTGCTAATACAATAATTCCTATAAAAAAAGCAAAAGTGAATATTGTTGCTGAAAAAATAGATTCTAAACCATCTTCAAGATAATTACTTTCTATATATTTCATAAGAGTATCAAGCATTCCAGAGCCTAAGAATAACAAAACAGGAAATAATAAGTATGTTTTTTGAATAGATTTATCCGATGGTTTATTTGAGGTTAAATACACCGAAACCAATGCTAATACTATCCCTACGGATTTTAAAATGGTTAATTTTTCATTATAAAAAAATATTCCAAAAATTACAGGAATAATTACTGACATTTTTCCTGCAACAGAGGCAATTGCTAATCCGTTTTTTTGGGTTGTTGCCCCCATTAAATTAAAAACTGATATAAAAATAAAAGATAAACATATCGCCCCTAAAAACCAAGGCTGATTTGATATTTCAAGAGGACTCATTTTTACCTCAGACGTTGTAAAACCTATTGTTAAAGCTATAAAATAGTTAGTTATAATAGCTTGTAAGGTATTAACTTTATAAGCATCAAATAATTTTAAAATAACAAATAAACTACTTGATAATAATATACTTAAAAACAAATATGTCATTATTAATTATTTTTATAAATTTTTAAAATGTCTTCTTTAATCTTTTTAGTTTCTACTAATTTCCCTGAAAAATTTGGTTGTTTTATTCCTTTTTCAAAATTTGTATTTCCTGTAAAAACTCGTGCTTCATCCCATAAATTTTCATCAATAAAGGTTTGTAATGTTTTACTACCTCCCTCAATTATTATTGATTGTATATTATGTTTCTGTAACACATTACAAATTTGCTCGGCAAATCTACTATCTTCTTTCCTTATAATTTCATAATAATTATTATTTTTTATGAAATTTTCTTTTGGTTTTTTATAGCTTATTATTATCGTTTTTACACTTCCGTCTAACACATTTACATTTTTAGGAATACGTAAATTGGTGTCTAAAATTACTCTTACAGGGTTATTTCCTCCCCAGCTACGGACGTTCAATTTAGGATTATCACTAATTACCGTATTTGTACCTACTAAAATAGCTTGTTCTTCCGAACGCCATTTATGAACTAATTGTTGTGAGTATTTATTGGAAATCCACACAGGTTTATTTTCTGTTTTTAATAACGGGCTTATAAATCCGTCTTGCGTTGTTGCCCATTTTAAAATAATATAAGGGCGTTTTTTATTTTGAACAGTAAAAAACCTATTATGATGTTCCAAGCACTCCTTTTCTAAAACACCCGTAATTACATTACACTCTGCTTTTTTAAGTTTTTCAATTCCTTTACCCGAAACTAAACTATTAGCATCAACACAACCTATAACTACATTTGGTATTTTATTTTCTATAATTAAGTCAGCACAAGGGGGCGTTTTTCCGTAATGAGAACAAGGCTCAAGCGTTACATAAATGGTTGATTTTTTTAATAACTCCTTATTTTTAACCGAATTAATTGCATTTACTTCTGCGTGATTTCCTCCGTAAGAACTTGTAAACCCCTCGCCTATTATTTTATCATCACAAACTACAACTGCCCCAACAGACGGATTAGGACGTGCCGTACCAATTCCATTTTTTGCTAATTGAATGCATCTATTCATCCAAAAAATATCTTTTTGGCTTTCAGTTTTTTTAAAATTAGTACCCAACAATATCTATTTTAAATATCTTTAATACTTTACTTCCTTGGTTTCATCAATAGAATATGTACTTGAAAAACCTAGAACTTTGTATTTTATATCTCCTTTAAATTCAACTTGTACACTTCTTTTTAATACTGATTTTATTAAACCCTCTAAACCATTACTCTTAAGTATGCTTTTTGATGGAATATTTACCAATAAAGGCACATGAAATTCCTTATTTGCAGGAACTTCAAATTCTTTTGATGACACTTTTGCAACCTCTACTTTATTAACAAAAACCTTTACTTCATCAGTTGAAATTTTACCTCCAATATCATTTTCATTCTTAAAATATGCCTTTGCTTGTAGTTTTACGGTATCATTTTTAAACGATAGAACTTTTATTCCATCAACTTTTATAAAAGTAGGTTTCTTTTTTACTGAACACCCCACAATTATAAGGGTAATTACCAAAATTGAAAGTATTTTTTTCATCTGAATTATTTTAAATTAACTAACTTGCTTTTTTTTGCAAAAGTAATAGAAAAAATGAACCTTAAAGATTTTAAAAACTTTTTTAATAAAGAACTAACTAATTTATATCCAAAAACAGAAATTGACGCTTTCTTTTTTAGAATAATTGACGATAAACTTGGTTTTACATTAACAGATTTATTTGTAAAACAAGGTTTTATAATTCCTAATGATGTTTTATTAGATGTAAAACAGATAATAAAAAGATTAAAAAATGAAGAGCCAATACAATACATTTTAGGAAAAACCGAATTTTATGGATTACCATTTATAGTTAACAAAAACGTACTTATTCCTCGCCCAGAAACGGAGGAGTTAGTTAGTTGGGTTATAGAAGAAATAAAAAACAAGAACGATATTAAAAACTTATTAGATATAGGAACAGGCTCTGGCTGTATTCCTATTTCTATAAAAAAGAATATTACTAATTTAGATGTTTATGCTTTAGATATTTCTTCAGAGGCTATTAAAATTGCAAAGCAAAATTCCAAACAAAATAACGTAAATATATCTTTTATTGAAGATGATATTTTACAAATAAAAAAACTTAAACAAAAATTTGATGTTATAGTATCTAATCCACCATATTCAATAAAATGGGATGGAAAAGATGATATAAATTTAGTGAATGATGAAAGATTTAGTGTAGCAGGAGTATTAGCCCCTAAATCAAAAGCAGATTTAGCATTTATAATGCATTCATTATCATATTTAGCCTCAAATGGGACAGCAGCAATAGTATGTTTTCCAGGAGTAATGTATAGAGGAGGAGCAGAACAAAAGATAAGAAAATATTTAGTAGAAAATAACTATATTGATGGAGTAATACAACTACCAAGTAATTTATTTTTTGGGACATCTATTGCGACATGTATTTTAGTACTAAAAAAAGGGAAAAAAGATAATAAGACAATATTTATAGATGCAAGTAAAGAATGTATTAAGGTAACAAATAGTAATAAATTAACAGATGAAAATATACAAAGTATATTAGATACATATATATTAAGAGAAGATAAAGAGTATATAGCTAAAGTAGTAGATATAGAAGATATATCAAAAGAAAACTATAACTTATCAGTAAATACATATGTAGAACAAGAAGATACAAGAGAAGTAATAGACATAAAGGAAGTACATAGGGAACTAAGAGAGATAGAAGAGAAACAAAACATACTAAGAGAAAGAATCAAAGAAATCATAAAGGATTTGGGTGAATAGTATGGGAAAAAAAATAAATTCTATAATTAGATCATCAGCATCTGAATATCTTACATTTATAACTTCTACAGGTGAAAGTGATGTTAATGCAATATATTTTGAAGAAAATGTTTGGTTAACACAAAAAATGTTAGCAACACTTTATGATGTTGAAATACCAACTATAAATTATCATCTAAAAAAAATATTTTCTGATAAAGAATTAGATAAAGATTCAGTTATTAGAAAGTTTCTAATAACTGCAGTAGATGGTAAAAAATATAATACAAATCACTATAATTTAAAAGCTATAATAGCTGTTGGAAATAAAGTGGATTCAGATAGAGCTATACAATTTAGAAAATGGGCTAATGATATTATAGAAGGATTTACTATAAAAGGCTTTGTTATGGATGATGAAAGACTTAAAAACTTTGGCACAATACTTACAAAAGACTATTTTGAAGAACAACTTGAGCGCGTAAGAGAAATTAGGGTTTCAGAAAGAAGATTTTATCAAAAGATAACAGATATATATGCAACAAGTATCGATTATGATTCAAACTCAAATACTACAAAAACTTTTTTTGCTAAAGTTCAAAATCAATTACATTGGGCTATACACAGAGAAACTGCAGCTGAAACAATATATAATAGAGTTGATAGTGAAAAAAAATATATGGGTTTAACTAATTGGAAAGGTTCTCCAAATAGTAAAATACATAAATTTGATGTTTTAGTTGCTAAAAATTATTTAACAGAAAAAGAGCTTAATTCAATGTCAAGAATTGTAAATGCTTATCTTGATATTGCTGAAGAAAAAGCAAATTCAAATATACCAATGACAATGAATGATTGGTCAAAAATTTTTGAAGGATTATTAAAACTTTCTCAAAAAGAAATTTTAACAAACGCTGGTAAAATATCTGCTGATATTGCAAAAGAAAAAGCACTTACAGAATTTGAAAAATATAGAGTTAAACAAGACTTAGAATATATAAGTGATTTTGACACTATATTATTAGAATCGGAGAATAACAATGAATAAAATAGATGAATTGATAAAAGAGTATTGTCCTGATGGGGTTGAGTATAAGGAGTTGGGGGATGTAGTCAATAAAATTTATAGGGGTAATGGTATAACTAAAAAAGATATACTAGAAAAAGGGATACCATGTGTTAGATATGCTGAAATATATACAAATTATGGTATATCATTTAACAAGTGTATTTCTTATGTAAATAAAGATAAAATAAAAAATCCTAAATATTTTGTAAAAGGAAATCTTTTAGTTGCTATTACTGGAGAATCTGTAGAAGATATTTGTAAAGCAACAGTTTATACAGGTGATGATAAATGTATAGCAGGTGGAGACATGGTTGTTATAGATCATAATCTTGATTCTAAGTATTTGTCATATTTGTTTAACTCAACTATTATATATAAACAAAAAATAAAAGGTAAAAATAAAAATAAGGTTGTCCATTCAAGTGTTCCTGAAATTAGTGGTTATAAAATCCCAATTCCGCCTTTACCTGTACAAAAAGCCATAGTGAGTGTGTTAGATGACTTCTCAGCTCTGCAAGCAGAGCTACAAGCAGAGCTACAAGCAGAGCTACTTTTAAGGAAGAAACAATATTCATATTGTTTTTGCCTTAATTCTATTTCTCTTGGTAATCCAATATTAAAGTCATTGCATATAGCTTCAAAATTATCTAACACATATAC
>JAGYHQ010000021.1 GCA_018456245.1 Tenacibaculum sp. | reverse complement strand
TATATACAAAATCTAATTTCTTTGGAAATTTATTTGGTATTATGCTTAAATATAACTTAAAAACAATGAATTCTTTCTAATTTAACAGTTCTCTGAACTTAGAGATTATAGTTGAAATAAAATATCTCATTGTAACAAGGTAAAATAAATTAATGATTTTATGAATTACATTCAGCAAGCATATAAAGGAGAACACGGATTTTGGCAATATTTAGTTATGCCAATTATTTTATATATGGTACTTGCAATATCTCAATTATTTAGTTTTTTCTTTATTGATGCGGAGATGTTTATAAAGCAAGATTATACAATAATAGGTAAAAATACTATGTTAGCATTAATGTTATATCCTTTTGCTATTGGTTTATTTGTGTTATTTATATGGGTTAAGTATTTGAATAAGCAGTCAATAATATCATTAACAACCTCAAGAAAAAAGATAGATTGGGGTAGGGTTTTATTCTCATTCTTGTTATGGGGAGGAATTATTATAATGCTTACAATTATAGAATATTTTATATCGCCTGAATCATTTTTATTGAATTTTCATTTAGGTAAATTTTTAGTAATGCTATTAATTAGCATATTTTTAATTCCTTTACAAACAAGCCTTGAAGAATATTTTTTTCGTGGATTTTTAATGCAAGGAATCGGTAAAAAGTTTAAAAGCCGATTTTTACCACTTATAATAACTTCTGTTATTTTTGGGTTGATGCATATGGCGAATCCAGAAGTAGAAAAAATGGGAGAAATAATAATGATTTATTATATAGGAACAGGGTTATTTTTAGGGGTTATAACTTTAATGGATGAAGGTTTAGAGTTAGCGCTAGGTTTTCATTGTGCAAATAATTTAATAGGTGCACTACTTGTAACTTCTGATTGGACTGCTTTACAAACAAATTCTATTTTAATAGACGTATCAGAGCCAAGTTTATTGTTTAGTACAATTTTACCAGTATTTGTAGTTTTTCCTATTGTAGCAATAATTTTTGCTAAAAAATATGGTTGGACAAACTGGAAAGAAAAATTAATAGGAAAAATTGAAAAACCAACTGAAATTATAAATGAATAACTTGAAAATTCATAAAGATTTTAAATTAAACGGTAAATCATTTTTTTCGGAAGAAGAACTTTTAAATTATAGTAAAGGAATTTCAAATTCAGTTTATTGTTTTTTTAAAGAATGGTTTTCAAAATATGATTTTATTGAGGTTAAAACATCAGGTTCAACAGGAAAGCAAAAAATTATTTCTTTAAAAAAGGAATTTATGATAAATTCGGCAAAGGCAACGGGTGAGTTTTTTAATCTTCCTGAAAAAACTACTGCTTTATTGTGTTTATCAACTGATTTTATTGCGGGAAAAATGATGTTAGTTCGCGCAATAGTTTTGGGTTGGGAATTAGATGTTATTGGCCCAATTTCAAAAATAAAAATTAATGAAAATTATGATTTTTCGGCAATGGTTCCGTTGCAACTCCGTAATTCTTTATCGGAAATTTATAAAATAAAAAAACTTATTGTTGGTGGGGGAGTTGTATCAAATGATTTATTAGAGAAAATACAAAATATCCCAACGGAAATTTTTGCAACTTATGGAATGACAGAAACAATAACCCATATTGCTGTAAAAAAACTGAGTAATTGTACTAATTTTCAACAGAAATATTACAAAATATTACCAAATATTAAAATTTATATTGATGAGCGAAGATGTTTAATAATAAATGCTCCAAATATCTCAGAAAATGTAATTAAAACAAATGATATTGTAGATTTAATTTCTGATACACAATTTGAATGGTTAGGGCGTTTTGATAATGTAATTAACTCGGGAGGAATAAAATTGTATCCTGAAAAAATTGAGGGAAAATTATCAAAGATTATTAAAAATAGGTTTTTTGTTATAGGAATTCCTGATGATGTTTTAGGTGAAAAATTAGTATTAATTACAGAGGGGAATAACCAAGAAATTAATTTAAAATCAGTTGATTTGTTAAAGTATGAAATTCCAAAAGAAATTTATTTTGTAGAGCATTTTGTAGAAACGGAAACAAAAAAAATCCAGCGTAAAAAAACACTGGATTTAATTAAGTTATAATTTAATAATATTATTCTTCCATAGAGTGATAAACTTGATTAACATCATCGTCTTCTTCTAAACGTTCAATTAGCTTATTAACTTCTTCTTTTTGCTCGTCAGTTAATTTTGTAGTAGTTGTCGGGATTCTTTCAAATTCAGAAGAAACAATTTCAATGTTTTTTTCCTCTAAGTAACTTTGAATTGAACCAAATTGATTGAAAGGAGCATAAAGCATAATAGTATTATCTTCATCATCAGTAAATACTTCTTCTACGTCAAACTCTATCATTTCCATTTCAAATTCCTCTAAATCCATTCCAAGAGATTCCTCTTTAACTTTAAAGTTTACAACGTGGTCAAACATAAAAGCTACAGAGCCAGAAGTTCCTAAATTTCCATCACATTTATTAAAAGCAGCACGTACGTTGGCAACAGTTCGGTTATTGTTGTTTGTAGCGGTTTCAACTAAAACAGCTATTCCGTGAGGCGCGTATCCTTCAAATAATACTTCTTTATAGTTTTCAGTGTTTTTATCAGTTGCTTTTTTTATAGCTCTTTCAACGTTGTCTTTTGGCATATTAGCAGCCTTAGCATTCTGAATAACAACACGTAATCGTGAGTTAGTTTCAGGGTTAGGCCCACCTTCTTTTACAGCCATAACAATATCTTTACCTATACGAGTAAAGGTTTTTGCCATAGCAGCCCAACGTTTCATTTTTCTTGCCTTTCTAAATTCAAATGCTCTTCCCATTTCTAAACGAATTTTAAATGATGAGCAAAAGTAAAAAAATCAAATTATTTTAAAAAGAAACACTGCTTTAAATTTAAAATAAGATTTAAACTTGAATAACCCCTAAATTAAAAGGTTTTTCAATAGGAGAGTGGTTTGCAGTTTCAATTCCCATTGAAATCCAAGTTCTTGTTTCTAAGGGGTTTATTATAGCATCAGTCCATAATCTTGATGCAGAATAATATGGCGAAATTTGCTTGTCATAACGAGATTTTATTTCATTAAATAACTCATCTTCTTTTTCTTGTGTTATTTTTTCTCCTTTCTTTTTTAATCTTGCTGTTTCAATTTGTAATAAAACTTTTGCAGCAGATGCGCCACTCATTACAGCTAATTCAGCACTTGGCCAAGCAACAATTAACCTTGGGTCGTAGGCTTTTCCGCACATTGCATAGTTTCCTGCCCCGTAACTATTTCCAATAATAATTGTAAATTTTGGTACAACGGAATTACTTACAGCATTTACCATTTTTGCTCCGTCTTTTATAATTCCTCCGTGTTCAGATTTGCTACCAACCATAAAGCCAGTAACGTCTTGTAAAAATACTAACGGAATTTTTTTCTGATTACAATTAGCGATAAATCGGGTGGCTTTATCGGCAGAATCAGAATAAATTACTCCACCAAATTGCATTTCAGATGGTTTAGTTTTTGCCTTTGTAGTTTTTACAATTTTACGTTGATTAGCAACAATCCCCACAGCCCAGCCATCAATACGAGCATAGCCTGTTATAATAGTTTTTCCGTAACCAGCTTTATATTCTTCAAATTCAGAATTATCAACCAAACGTTTTATGATTTCCATCATATCATATTGCTCATTACGAGCTTTTGGAAGTATTCCAAAAATATCATCTTCGTTTTCTTTTGGTTTTATGCTTTCAATTCGGTTAAATCCTGCCTTGTCAAAAGAACCGATTTTACCCATTATATTTTTAATTTTATCTAAGGCATCTTTATCATTTTTGGCTTTGTAATCAGTAACACCTGATACTTCACAATGTGTTGTTGCTCCTCCTAATGTTTCATTATCAATACTTTCACCTATTGCAGCTTTTACAAGATAACTTCCTGCTAAAAATATACTTGCTGTTTTATCAACAATTAATGCTTCATCACTCATAATAGGAAGATATGCTCCACCCGCAACACAGCTACCCATAACAGCTGAAATTTGGGTAATTCCCATACTGCTCATTATAGCATTATTTCTAAAAATACGACCGAAATGCTCTTTGTCAGGGAAAATTTCGTCTTGCATTGGTAAGTAAACCCCTGCAGAATCTACTAAATAAATAATAGGAATTTTATTTTCAATGGCAATTTCTTGAGCTCGTAAATTCTTTTTCGCAGTAATAGGAAACCATGCACCAGCTTTTACCGTAGCATCATTTGCGACAACAATACATATTCTTTTTTGAATATAGCCTATTTTAACAATAACTCCGCCCGATGGGCATCCCCCGTGTTCTTCATACATTCCTTCACCTGCAAAAGCACCTATTTCTATGGATTGGGTATTGTCATCTAAAAGATAATCAATACGTTCACGAGCAGTCATTTTTCCTTTTTTGTGCAATTTTTCTATACGTTCTTTGCCGCCTCCTAATTTAACTTTTGCAAGTCTCTTGCGTAAATCAGAAAGTAATAATTTATTGTGGTCTTCGTTTTTGTTGAAGTTAATATCCATAGACTTATTATTTGTTAAAGCAAAAGTAATAAAATCATTGTATAAAAATAGGTAGATAATTTAATCAATTTTTATTGAATAATTAATATTATAATTTTTAAATTTGTATAAATTTATGTAACTATGAGTGATTGGAAACAAGAAGTTTTCGAAAAAATGACCAAAGCATCTAATGCTTTTTTAGGTTATCCTTTAGCAAAAGACTTTTCATATGAAAAATTTGCTCCATTTTTAAATATTTGTATTAATAACGTTGGAGATCCTGAATGCCCTTCTACTTTAACAATAGATAGTAAAGAAATTGAAAGGAAATGTGTTGATTTTTTTACAGAAATTTTAAACGGTGATCCTAAGAAAATATGGGGTTATATTACCAGTGGTGGAACTGAAGGAAATTTATATGGCTTATATGTAGCAAGAGAGGCATTTCCTAATGCAATAGTATATTATAGTGAAAGTACCCATTATAGTGTAAAAAAGAATTTACATTTACTAAAACAGCCAAATATTGTTATAAGGTCTCAAGAAAATGGAGAGATAGATTATGAAGATTTAGAAGCGTCACTTTCATTTAGAAGAGATAGACCTGCTATTTTCTTTTTAAATATAGGAACAACGATGACTGAGGCTGTAGATAAGTTGGATAAGATAAAGGCTTTAATTAGGAAATTAGCAATAAAAGATTTTTATATTCATTGTGATGCAGCATTTTTAGGGGCAATAGCTCCTTTTGTAGATAACGGACCGAAATTTGATTTTTCACACGGGGTAGATAGTATTTCTATTTCAGGGCATAAATTTTTAGGAAGCCCTATTCCTTGTGGAGTGGTTTTAGTAAAAAGAAGTCATAGAGATAGGGTAGCTCATTCAGTTTCATATGTTGATACGTTAGATACCACGATATCAGGTTCAAGAAATGGTCTTTGTCCTTTATTTATTTGGGATTTTATTCAGGAAAAAGGAATAAAAGGATTAAAAGAAAGAGCAAAATATTCGCAAGAATTGGCAAGATATACTGAACAAGAAATGAAAAAAATAGGTATTCCTGCTTGGCGAAATAACGAGGCTTTAACGGTAGTTTTTCCTAAACCGTCTAAATCTATTAGAACTAAATTTCAGTTAGCTTGCGATGAAAGTATAGCTCATGTAATTTGTGTTCCGGGTATTACTAAAGAACAGATAGATGAATTGATACTTGATTTAAAAGATGATATAAATAATCATGAAGATGAATATTTTCCAAATCCTTATGTGATTACATAAGACTATAATTTTCTTGTTTTATTTATTAACCAAAAATCAGCTAAAACTAAGGCAGTCATAGCTTCTACAATTGGTACGGCTCTTGGTACTACGCAAGGGTCATGGCGTCCTTTTCCGTCTATATTGGTAATTTCTCCTTTAGAGTTTATGGTGGTTTGATTTTGCATAATTGTAGCTACAGGTTTAAATGCTACACGAAAGTGAATATCCATTCCGTTTGAAATACCTCCTTGTATTCCTCCTGATAAATTTGTTTTGGTTGTACCGTTTTCACTAAAAATATCATTATGTTCTGAGCCTTTCATTTTTGTTCCACTAAAACCACTACCAAATTCAAATCCTTTTACAGCGTTTATTGATAGCATTGCTTTGCCTAACTCAGCGTGTAATTTATTAAAGATAGGCTCGCCTAATCCTACGGGTATATTTTGTACTACGCAAGTAATTGTTCCTCCAATAGTATCTCCTAATTTTTTAATTTCCTTAATTTTAGAAATCATTTTTTCTGCTGATTTTTCATCAGGACAACGGACAATATTATTCTCTATTTTTGAAAAATCTAATTCTTGGTAAGGTTTATTTATTAAAATATCACCAACTGATGAAGTGAAAGCATTAATATTTATATCAGAAATTAATTGTTTTGCTAAAGCCCCAGCAACTACCCAATTTGCTGTTTCACGAGCAGAGGTTCTTCCACCACCTTTATAATCACGAATTCCGTATTTTTTATCGTATGTGAAATCTGCGTGAGAGGGGCGGTAAACATCAGTATTATGTGAGTAATCTTTACTTTTTTGATTAGTATTTTTAATAATAAAACCTATTGATGTACCAGTAGTTATACCCTTAAAAATTCCTGATAAAAACTCAACAGTATCAGGCTCTTTTCTTTGAGTTACTATTTTAGATTGCCCTGGTTTTCGTCTGTTTAATTCTTCTTGAATTTCCTTAAAATTAACTTTTAGTCCAGCAGGAAATCCGTCTATTATACCACCTATTGCTGTTCCGTGTGATTCACCAAATGTTGTTAGTTTTAAAATATTTCCGAAAGAGTTAAACATAATTAGTTAAGTTTATTTAGCAAGTATGAGTTTATATTACTATCAAAAAACCAAAGTTTTATAGCTATAATTACAATAATAATAATTAAAAAATTCTTTACAAATTTTTCGCCTTTATCAACCGAAAAACGACTTGATATCCACCCTCCAATAGCATTACCAAGTGCTAAAAGGAGTCCCATTTTCCAATTAACTTTATCATTTAATATAAAAACTATAAGGGCAGAAAATGAGTATATAAAAATAACTATAGCTTTTGTAGCGTTAGATTTTACAAGTGTCATTTTATTAACATTATGTAAAAACATAATAATTACAAAACCAATACCAGCATTTATGAACCCTCCGTAAATACCTATAAAAAAGAAAGCGATAATTCCTGCCCAAAGATATTTCCCTGTTACTTGTTCTTTAATATTTTTTATTTCCATTTTAGGCTTAAAGATAATGATAAGTAGCACAGCTATCATAACAACAGAAAGAATTTTGTTAAATGTTTCTTCTCTTATGTCAATAGCAATTTTTGCACCTATTATAGAGCCTATTAGTGCTGATATACCTATGTATATATTAAAAGGAGATGAAGGTATTTTTTTACTTTTAAATCCTGCAGTAGCCATTGCTGTTTGTATAACAATACCTATTCTGTTAGTTCCATTGGCAATACTAGGGGGTAATCCTAAAAAAATTAACATAGGTAGTGTTAATAATGAGCCACCACCAGCCATGGTACTTATAAAACCTCCGAATATACCCACAACTATTAATAAAAAATATTCTGTCATTATTTTGCTTAGAAACAAGTGAAAAATATTGCAAAAGTAATATTTTAAATACTATTAAAAAATTCTTAAAAAAGAATGTTTTATTTTTTGGTATTTAAAATATATTCATATATTTGCACTCGCAAAACAAAATAGTTTTTCGACTGGAGAAATGGCAGAGTGGTCGAATGCGGCGGTCTTGAAAACCGTTGACTGTAACAGGTCCGGGGGTTCGAATCCCTCTTTCTCCGCTAATCTTCACGCAGACCTGATGAACATTGAGTTTGTCAGGTGCGTAGAAGAATAAAACTTACAAAAGTTAACACATTTAATTTTTCAACCTCTCCAAGTATCTGATTAATAAAATCAGAAAAATGAAAAATTATTGGACAATCCCAAAATTAAAAATTTACCCTGAATACTCTGATAAAGAGTGGTATGTATGGTTTAGATTTAACCGTAAGCCTGTTATTGTTAAAAGAGGGCTTAATAAAATTTTAGACCTTAAAGAACGAGAATTAGAGGGTAAGGCATTAGCAAAAGCATTAGAAATTCAACTTGATAAGGGTTGGATACCTAAATCAGCATTAAACTATATTGAAAAAGTAGAACGCAAAACTATTTTAGAAGTTACAGATATTTCATTTGAATTAAAAGCAAAGCAAGTTGATGAACTAAAATCGTACAGAACTGCTATAAATTTCTTTAAACAAGCATTAAAAGATTTGAAGATGGAACGCTTAAATTCACATAGCTTTGAACGTTCCCACGCTAAAAGGATATTAGAATACCTAAAAGAAAAAAGAAGCTGGACCAATAAAAATTATAATAAATACATAGGACTTTATAGGACCATATTTTATGAGGGATTAGATTTAGGTTATTTTAAAACTAATCCATTTGGAGAAATCAGAAATCTAAAAACAGTAAAAAAGATAGCTAACACACCTCCAACAGATGAAGAAATGCAATTAATCTGTCAGGAACTTAAAGATAAAAACTATGGTTTCTATATCTTTTTTATGATTATTTACTACTGCGGAATACGACCAACAGAACTAACATTATTAAAAATAAAAGATTTAGACTTTGAAAACCGATATATAAAAATAAGGGAAGAAAACGCTAAAAACGATAAGTTCCGAAAAGTACCAATGGTAGGTAATGTTTATGACTTACTAATTACTTGCAAAGGATTAGATGAAGATTTGTATGTGTTTGGTACGTGGGTGACTAATGGAGGGCGACACTCTCAAAAAAATTGGTTTACTCCAAATAAATATAAATTAAAAAAAGACACCCCTAACAGACAATGGAAGAAACTAATTAAAGACGGATTAGGAATTAATAAAAACCTCTATTCAGGAAAACATAAAGGGGCAGATGATAAGTTAGAGGCAGGTATGGACTTAAAAACTATTTGTTCAATATTTGGACACTCCGAAACAGCAATGACTGAACGTTACGCTCATAGTCTATCAGAACGAAGACTTGAAAATGCTAAAAAATACAACCTAAAAACATTTTAAAATAAAATCCTCTAATGCTTACAATTAGGGGATTTTTTTATGTCTAAATATTATTTTAAAATTAAAATGTTTTGTATATTTGTCCTATGACACATCATTAGGTTGTAGCCTGTCATTAGCTACTTCAAGACAGACACAACCGACCTAACTTAACAAGTAAAATTGTTAAGCAAGGTTTGTATTAACCAAAAGCATCTGCAAAAATGTTGTGTTATAATATTACCACATATTAAAATACTGTAACTGAAAGAAGATAACTCTTTCGGGTTTTTGTCGTGCTTTAATTTTTGTGAAAAATGTTAGCAGATTTAAAAAAGACAATGAGTAGTTTAGAGATTGCTCAAATCACAGGAAAACCACATAATGATTTATTAAAATCAATTAGAAAAATGGAGGTTGCTTGGAGTAAAATCACTGGGGGAAATTTTTCCCTGAGTGAATATAAAGACTCAACAGGTAGAAAACAACCAATGTATGAACTAACTAAAAGAGAGTGTTTATATATAGGAACAAAGTTTAATGATGAAGAACGAGCTAAATTGGTTTTACGTTGGGAGGAGTTAGAAACTCAAAAACAATTAAGTCCAGCAGAGCAACTTTTGTATAATGCTCAATTATTAGTGGCTCAAGAAAAAAGAATGAATGCTATTGAAAGTGATGTGCAAGAAATAAAGGCACAATTAACTACACGACCTCAAACTTTTACGATAGCAGGTTATGCAACACTAAATGGTATTAAAATGCCTTTAAAATTAGCAAGTAATTTAGGACGCAAGGCTTCAAGGCTTTGTAAAATAGAGAATATTATTCCTGATGAAATACCTGACCCTCGTTTTGGGATTGTCAAAAGTTACCCAATAGAAATATTAGAAGAAGTATTTAATGATATTTTAGTTAATTAAAATTAATCAGTATGAAATTTATAGAAGTAACAATCACAGAAGACAACAAAACACAAACAAGTCTTGTAAATGTAGATGAAATATTAATAGTTACATTATTTAAAAATGAGACTTTTATTCTGATGAAAGGAGGTAATGAAAACCAAAAGATAAACGAGAGTTACGAAGAAATAAAAAATAAGTTAATTGGTAATGAGTAATAATAAACTAACAGAAAAACAAAAACAATTTTGCGAAGAATATATTGTTGATTTGAACGCTACTCAATCAGCAATAAGGGCAGGGTATAGTGAAAGGACAGCACATAGTATAGGGAATGAAAACCTTATAAAACCTGAAATTCAAAACTACATCCAAGAACTCAAAAAGAAACGAGCAAAAGAGTTAAAAATAACCCAATTAGATGTTTTAAAAGAACTCTATAATTGGGCGTTTTCTGATATAACTCAAACAATAGGGTTAACACCTTTTGAAATAGAGCAATTACCTGATGATGTTAAAAGACTTATTACAAAATACAAAAAGACAACTCGTAGACTAGGAGAGGAAATGACAGAAGAAACTATTGAATTACATTTTGTCTCAAAAGAGAAAGCAATGGAAATGATAGCAAGACATATAGGTTTCTATGAAAAAGATAATGACCAAAAGAAATCACAAATAAATTTAAATCAATTAGACGAAAAAACATTAATGCAGATTTGGAATGCAAGAAATGAAGATTAACATAAATCCTGTTGATGTAGCTATTGAATTGTTTAAGAAAAGGTGTTTTGACTTTATTACAATATTTCAAGGTAAGAAACACGAAAAGCAAGAGGAGGCATTACAAATATTAACAGACGATGAAACCGAAGAGTTTACTTATGGAGGTGCGGCAGGAGGTGCTAAATCTTGGACAGGCTGTGTTTGGTTAATGATGATGTGTTTATGTTATCCTGAAACAAAATGGTTTATAGGCAGGGAAGAATTAAAAAGAATAACAGAAACAACTTTAATTACTTTTTTTAAAGCAGCTAAAGAATATGGGGTTAAATCTTTCAAATACAACGGACAAAAGAATTTTATTTTGTTTGATAATGGGAGTAGGATTGATTTGTTAGAATTGAAATATTTACCAAGAGACCCTTTGTATGAACGTTTTGGTTCTGCTGAATATACTGGTGGATGGATAGAAGAAGGTGGAGAGATTAATTTCGGTGCTTACGATGTTTTAAAGACACGTATCGGTAGGCATTATAATGATAAGTACAATGTAGTAGCTAAATTATTTATTACGTGTAACCCTAAAAAGAATTGGTTATACACAGAATTTTACAAGCCTTTTAAAAAAGGAGTTTTAGAAACACTTAAAAAGTTTCTTCAAGCATTTGTACAAGATAACCCATTTATAGAGAGTGGATATATTGAAAGGTTAAAAAGAACTAAAGATAAAGCTAAAAGAGAGAGATTATTAAAAGGAAATTGGGATTATGATGACAATCCTTATGCTTTATGTGATTATGATAATATAGTAGCTGTTTTTGAAAATGACCACATAGTAAAAACAGGAGATAAATACATTACAGCGGATATTGCACGTTTTGGAAGTGATAAAGCAAGAATAGGGGTTTGGGATAGTTGGGACTTAATAGAGGTTAAAAGTTTTGATATAAGTAAAACAACAGAAATACAAGCCTGTATTGAAGCCCTACGTGTTAAGTATCAAATTTCTAAAAACAAAAGTGTAGCCGATGAAGACGGTGTCGGTGGTGGTGTTGTAGACAACTGTGGGATTTGTGGTTTTACGAATAATGCTAAACCATTTAAAGAAGTGGTAAGTCAAAATAAACAAGATGTCCCGACTTATGAAAATTTACAAACACAATGCTTGTTTAAGTTAGCGGAAAGAATAAATGAAAATGCAATTAATATCAGTGCTGATATTTCTCCAGCTGATAGAGAAATGATAATTGAAGAACTTGCGAGTATTGAAAGAAATCCGAAAGTAACAAATAAACTATCATTAGTAAAAAAAGCTAAAATAAAAGAAGATTTAGGGAGGTCTCCTGATTGGAGAGATTTATTGTTAATGCGAGTATATTTTGAATTAAAACCAAAACAACAAACATTTAAAACAGAAGAAACAGTTCAAGAATTAGGGTTATTTTAAATAAATAGAACAATGGCAGATATTTTAGAATTATTAAATAGTACAGAACCTGAAAATATTAAAAAGGCTCATAAAATATTATCTCAAAACGCTAAAAAAGATGTTTTGAATAATGCTAACGAGTACAATAATAAACGAGATGTTCGTAAAAATCAGGTAGGAAAACGACAAAATAAAGTAACAGGTGGGGAGGTTATTGAAGTCAATAAAATTGCTATTCCGTTTCAGCGTAAGATAGTGCAAAGTGCATCATCTTTTCTTTTTGGTAGTCCTGTGAATATAGTACCGAATGAAGTAAATGATTTAACAGAAACTATTTTAGATAAATGGAAAGAGTTGCGATTAGATGCTACACTTTTAAAATTTGCAGAAGCAGTAAAGTCTGAAACAGAAGCGACAATTATATTTTATGAAGTAAATAAAGGAGATGGTAATATTAAATTAAAATCAAGATTACTAACCTCTAAAAACGGTAAATATTACCCTTATTTTGATGAGTATGGCGACTTAACCGCTTTTGGTTGGGAATACAAAAAAACAGAAAATGATAAAGAAGTTGTTTACTTGTATGTTTATACAGAAGACCAAGAATTTAGATATAAAAGTGTAGATGGTAATTGGCAATTATTAAAGGGTTATCCTGTTGTTAATTTATTTGGAAAAATACCTGTAGTTTATCTTTCTCAAGAGTCGCCTGAATGGGAGTATGTAAAGGATTTGATAGATAGGTTTGAAATGACTTTTTCTAAATTCTGCGATACTAACGATTATTTCGCTGACCCTAAATATGTTATTAAAGGTAAGGTATATAAAGTTAAAGGGGATAGTAAGTCTATTCGTTTAGAAATGGTACAAACTTCAGATGGAAAAATAGTATCAGGAGATGTAAGTATTTTATCTTGGGATAGAGCACCTGAATCTTTAAAATTAGAGTTTGATACTTTAGTATTACTAATCTATTTTTTATCTGATACTACAAATCTAACTCCAGCAGATTTAAAAGGTTTAGGAGCAATGTCAGGTGTTGCTTTAGAACTTATGTTTATGGGGTCTATATTAAAAGCTAAATGGGATGAAGGAGATTACTCAGTAGCTATCAGTAGAATGTTAAGTATTATAAAAGCAGGAGTTACAAATATTACTAATCCTAATTTAAAACTAAAAGATGATGATACTTCTTTTGAAGTTAAGTTTACCTCTGTGCTTCCTAAAAACTTAAAAGAAATTGTAGAGACCTTAGTAGAAGGTAGTGGAGGTAAAGCTATTATTAGTCAAGAAACAGCAACAGAACTTAACCCTATGATAAAAAATAAAGATAGAGAGAAAGAGAGGTTGCGACAAGAAAGTAATTTAGATAAAGTGCAAGATTTAGGTGATACAATTAAATACTAAATTTAGTTATGAAAACACCAAAGTTTAATATTTCAGATGAAGTGTATCACATAACTCCTGAAAGTCCAAAAGGAATTGTTGTAGATTGTCATTATTCAATGTTAGATGGACGATGGACTTATGAAGTTTCATTTGGTGTAGATGTAACTACATTGATTTATGAAGAGCACGAATTGTCAGATGTAAAAACATTTTAAAGCAAATGATTAAATTAACACAAAACACAAGAGTTGGAGGAGATGAAACAACAGGTTACTCTGTTGAACTCACAAAAGAATATACAGTAAAAAAGTTTGTTGATGAGGTAGTGAGTAATGAGGGGGAATGGGGAAGTATTATTGTTAATAACGATTACTCTTCTGTTTGTAAATACAAATGGGGTAAATTATTAAGCGAATTACCTCTTGATGTATTAGATAAGAAAGTTGTAAGTGCAACAGCAAGTGGAGGTTGGAGTAGAATGGATTATTTACTAACAGTTGAATAAATGCCACAACCACTACAACATAAAGAACTCATTAACTTGCTACTTCGCCAAGAGTGGTATATGCAACGATTATACGCTAATTTAAGCAATGATTTGGCTTCAATTCTTCGCAGGTATAAAGTAAAGGGTAAAAAGAATATATGGCAAGGAAATGTAGAAGTAAAAAAAGAACTCAACGCCTTAATAAAACGCTATGAAAAGATTTATTTTAATCATATTTCAGAGCAAATAAAACAAGGTTTAGAGTTATCACATAAGCATAGTGATAACCTTGTAAATAATTATATTAAAGGTTTAAACGTACCTGAAAAACAAAAGAAAAAATACTTTAAACGAAATAATGAGGCTTTAAATAATTTTATCAATCGTTCGCACAATGGTTATACTTTATCGGATAGAGTTTGGAACATCACAAAACAAAACCGAGAGCATATAGATAATTTCATAAAGGCAGGACTAACAGAGGGGCGTTCCGCATCTAAATTGAGCCGTGATATTAGGGAATACCTAAAAGAGCCTAATAAACGATTT
Organism: Tenacibaculum sp.; assembly: GCA_018456245.1. GTDB lineage: Bacteria > Bacteroidota > Bacteroidia > Flavobacteriales > Flavobacteriaceae > Polaribacter. Next base: position 13,686 of record JAGYHQ010000021.1, on the reverse strand, counting down.
AGGAGAGTGAGAGATGAAAACGGTAAATTAGTATTGAGTAACCCTGCAAAAAACTATAAATCAGGGCAAGGAGTATATCGCAGTAGTTATAAAAACGCTTTACGATTAGCACGAAATGAAGTAAACATTGCTTACAGAACTGCCGACCACGAGAGAAGAAAGAATATGAATTTTGTTTTAGGTGTTGTTGTTAAAACAAGCGGAGCACACAAAGGTAAATGTATTTGCGATGAGTTAGCAGGGGAATATCCGAAAGACTTTAAGTTTACAGGTTGGCATCCTCAATGTTTATGTTACACGACATCTAAACTGATGGATACAAAGGATTTTGTTAAGTATCTGAAAGGAGAAAAGCAACCAACAGGACATACTAAAAACATACCTAAACGAGCCGAAAAGTTTATAAAACTACATTCAGATAAGTTAAAGTCTTATAAGGCTAAACCGTTGTATATTTCAGATAATTTTAAGTATGTGAAAGATGAGGGGTATGTGTATAAAAGAGTAAAAAATGAAATTAGAGAGAAAATTGAATATAAAGAAATTAATTTTAAATCTAAAGGACAACTTCTAATTCCTGAAAAATTTAATCAAAATCCACAAGAAGAAAAAAAGAACATAAAAGCATATACTTTTTTAGCAAAAGAATATGGGGTAAAATATAGGCTTTTAAATATTGTAAATGAAGATGGGGTCAAAAATCCTGATGCAATTAATTTAAAAACAAAAAAATATTCAGACGCTAAAATTCCTACTTCCAAAATAGGTAAAAATGCAATTCAAAATTCTATAAAATCAGCATCTGACCAAAAAATAGTAAAAGAGGTTTATATATATCTTGAACACGATTATCCTATGCTAGAAATATGGAAAGGTTTAAGAGTTGCATTATTAGGGAATAGAGCAAAAACTATTAAACAAATAATAATAAGATTAAATAATGGGGTAATTAAAAATTATAATGTAAAAAAATTAAAAAAAGTATTTAATAAAAAAATCAAAAGGAAGAATAAATAAATTAACTCTTCCTTTTTAGGGGGAGCGACGCACAAGTCGTCTCTCCAAAATCTTCATCACAAATATACAAAAAAATGAACAAACAACAAAAATTCATACAACAATGTGAAGACTATCTGCAAAAACACAATATAAATATGTCTATTGTAGAGTTGTTTATTCATTTTCAGGAGATAGTTTTTTTACATAAGGAATTTAATAGTTATCTAAAACAAACCGACATTAATCAATCACTTGAAAGTATGAAAAGAAACGATAGATTAAAAGCTAAAAGAGAAATATTTAGCAAATGGTATTTTTTACACAAAAGAAATAAAGGACTTACAAAAGAAGTGTTAATTGAACTTTCAGAAATGGTATTTTTAAGTGAAAGGACAGTGCAAGATGACGTTTTTAAATAACTTACAGAAACTACCGCTTAAAGTAGTTTAAATTAAAAAATAAAAAGGTCTGTAAATGTAACTTAGCATAAGTTAAATTAAAAACAATTTATTATGCTAAAAGAGAAACTCAAAGAAGCACTAAAAAAAGCAGGGCTAAATGAGGGGCTTGCAGATGTTATTAATATTACATCAGAAGACCAAATAGAGGGGGTAGTTAATTCATTACAACCTCAAAATCCTACATTAGATTTTTCAGCAGTTTTACAATCAAAAGAATTTGCAACTTATGTTCAGCAAGTTGGGTTTGACAAAGTATTAGAGCAATCTAAAACATTACAAAGTGAACACGACAAAAAAGTAACAAAAGGGGTAGAAACTTTTAAAAGCAAGTTTTTGAAAACATTAACTCCTGATGATGGACAAGGTGGCAATGAACCTAAACCAAATCAGGGTGATGATGTTCCTGCTTGGGCTAAACAACTAATGGATACTGTTAGTAATCTTTCTCAAGAGAAAGCAAGAGCAACGAAATTAGAACAAGCACAAGCTGTTATTTCAAAATCAAAATTACCTGAAAAATTCCAAAAGAAATGGATAAATCGTATTGATTTAGAAAGTGAAACTCCTTTTGAAGAACAAATAAAAGGTTTAGAGGAAGAATACACTGACTTACAAAAAGACTTTGTGGGTGCTAATGCAAGACGAGGATTACCAAGTGGAGGTATTTCTGATACTACAGTAACAGATGAACAAGCAGAAGCGATTGTTGATGAAATGTAAATTTTAAAAAATGGCAACAGTAGATTTAGTAAAAAAAAGACAGACAGTAAACACAGACAATGATACTATTATTATTGTTGATTGTTTTGAAACTGTCAGAGGAGGTCGCACATTAGATGTGGAGGGATTTCCTAACAAAGTGATTGTAGCAGGTCACCCTATTATAAAAGACGGAGATGTTTACAAGCCTATGGCAATAGATGGTTCTAACGGAGATAAAGCCGTAGGTATATTAATTAGTTCTGTATCGGTTGAAAAACCATTAGGGGCTATTATGGTAAGAGGAAGTGTAAATGTTGGTGCGTTCACAGAAACGACAACTATTGAAATTCCTGAAAGTGTGAAAACAAAGTTGAACTTAATAAACTTCGTGTAAGATGCAAGAAACAAGATTTTTAGATATTGTAAAAGAATGGTTTGGCAAGATTGCAAAAGCATTAGAAAACAAGGTTAATGGAAAGAAAGGCGAAGAGCCTAAATACTTGTTTAAAGAGTGGTTAAAACCTACTTTTTCGGTAGATTTAAAATGGTCTACTATTAGAGGTAAGTATAAGCGAGTAATGGCAGATGTTGTTAGTATGGATTCAGCATTGCCTTTAAAAAAGAGAGCAAGTGTTGAAACTGCTGATGGGAATGTGCCAAAACTTGGAATGGAAAAATATTTAGGTGAGAAAGATTTATCTGACTTGGATATTATGGAAAATAAAGGTGGTTTAGAGAGTGAAGTAGTTAAGAAATTATTCGCAGATACTAAAGCGTGTGTAATTGGTGTTTATGAACGTTTAGAGTTTATGACCTTACAGGCATTATCTACTGGTGTTACATCTATTACAGATGAAAACAATAATGGTATTGGTGTTCGTTTAGATTATGAAATTCCAAAGGGTAACATTTTCGGAGCATCTAAAAAATGGAGTGAAGCAGATGCAAAACCATTAGATGATATTGAAAAAGTGTTAGATAAAGCAACAGAGCAAGGAGATAGTCCTAAATTTATTTTAATGGGTAAAACTTTAGCTCGTAAATTTAGACAAAATGAGCAAGTAAAATCAGGTTATGCTACTTATATTGATGCTATCAACACCAATCAAAGACCTACATTACAAAAGGTTAATGAGTTTTTAGAAGCTGAATATGGCATTACTATTATTGTGATTGACAGAACTTGTATTATTGAAAATGCAAATGGTAAACAAGTAGCGGTTAATCCTTGGAAAGAGGATGCGGTTACTTTCTTAAACTCGTTAAATGTTGGTGACTTGGTATATGGTTCACTTGCAGAAGAAAGACACTCAGTAACAGGTGTAGAATATCAAAAAATAGATAACTACATTTTAGTATCTAAATATAGTGTAAATAGACCTGCATTGCGTGAATATTCAAGCTCACAAGCGAATGTTTGTCCTGTGCTTAATGATGTAGATAGTATCTATATTTTGAATACTGATGATGCTATTGAGGTAGATAAAACAGAAGTTGAAAACGATGACACTATTACTATTTATGACGCTAAAAAGACCAAATCAGAGGTAATCGGTGTTTTAAAAGCGATGGGCGTTAGCATAAGAGTTGATGTATCGGATAAGAAGTTAATAGAAATAGTTAATGATTTATCAGATGAAGACGAGGCTACATTTAAAGTTGAATTTGACAAATTGACAACAGTGTAGTATGACTATTCTTGAAGCTATAAAATCAAACCCTATATTCTCTGATATTTCAGATGGTTGTTTTGAGTTTGTTTTAAGTAACCGTTCTATTGATGGGGCGGTTACTTATTCTAACTCGGATTTAAAAGATGTTGAGTTAGCTACTGCTGATTTATACCAACAGCTAATAACATTATCTGAATTAAAAGAGGGGCAACTTTCGGTAAAGTACAATATTGCAGAGTTAGAAAAACGAGCAATACAGATTTACAGAAAGTATAATGATGGAAAAGCAAAAGATTACGAGTTGAAACCATTAAATGTAGGTGTAACATTTGAGTAATGATAAAAAGGTATCCACATAACGCAAAAATCATAATCAGTACAGAAATTGATGATGATACAGGAATAAATGAAACAGACGATAAAGAAATCGTTATAAAAGGGCGTTATGAGCCAACAGGACAAACTAAAGCATTAGATTATAAAGCAAAGTTTTTCTGTGGTAAGTTAAAGGATATAAAACCTTTTGAAATTGACGGACAAAAGTTAGTTTATGCTGATAAAGAGTTTACGATTGTTCAATTACATAACTATCAAACCCATTGTGAATTATGGCTGGATTAAAAGCATTATTTAATATGTCACAAGTTGAGAATGTATTACAACATTTTCAGGAAGAAGTAGATAATAAGGTTATTGAAATATTTCAATATATGGGAGAGGAGTTTGTAAACAAAGCAAGAGATTTACGGACTTATGTTGATGATACTGGTAATTTAAGGTCATCTATTGGTTATATAATACTGAATAATGGTAAGGTGGTTGATGCTAATTTCAAAAAGATAGGAGATGATGGAGATACAGGAGTTTCTATCGGTTATCAGGTTGCAGAAGAAGTAGCAAGAGATTATCCAAAGGGTTATGCTCTTATCGGTGTTGCAGGAATGCACTATGCTTGTGCTTTAGAAAGAAGACATCATATAGATGTTATTTCAGGGTCAGCACCAACAGAGCAAGAAATACGAGAACTTTTAGAAAGTATAGCAAATGAAAAATAGTATTGACATATCGTCAGCATTATATCAATTAGTAAATACTATTGAAGTTAAAAATACAATTTCAGGTAAAGTTTACATAAATGATATACCTAATGGTGACCAAAAAGAAAATATCGCTGTTGGTACATTAACCAATGATAATAAATATTTGCAAGTTGGTTTTGCTAATGTAAACATCTTTGTTAAAGAAACTAAGTCAGGAAGACCTAATTTAAAGAGGTTTCAAGAAATAGTAAAGGTAGTAATGCCTTTATTAGAAGATGCTAAAATTAACGGTTATTTCTTTCAAATAGATAGTGATAATGGATTAATGAAAAACAGTAAGGAAGATGGTTTATTCTTCTATAATTTTAAGTTAAGTTATCAAACGATATAAAAATAATAAAAATGGCAAAAAACGATAATATAAGAGGTGTTGAGTTCATATTGATTGGAGCTCACGGAGATGGTGTAGTAGGTACATCATTAACAAAATTTACAGACATTGCAGTTAACACTCTTACTTTTCAAGGAGGAGAAGCAACTACAGAGCCTATAAAAACAGAAAATAATGATAGTTATTTAACTATTGTTACAGGAGGAACTGAAACAGTTGCTGAATTTGATTTGTATGGAGTAACAGGAGAGCAAGCAGTTATGTTATTAGGAGGAGAGTATGACGCTTCCACTAAAACATACAAAGCTCCTAAACAAATACCGAATAAGTATTTATCTGTTGTTATCCAATCGGAGGAGGTTGCAGGAACTAAAAAAAGAATAGAAATGCCTTATGCTGTATGTACTGCAAAGTATTCAGGAAATATGACAAAAGGAGAATTATTAAAAATTCACGTAAAAGCAATTGCTAACACTCCTGTTTCATCATCAGGGGTAGAGGGGTCTCCTTATGAGATTAAAACAATAGATGCCTAATTAAAAACAAAGGAAGTAAGGAGGTAATACTTCTTACTTCTTTCTTTATACAGAGTAAAAAATGAACAACCAAGAACAACTAATAAAAGCAATAACAGAGAAACCATCAAAGTATGAAATTGAGGTTTTAGAAAATGAAATGTTACCTAAAAATCTTAAACAAAGAAAAACATTATTATTCGTAATAAAACCTCCTACATTAGAGGTTTTAGCATTGTGTGCCGAGCCTATGCTTAAAATACCTAACGAGATACGAGAAAAAGAAAATGTAGATTTAAAAGATGCTTTAAAATATAGAAAAGAGATAGCAGAAGTTTTAGCTATTTTATCACACGGTAAATCTACTGAATACCCTAAATGGTATGTGAATTTTTTCTTGAAAAATTTAACAGGAAAAGATCTATATCAGTTATTTTATGAAACATCATTAAAGATTAACACAGGTTTTTTTTTGAACTCTTTCCAAATTGCAAGTCAAACAAATCCAATGATGATGTAAAAAAGTTTAATCCTTATGAATTTATAGGGTCAATTTGTAACTACTACCATTATAGTTTTGATTATGTGTTTAAAGGTATTTCATTTCAAAACTTATTACTACTAACAGCAAGTTTACCTAACACAGAAACAAAAAAAGAAGAAACCCAAAAGCCTAAACATTTATTTGATGTTTTAAGCAATGTAAAATAATAAACAGATGAAAGAAAAATTTGATATAGTATTTAATAGATTAAAGGAGGTTAAAATAGATGAAAACATTTTATGTAAAGAATTTTGGTTAAAAGTTTATAGGTTGCATAAAAATTTCAATGAAGAGGAATGTTGGAAATTGATGTTTGATAATATACAATGGCTTTTAAAAGCAAAATCAGTTTTTGATATTCCTGTTGATATAATGACCTCAAAAGAATTACAAGAATGGTTTACAGAAGAAGAACTAAATAAACACAATATTTATAGTAAGGGGAAACACGAATTAAGTAATGTTCAATGTGTAGGCTTGGCAAATGTAGAGTTAGAAGTTTCAGGACATAGTGAAGTTATTTTATTTGATAACGCAAAGGCAGAAGTTTATGATACTTCATTTGTTAAAGGTTATGATAATTGTTATTTTGAGGTAAATGATTGTATTGGTAATGCTTTTGAAAATTGCTCTGCTCGTGCTTTTGGTACAAGCATTATAGAAAACTTTGGAAATGGAAATATTGAAAAAAGTAATATGAGTTTGGTTGTTAATGGGTAAAAGATAAACCCTACACAACGGCTCAATGTGTAGGGTTTAGTGTCAATAATTAAAAGTATTAAACAATACTTATAGAGCCTATTTTATTACTAATATCTTTTAAAGCATTATTAAAGATATTAATTTCTTCATCTGTAAATTTTGCAGGTTTGCCATTTACATTATATTCATTAAGTCGTTGGTGTAACCAACCACGAGATTTTTTAAAATAAGTTTTAGCAATGTAAGACAATGGTAATATTTCTGTAACCCCTTCTAACTGCTGTCTTATTTTAATATCTTTATTTAATTTTTTTGCTTTATCAACACTATCATTTAATGATTGTAACATTGCATCAGCAAAATTATCATCACTACTTAATTTAGAAATTTCATTATTTATTTGCTCTCTTTCTTTATCAGAAGTAGCATTAACATATTTTTCTTTTAATTCATTTATTTTAGTAATCATAATTTATGTTTTTAAAGGGGAATTTTACTTCCCCATTTGTTTTAATTCTTCTATCAGTTCCTCAATCTTATCATCAAAATATCTCTTTATTTGTTCGCCTCTGATAGTTACTTCTTTGTAATTGTCTAAAAAGAAATTTAATTCTTCTTTTAGTTTTTTCTTTCTTTGTTTTTCTTCTTTTGTAAGCATTGCTAAATGATATTTTAATTATTGACACTACAAATATAATATACATTTGTATATTGTGCAAGTTTTTTTAAAAAAAACAATCTTTTTACTTAAAGTATTTTTTTACAGAAACTACCGAAACTATATTGTAAAATAGACCATTAAAAAACAACTACTTACTAATATTGATAATAAAAAATATTATCATTATGGGAGTAGTTAGAGGAGATAATTCATTATATTTTGGTACAGGGTTAGATAATAGTGGTTTACTGAAAGGGTCTGCTGATGCTGTTGGTATTGTGCAGAATATGGCAACCAAAATAGCTAAAATAAATCCTTTTAGTGCTATTGCTGTTGGTGCTATTGCTTCATTTTCAATTATAGCAAGTAAGGCTTATGATTTAGTAAAAGATTTTAACCACGCAATGAGTGAGGTTTCAACTATATCAGAAGCTACAAAAAGAGATTTTAAAGGTATTTCTTCTGCTGTATTTGAACTTTCTAATATTTCGCCTGATAAACCAGCAGACCTTGCAAAAGCATATTACGAAATAGTTTCAGCAGGTTATGATGGTGCAAAAGGTTTAAAAGTTTTAGAGGTTTCAGCAAAATCGGCGGTAGCAGGGGTAACAGATACAAAAACCGCAGCGGACGGATTAACAACTGTTTTAAATGCTTTTAGTATTGATGCCTCTAAATCCGAACAGGTCGCAGATGCTTTATTTAATACCGTAAAATTAGGTAAAACAAACTTTTCACAATTAGCGACCAATATAGCACAAGTTGCACCTATCGCAGCGTCTTCTAATATATCTTTAAATGAAGTGTTAGCTACGGTAGCAAGTTTAACTAAACAAGGTACACCTACATCAGTAGCAATGACACAAATAAGAGCTGCGATTGTTGGTTTACAAAAAGCAGGTAAGTTAGACGGTACAAAAACATTGCAGGAAAATATGCAGGCAATGTATAATTCATTTAAAGGAAATCAAACAGAAATACAAAAACAAGTAGGGTCTATTGAAGCATTACAGGCTATACTTGCAGTTTCAGGAGCAAAAGCAAAAGGGGTGACTAAAGATTTAGAAAGTTATTCAAGCACTTTAGGGGCTATGAATACAGCCTATGCTGAAATGATGAAATCTAACACTAACCAATGGGCGGTATTAAAAAACCAAGCTGAAAGTGTTTTAAAAGATTTAGGGCAAGATGTTTACGAGGTATCTAATAAGTTTGCAGGTTTTTTAAATAGAGTTTTAGATGTAAATGACGGAATGTCAAGGCAGGAAAAACTAATTACACAGGAAAGAGATGGTTTAAATACATTAGTTAATACTATATTACTAACTAATGAAAAGGAAGAAATCCGTAAAAAGTTATTAGATGATTTAAATGCAAAATATCCTGACTTTTTAGGAAATATTAATTTAGAAAAAGTATCTAACGAGCAGTTAGTATCATCTTTACAAAGTGTTAATGCTCTTTATTTTGAAAAGATAAAGTTAGCAGGAATGGCATCGGAACAAGCTGAAAAAGAAGTTAAATTACAAGAGTTATATAGAAAAGAAAGGGAGCAAACTGTTAAAATAGCAAAAGCAGTAGAAGAATTTAATAGTAATAAGAAAGAGAAAGTACAATTTGATAATGAAGAAGATGCTGTTAAGTATTTAGATGAAAATACACAAACAAGAGGGGCAGATAAAACACCTTTTAAAACAAATTATTTAGACCCTTTAAACAAGACAAAAGAGGAAATAAAAAAACTTCAAAAAGAAATTGAAAAGGGGATTAAAAAGGTTGCTGATAAAAACAAGGAGGTTGCAGAGAAAGAGCTACAGGAAAAGAAAAAACGAATTGAAGCAGAAAAACAAGCTGTAAAAGAGTTATATGCAACTAAAAGAAAAGAGGCAAAAAATAATTCAGCATTAATAAGGCAATACAACAAAGAAGAAGCGGAAGCTATAAAAGAAATTGAAGCCAAACTTTCTACTAAAAAAACAACTACACCTATTACTCCAACTACTCCAAAAGGAGATGGAAAATCTGACACTTCTTTTAAAGATGTTTTAAAAGCAAAAGAGAAAGCATATAAAGATTATGCTTTAGCTATTAAAAATGGAGATTTAGAGTTAGCTAAAAGTATTAAAGAAAATAACAATTTAAAAGCAGAAGATTATAGACAATATTTAATTGAGTTGTACAATAACACTAAAGATTATAACAAAAAGATTGAACTATTAAATGAGGGAGAAGCGAATGGAATTTTCAAACCTCGTAAAAAGGTACAACCTCTTGATTTAAAACCAATGCCTATAAATATTAATTTAAAAGCAGACACTACTTCTTATAATGCTATAAGTAATAAAATAAAGGCTCTTGAAGAGATGGCTAAAAAATCTCAAGATGAGAACGAGCAAAAATCTTTAGGAATATTAATCCAAGCTGAAAAGAAGAAATTAAAAGTAGTTGAAGAAAGACTTAATGGAACTAAAGATAAAGAGGAAGATTTTTACAAAACAATTCAATCATTATCAAGAAAGGGTTTAATCAATAAAAAAAGAGAGCTTAAAAAAGAGTTAAAATCAATAAATAAAAATACAGAAGAAGGGGCAAAAGCCTATGAGAAAGCTCAAGATAAGATAAGGAAGATAAACGAAAAGATAGGAAAAGATATTGCAGGAGTAGCACAGGAATTTTCAACCGCTTTTTCAGGATTATCTGATATATTTTCAAAGTTTGGAAATGATGAAATGGCAGGTTTAATGGGGCAACTTGGAGGAGTTGCAAGTGGTATCGGACAAATAGCGTCAGGAGATATTATAGGCGGAGCAATGAGTGTTTTAAGTAGTGCTTTAACTGTTGAAGTAGTTTCTGATACTGCAAAATTTGAAAAGGCTATTGGTAGATTAGAAAAGGCTATTGAAAAAATGGACTATGCCATTTCTAAAAGTTTCGGAAAAGATGAGGGGACTAAACGTATTGATGCTATTGCTCAACAAAAAGAACTTGAAAATAATCTAAAAAAAGCAGAAGAGGCTGAACGTAATGCACGTAAACAAGTTAAGTTTTTAGGTTTAAAAATCGGTAAAAAAGGCAAGGGTAGTGGAACTGACCCAAAGAAAATAGAAGAATTTAAAGAGAAAGCAGAACAAGCAAGGCGTAAGGTAGCAGAATTAAAAGATGAGTTAAAAGAGTTGATGACAGGGGCTAATAGGTCAACATTTATGGATAAGTTTTTAAGTGACCTTAAAGATGGAAAAACATCTGTAGATGAAATGAAAGAGTCTTTTGGTGATATGATGAGAAACGCTTTAATGAACTCATTTAAAAACCAAGTTCTAAAAGGTTTATCAAAAAGGTTTTTTGATGAATTTGCCGAGTTATCAGATAATGATGGGAAGGCTGACGGTATATCAGACTTAACACCATCAGAAATAAAAAGATTGGGGCAACTCCAAAAAAGTCTTTCACAACAAGCATTAAACAGTTTTGAAGTATATAAAAAGATAGCGAAAGAGGGAGGAATTGAGGGAGGGCTTTTAGGAGAAGTTAATAAACCTGATAAGAAAGGGTTGGCAGGAGCAATAACAACTGTTACAGAAGATACTGCTAATATATTGGCTGGTACGGTAAACAGTATAATGACTGATGTGGCAGAAAGTGTAAAAATTGCACAAAACAACCTTATTTATTTACAGCAAATAGCACATAATACTTCTTATAACAGGCATTTAGAAAGTATGAATATTAGGTTGCAAAACATTGAAACTTTATTGTCTTAAATTATGGAAAAAATAAATAATAAACCTTTAAAATATTACGGATTGGTATTAATGAATTATGAGGGTATTTTAAATATGCCCTCACGATTAGGAGATACATTTTATGATTGGGGAGATTATTTACAGCCTTTAGTAAATGATGAAGATATATTTTGGAGTGCTAAAGATTTTGTTTTAAATGTTTTTTTTGATACTCGTTTAACAAATAAATCATTAAGTGAAGTTATTAATGAATTAAAGAGGTTAGGGGAATTTAACCTAAATTCAAAATACGGAAATTATAAGGTAACTATTAAAGAAATAAGAACACAAAGGTATGTTAGTGGTAATGCTAAATTAAATATTTACCTAAATGAAAGATTACCAAAATTTACAGATAAATTAAAACCTGCAAAGTCAGGTAAAGAGTTATCTATAGATGGTTATGACTTGAGGAGTAGTTTTGGTTTTGTAGTAAATTCTATAAAAACATTAGATTATTTACCTGAACTAAAGCCTTTAAATATAACCACTTTCAATACTTCAAGTCCTTTTTCAGATTTCAGAGGGTTTAAAACTTTTGAATTTCAAATAACAAAATCATTTAGTGATAGTTCAGAACTTACAGAAACTACCGAACAGTTTAAGAAAATTTTATCAAAAAGCAACTTTCGTAATGTAATTTCACAAGGTAAAACCTACAAATGTTTTTTAACTAATGGTTTTGATGTGAAGATAAATAAAAATCACGCTTCTTTTAATGTAAAATTAAATATAGATGAGAGTTTACAGAAATAAAAAGACAATTATAGATATTTCTATTGATAATGGAACTCAATTAAAACGGACTTTACAAGGTATTGATATGGTACAGTCAAGTTTTGTTTTAAAAGAGTTTTTTGATTTTAAAATAGGTGATTGTATTAATTGGAGGGGAAAGAAGTATGTAATTAATAGTGAGGTTTCTGTTAAGAGAAATAAAACAGAGGAGTATCAGTATAATATTGATTTTGTAAGCAATCAATTTTTGATGCAAGATGCTATTTATATGCTTAATGGGGAAAATGATTTTTATTTAATGGCTAATGCTCATAAGTTTATAAGTTCAGTTGTTGAGAATTTAAATCGTGTTTTTGGTGGAGGTTATTCTGTTGGTAATATCCCTGAAACTATTTATAAAAATTTAAGTTTTAAAAATGAAAACTGTTTTAGTGTTATTCAAAAAATAGCGAAAGAGTTTGATTTAGAGTTTTACTTTACAAATGATAATAAAACGATAAACTTAACTGAAAAAATCGGTACAAAAACAGATTTAGTTTTTGAGTTTAAAAAAGGATTACGAACTATTGAACGCCAAAAATTAAACGATAAAAATATTATCACTCGTTTATATGCTTTTGGTGGAGAAAGAAATGTACCAAAAGAACACGGAAAGCGTTTGTCTATTCCTGCTATTGAAAAAAATACTGACCGCTATGGAGTAATTGAGGGTGCTGTAACTTTTGATGAAATATATCCACATCGTGAGGGAGTTATTTCAGGTGTTTCAAATGATATTTTAGTTTTTAGGGATACGTCTTTAGATTTTGATATAAACAAGCAACTATTAGGAAAAGGAAAAACAGCCAAAATAACCTTTAATACAGGCTATTTAGCTGGTTATGAATTTGAGATAGAAAGTTTCAATAACTCAAAAAAAGAGTTTAAAATAATATCTTATGAAGATAGTAATAAAAAAATATTTCCTGATAAAACTTTAAAAATAAGAAAGGGAGATAAATATGTTTTGCACGATATTAAAATGCCTGACACTTACATACAGGAGGCAAAAAACAAACTATTAGAAAAAGCACAGCAATTTTTAAATGAAAATTCTATACCAAGAGTTTTATATAATATTTTGCCTGACCCTATTGAATTAAGAAAAACCCAAACACAATTAAATGTTGGAGATGAAATCACAATAAAAGATTTAGATTTTGATATTAAACTTAAAACAAGAATTGTAGAACTAAATCAAAGTTTAGTAAAACCTTATGAGTTTAATATTAAAGTTGGCGAAAAAAGTTCTGCAGGTAGGTTGTCTGATTTATTAGCAAATCAAAAAGATATAGAAAAAGAAGTTTCAGCATCAAATAGGGAGCAAGAAATTAAGAATAATAATTTTACAAGACGTTTTAGAGATGTAGAGGAAACAACAAAAATGCTTGAAAAGGCACAGTTAAATTTTGGTAAGGGTATTAATCCAATAACTGTAA